>NZ_LMCJ01000001.1:0-122190 GCF_001623085.1 Pseudovibrio sp. W74
TTCGGATAAAGATACGCAAAAACAAAGACTAAAGCAGTTCAGGTGTTTCAGCTTAAATGCGAACTGCTTTAGGGAATTAGATGAGTTGATGGACAGCCTGATTGGCGTTGTCCTGAAAACTGTGATTGTTGAGAGCAGAAAAGAGAGTGGCCTGATCAGTCAGCTTGCCGATAGCACCTTCGCCAGCACTGGCGTAGAAAACGCCGCTCTTGAACTTCGGGTCCAGAATACCGTCCACATAGCGCTTCGCACCAACTTCAACGCCATGCATCATGCCCAGCAAAGGCATCAGAACGCCGCCCACATGCTTGAAGAAAAGCCTCTTAACGAAGGGCATATCATCAAACCCGTTGGTGCCAGTGGTACCGCCCGGGCTCATGGTCACAAAGCGAATATGCGGGTGCTGACGAGCCATGGAAGACATCCACAGAGCGCCAATAAGCTTCACGCTCGCATAAGCATCCATTGGATCACTCTTTTTAGTAAACGTGCGCCCATCCGCCATAGCGCGGAACTCGTCCACGGACGCTTCTTTCAGCACTGGGCGGGCAACACCCATCTTAGGAATGCCACGCGCAGCTTCAGAACCAGCGTAAAGCACGGTAGAGGTGATCAACTGACGCTCAAGCATCTCGTCCACCAACACCACATGACCCAGCAGGTTCACGGCATAAATGTTGGTCACGCCATGTGCAGTCATGCCATTGGGCGACCGGCCACCCACGCCGCCTGCATTGAGAATGAGAGCATCCACCGGTGCCGCCATCTGGCTGATGGCCTGACGCACAGACTCCGGATCCATCGCGTCCATCAGGATAATTTTAAAAATTGCGCGTTTGGCCTCAGCTTCAAGAGCAGCTTTTGCTGCCAAAGCTTTGGCTTCATTGCGACAAGCGAGGTAAATCCTCTCAATACTGCTGGTCTTCGCAAGTTGTCGTGCCGCCTCACGGCCTAACCCTGCATTCGCACCGGTAATCAAAACAGATCTGATCGGAGACATTGCTGCGTTTCCTGTTGAAGTATGTTCGATGAAGGAAACGTACGCTGGTTGAATTTTGAAGTGTAGATAGGTAAAAATGGACGTTATGTTCCAAATTTGAACCACTGGGTATAGGCCTGATCATGCAAGAAAACTACGCTCTGAACTGGGATGATCTAAAGTACTTTCTGGCCGTGGCCCGCAGCGGAACACTGAGAGGCGGCGCAAACCTGATCCGGGTCAACCACACAACTCTTGCCCGACGACTGGAAGTTCTGGAAGAACGTGTTGGCAGCCGCTTGTTTGACCGCTCCAAGACAGGACTTGTTTTAACAGAACTGGGCGAAGCGCTCCTTCCCTACGCAGAGCGAGTGGAAGACGAGATGACAGCGGCCTCGCGCATCATTGTTGGACGAGATGCAGAGCCGCAAGGCACCATATACGTAACCATGCCCCACGGTCTGGCCATGACGTCAATCATGGATGATCTGGTCTTGTTTGCTGATAAGTATCCGGAAATCGAACTGAATCTGAACTTCACAAACAATGTCGCAGATCTGACCAGACGAGAAGCAGACGTTGGCTTTCGAATTGCCGATGAAGTGACACAAGACGTTGTGGGCCGAAAGCTTGTGCAGATGTCACAAGCAGCGTATTGCACGCGGGAATACGCTGAAAAGATCAAAGATAACAGGGGCGAAGGCCTGAGCTTCATCGGCTGGCACGAGGCGGAAGGCGAAACAACCGCTCCGTGGATTGAAAGTGGCTGCTACCCAAAAGCGCTCTTAAAGCACAGGGTTTCAGAACTGGTGCCGCTTATTTCTCTGGCCGCCGCAGGTTTGGGCATGGCCTATATTGCATGCAATTTAGGCGACAGGCATCCCTTGCTCATGCGTGCACCCTTCCAAAAGCCCATGCCATACCGCAGCATCTGGCTCCTCCTCCACCGCGACCTCCGCAACACCGCCCGCGTCCGCCTCTTCGTTGACTTCATAGCCCAACGCATCACCACCCGCCGCAACGAATTCTGAGTCGCTGGAACGACATCTGACAGCTAGAGCGCGTTCCGTTTGATTGGATTCAATCAAACGAGAAGAATTCGCTCCACCAAAGATGTCAGAGCACGATGCGTGAATGCTAATGAACGCGACGTGCTCTAATGTTTGGAAAGGTAAGAGTGCTTGCCAAAGCAAGAAACTCACTCTTGCCTACTATTCACAATCACTTTCCGTAAGTTCCCTTCTCCGGAAAGTGCTTCACACCGTCGGCTGCCAGTTGGAAGCCGGTCATGTAAGGGTCGCGATCGTCAAGGAAGAGGGTGTTGTAGCCGGTTTTGCGGGCCCAGCCTTCAATGGTTGGGATGATGCCGTCATGGCCGCCCACTTTGGCCGCTTCCTTCACACCACCCACAAACACAGACCCAATGATGGATTCATGGCGCATGGTGTCGCCAACCTTTAGCTCGCCCTTGGCGTAAAGGTGCGCAAGGCGGGCAGATGTACCGGTCCCACACGGGCTACGGTCCAGTGCTTTGTCGCCATAAAACACGGCATTGCGCCGATCAGCAGCATCAGAGGTTGGCTTGCCAGTCCATTGAATGTGACTGATACCGTGAATGCGCTCATCTTCGGCATGCGTCACGCAGTACTTCTCATTCAAAGCAGCCCGCAACCGTGGGCTCCAGTCGAGCAGCTGTGAGACACCTACATTCTCAAGACCCGGAAAGTTTTCCTGCTCTTCAACAATGGCGTAGAAGTTGCCGCCATACGCCACATCAACGCTGATCTCACCCACACCCGGCAGGTCAACGCTCAAACCAGTCTCTGCCAGATAGCTTGGCACATTGGTCAGGCGAACACTCTCAACATATCCGTCTTTTTCAAAATACTCGGCAACCACAAGACCAGCAGGCGTATCCAAATACACCTTGCCCGGCTCACGAGGCTCAATGAGCCCCTCTTCCAGCGCCATAGTGATCGTACCGATGGTGCCGTGCCCACACATGGGCAAACAGCCGGATGTCTCAATAAACAGCACCGCCACATCACAGTCAGGCCGTGTTGGAGGAAACAGCATGGAGCCGGACATCATGTCGTGCCCGCGCGGCTCAAACATCAGTCCGGTTCTGATCCAGTCATAGCGCTTGAGAAAATCCGCCCGCCGCTCCAGCATATCATTGCCGCGCAAGGCTGGCGTGCCGCCCGCAACCAGTCGCACGGGGTTACCGCAGGTATGCCCATCAACACAGAAAAAACTCTTGGAGACCAAGCTCCCCTCCCCTTATTCCATGGCATCAATGCAGGATGCCGGCGGTCAACCGATGGAGCCCTCTCTCTCCTCCGGCAGAACCGCGCTTAAAATCGTTGAGCACTGTAAAGTGCGCAATCTAATTTTGGTGTTTCACCGCAAATCAGGTCACTAACCAGCTCAGCCGTAATGGCTGCCTGTGTGAGCCCATGATGACCATGCCCAAACGCATAAGTCACGCGGTCGCTTTGTTTAGAATGCCCGATCACCGGCAAGGTATCCGGCATAGAAGGCCGATGTCCCATCCAGCGAATGCCGTTTTCACGGTTCAGGCCGGGTAACAAACGAGACGCCTTCTCGGCCATCGCGTCAGCCCGTTTCCAGTTGGCTTCCATCTCCAGCCCGCCAAACTCAACAGCACCGCCAACCCGCAATCCATGAGAAAGCTGCGTCACAGCAAAGCCAAGTCCTGGCACCATAACAGCATGCTTCAAAGCAACATTCGGCTCGGAAAACGTGGTGTTGTATCCGCGCTCCGTTTCCAGCGGCACCTTGTCTCCCAACTGAGCCGCCAGCGTCTTGGACCACGCACCACAAGCAATCACCGCATGATCGCTGAGGATTTGCTCTTCAGCTTCCAGATGCAGAACAATGTGATCGCCCTGCGGCTGAACATGGGAAACCGATTTCTTGAGGATCTTGCCACCGTTGCGCTCAAAAGCCTCTGCAAGGCTCAGGCACAGGGCATGCGGATCATCAACACTCATCCATCCCGGCACCAGTGCTCCGCCAACAACATTCTCAGAAAAATCAGGTTCTAACTCACGGATCTGGTTGCCATTGAGCTCTTCAACCTCGATGCCATGCTCACGTTGCTCCTGCCAGCCCTTGCGAACACCCTCAATCTGACTGTGCTCGGTATAAACCTCAAGACAGCCCTTCATAAACACATGATGCCGCGTGCCTGAGGATTGCCACAGCCGTTCCCATGCAGGCAGCGAAGCCTTGTTGATCGCAGCTTTGCCAAGAACACTGTGTTTCAGTTTGTCAGGAAGCGATGCCCGCGAGAACCGCAGCATCCATGGCAGGATCTTGAGTGCATAAGCAGGGCGCACAGAAAGTGGCCCCAGCGGGTCTAACAGCCAACCGGGTATTTTCCGCCAAATGCCCTTGGATGCCAAAGGCGCAACGTCGGTCCATGCAATGCCAGCCGCGTTCCCACGGCTGGCCATTTCACCCGGACCATTGCGGTCAATCAGAGCAACCTTATGGCCTTCTTGCTGAAGGCGCAGGGCTGTTGCCAATCCAACAACCCCGGCTCCGATTACATGGATGTGTCGCATAGCTCTTTAAGCTCCGGCAGTTCCGGGCGGCATGCAACTGCATCTTCCACCACCTTGATGACACGCGCACGCTCCGCACCGGACAAAGCCAGACGTGGCGCACGAACACGGTCATTAGAGCCGATAGCGACCATCTCTGCCAACTTGATATTTTGGACTAGATTGGTGGAGACATCCAGATCCAGCAGCGGACGGAACCAGCGGTAAATCTCAAGCGCTTCCTGATAGCGGCCAGCTTTTGCCAGTTTGTAGATTGCCACAGTTTCGCGTGGGAAAGCTACAACAAGGCCAGCAACCCAACCATCAACGCCCATCATCAGGCTCTCAAGCGCAAGGTTGTCAACGCCGGTCAGCACCTTGAAACGATCGCCAAAGCGGTTGATCACTTCTGTTGCGCGGCGAATGTCATCGGTGGACTCTTTCATCGCAACAATAAGCGGCTCGTCTGCCAGCTCAGCGAACATATCCAACGTCACATCAACGCCGTAAGCAACCGGGTTGTTGTAGACCATCACCGGAACACCTCCAGCTTTGGTAACAGCCTTGATGTGCGCCACAGTCTCATGCGGTGCAGAGCGGTAGGGAACGCCCGGCAGAACCATCAGACCATTTGCACCAGCTGCCGCTGCATCTGCCGCTGCTTTCATCGCGCGGCGTGTGGAGCTTTCGCACACAGTCATGATAACGTGTTTGGACCCACAAACCTTTTTGGCAAGCTTGAGAATTTCGATTTTCTCTTCTGGCTCCAGCGCCATCGCTTCACCAAGAGAACCGCAAACAATGATGCCATCGCAGCCAACGTCCATCTGCAGCTGGAAGCAACGCTCCATCTCTGCAAAATCAAGCTCATCGTTCTCTGTAAACTTTGTTGTGACAGCCGGGTAAACACCAGTCCACATTTTGATTATCCTCACCTGTGATATATTACAGGCAATATGACCTTCAATCCTCCAAAGGTCAATACTGTGATATATCTGAAAACAAATAAATCCAGGACCACAGTGGAAAAGCAATAAATTCAGCAAGTTAATAACGCTGCGGAAAGTGTGTAACCGGCAATCCGACACCTCCCGCAGCTTAATACTATATAGCTCAGGAGGCCTGAGAACGGGTCCGGGAAACCGCGTCATGCCAACCAGAGAGTCGCTTCTCACGCTCGGTCGCGTCCATGTTCGGCTCAAAACGACGGTCCAGATGCCAGCGCTTGGAGAATTCTTCCATGCTCGGCCACACACCCGCCTTCATACCAGCAAGCCACGCAACACCAAGCGCCGTGGTTTCCTGAACAACAGGGCGATCCACCGGACGGCCAAGAATGTCCGCAAGAAACTGCATGGTCCAGTCAGAAGCAACCATACCGCCATCAACGCGCAGCACGGTATCGCCGTTGAGTGGAGAGCCCATATCGGACGATTTGGAGTTGATCAGATCAACAGTCTGGTAGCCGACACTTTCCAGTGCCGCCCGCGCAATCTCATCCTGACCAGTGGAACGGGTCATACCAAAAATCGCAGCCCGTGCTTCTGGGTCCCAGTAAGGAGCACCCAAACCAACAAACGCCGGAACCAGATAGACATGGCTTTCCGGATCCGCATTTTCCGCCATCAACTGCGTCTGTGCAGCAGTTTCGATAATCTTCAGCCCATCACGCAGCCACTGCACAGCAGCACCCGCAATAAAGATGGAGCCTTCCAGCGCATAGGTCGTTTTACCGTTGAGGCGATACGCAATGGTAGAGAGCAAACGGTTCTTGGAATAAACCAGCTCTTCACCTGTGTTCAGCAATGCAAAGCAGCCGGTGCCATAAGTGGACTTCACCATGCCCTGCTTAAAGCAAGCCTGCCCAACCGTTGCCGCCTGCTGGTCGCCAGCCACACCATAAATCGGCAACTCGGCACCAAACAGATCAGCTGTGATTGTGCCGAAGTCATCCGCACAGTCTTTCACGTCCGGCAGCAGGCTCTTCGGGATGTTCAGCAGAGTCAGCAGCTCGTCATCCCAGCGGTTCTCGCCAATGTTATAAAGAAGAGTACGCGAAGCGTTTGTCGCATCTGTCACGTGAGAGGTGCCACTAGTCAAACGCCAGATCAGCCAGGTATCCACTGTGCCAAACGCCAGTTCTCCAGCTTCCGCCCGCTCACGCACGCCCTCAACATTGTCTAAAATCCAGGCAACCTTAGTGCCGGAGAAATAAGGATCGAGCAGCAAACCTGTCTTGCTGGTGAACAGCTCCTCATGACCAGCCGCTTTCAGCGTGCTGCAGAAGGCGGAGGTTCGGCGGTCCTGCCAGACAATCGCATTGTAAACCGGCTCACCGGTCTTGCGGTCCCAGATCAGCGTTGTCTCACGCTGGTTGGTAATGCCCACGCCGATAATCTGCCCGGCAGCAAGGTCAGCGCCGGACAAAGCCTCACGGCATGTCTCAACAGTCGTCGACCAGAGGTCTTCAGGATCGTGCTCTACCCAGCCTTCATGCGGAAAGTGCTGCGGAAACTCCCGTTGCCCGACACCCACACTTTCAAAACTGTCATTGAAAACGATCGCACGCGTTGACGTCGTCCCCTGATCAATGGAGAGCACCCACCCTGTCATTTATTCCTCCCGGAAGAGGGTTTCCCTCTTCGAAAATCCAAATTGGCACCAGCTATTTTTCTGAGGCGCCGAAACAATCTACAGCGCGTTCCGCTTGATTACTCACAATCAAGCGATAAGAATTCGCTTAAGCAAACAAATTAGAGCACGGCACGTAAGTGAGAATGCACGTGATGTGCTCTAATGATGAACGTAGAATGTCACGTACCAAAATACAAAGGTCAACCTTTGTGTATACCATCCCATACAAGGCGCCATGACATAAAACAGGCTCTGCCTTTCACCAGGAAAAACAGAGCCTGAAACTTAACCAGCCATGCGGCTCGCTTCAAAGTAGCTGGCAAGGTAATGCTCAAGCACACCTGCAGCTTCCTTCGGCAGATGCAATCCCAGCTTGGAACGCCGCCACAAAATATCATCAGCCGTGACCGCCCATTCCTGCTCAACCAGCCAGTTCACTTCGCAGGCATAAAGATCACCGCCAATATGCGCGCCCATCTCAGCACTGGTTTTCGCATACCCGAGGATCTTCATGGCATCAGAACCATAAGAGCGCACCAGACGATAAGCATGGTCATGCTCAAGGAACGGATAAGCTGATTTCAAAGAAGCAACCTTCGCACCAAAATCACCCGGCTCAAAGTCACCACCCGGCAAAACGCTATCTTTGGTCCAGCTGTTCTTCTTGGCAGCTTGAGGCAGATAATCCGCCAGCTTCTCCAACGCATGCTCCGCCAGACGGCGGTATGTGGTGATCTTGCCACCAAACACGCTCAATAATGGAGCCTTGCTCTCACCCTCATCCATCTCAAGAACATAATCACGCGTCGCCGCACGCGCTTCGCTCGCACCATCATCATAAAGAGGACGCACACCGGAATAGGTTCGCACAACCATGTCCGGGGTCACTTCTTTAGAGAAGTACTCACTCACCGCGCTGCAAAGATAGGCAACCTCATCCTCAGAACAGGAAACCCCTGCCGGATCATCCTGATAATCAACATCTGTGGTGCCGATCAGCGTGAAATCATCCTCATAAGGGATCGCGAAGACAATACGGCCATCCGCATTCTGGAAAATGAAGCTGCGATCATGGCCAAACATCTTCGGTACAATGATATGGCTGCCCTTCACCAGACGCACATTCGCCTGACTGTTGAGCCCAATGGCGCCTTTCAGAACGTTAGACACCCAGGGCCCAGCCGCATTCACCAGCGCTTTGGCCTGCACCAGCTCGCTCTTGCCGCTCACGCTATCGCGGATTTCAATCTCCCAACCACCAGCGGTGCGGGAGGCGCGGACAACTTCAGTGTTACGGCGAATTTCAGCACCACGTGCAGCAGCATCACGCGCGTTCAGCACAACCAGACGTGCATCATTCACCCAGCAATCGGAGTATTCAAAACCGCGCGTGAAAAGAGACTTCAAGCCATCATTGAACGGAGCGCTGTCCAGCGGCACAGTCTTTGTTGCCGGCAACAGTTTACGACCACCCAGATGGTCATACATGAACAGACCAAGACGCAGGAACCACGCCGGACGCAAGCCTTTATGGTGCGGAAGAATAAAGCGAAGCGGCCAGATGATATGCGGCGCCATGTTCAAAAGAACTTCGCGTTCCTTCAAAGCTTCACGAACAAGACGGAACTCATAATATTCCAGATACCGCAATCCGCCATGGATCAGCTTGGTCGAGGCCGAAGAAGTCGCGCTTGCAAAATCAGTCTTTTCCGCCAAAAAAACTGAAAGTCCGCGACCAGAGGCATCACGAGCAATGCCGCAGCCGTTGATCCCGCCCCCTATGACAAATAGATCATAGCTCTTACTCATGGTCTTGCTCATGACTGGCCCCTCAATGTCACGGTTCTCGCCAGTGAATCCGTGATAGCACGCATATTCATTACGTCGAACCTATTCGAATATTTTCGAAAGTCAACGAAACCTATTATCATATATATGTATTAAAACGAAACTCCCATAAGCAAGCAAAAAAATCGTCTGTTTGGCTTATTTCTCTCGTCAATTTGTTTAACACTGGGCAACAACAAAAAGGCGCGTTCGTGATCAAAACGAACGCGCCTTTTTCATATGAAACCGAAACTGCGTGGTTTCGGTATCTGATTCAATTCAGATTACATCAGTTCTGACCATCCTCTTCCGAGGTATTGTCACCTTCACTGCCCGCAGCCTTGGACCCACGCCCTTTCGCTAGCGCAGCTTTCTGCTCAACCTGAGGAACCTCCTCTGGCTTGCTGTCGCCTGCCACATGGTAGGTCACTTGCGGGAATGGAATATCGATGCCGCGCTCGTCAAACACGACCTTCAGATACTCATTATAAGCCCGCCCGATTGCCCACTGGCTGCCCGGCAAGGTTTTGATGCGGGCCCGGATGTTGATGGCAGAGTCACCAAACGCCGTAACACCATGCATTTCCAACTCACCAAGGATCGCAACATTGTGCGGTGTCTCTTCCAATCGGCGGAAGGCTTCCTGCATGGCCTCTTTGGCCACCTCAATATCCGTGTCATATCCAACACCCATAACCGAAACCGCATAAGCAAAGTCACGGGTAGAGTTAGAAACACTCGTCACGGAAGAGAACGGAATGATGTGTGACGTACCATTGAGATCACGCAGTCTGACACTGCGAATGCTTAAGCGCTCAACGGTGCCACTAATACCGCCAACCTCAACAAAGTCCCCTTCATTCATTGCATTCTCAAGCTGAATGAAGGCCCCTGTAATCACATCTTGCACCAGCTTTTGCGAGCCAAATGAGACCGCCAGACCAACAACACCAGCACCTGCAATCAGTGGCGCGATCTGAATGCCAAGCTCTGACAGTGCCAGAAGCGTGAACATCACGATCATCAGGATTGAGAGTGCATTGCTGAACAGCTGGAACAGCGTCTTGGTGCGGCTGGACACTGTCTTGCCTTCCCGCTCCAGAATGCGAAGGTCGATCCAGGACATGATCGTCAACCACAGAGCAAAGCCGATCAGAATAACAATAACCGCAGACATCAGGGAATTCGCAAAGGAGATCCCGTCACCCGCCCAGATCCACTGCCAGAAATTGCCAACACCCCAGACTTCCAGAACACCAATGATCACACAAAGACCCACGATAACTCGCAGCACCATGCAAACAGTCGGCAGGAAGGAGTTCAGGCGTTTTTCAAACGTCGGCAACACATGGTCCAGCGCATCGTGAAGGTCGACACCCTTACGAATAACGCGTGTCAGCAACATCATAATGCCCAGCCCGATGAAGATCACAAGCAAGGACATTGCGCTGGTTCTGGCAATATAGTTGATGGCATCAAGCGGCGTACGCAGCCACGCGACCATGATCGCAAACACATACAGCAGAGCCAACAGATGCCAGACAAAGCCCAGCCCCTTGAAGAGCTGAACAGAGAAGTTGGCTCCGGTAAAGCTCTCAGCATACTTGCGAATGGCATGGCGCACCCGCAACCGTGACCGGAGAATAATCGCAACAAGATAGATAAGACAGACCAGCACAACGGTGACACGCACACTGCCTGCCAACTGCGAAGAAAAGTTCACCCCAACCATAGGCACGGCCAGACGAACACCAAACCCAAGGATGCCGACAATCAGGATCAGATGTCGGGCCCAAAAAACAGCCTCCGGATCTGAGAATGGCAGCAGACGGAAGGAAGGCCTGTGCGGTGCAAACACAAACCGGATCACAACACGCGACATTTCAATCAGGAAGAAGGCATTGATGGCAAACAGCTCAACATTGTTGATGCTCTGCACCGTCGGATCTGTCGAGAAAATATAGGCCGATAAATAACCGACACCAGACGCAATACCGACAAAGGCAGCATCAAAGACAGACGTCACCGCCAGCAACCCAACACGGAAGAAAAGGGAATGAGCCTCTGGCCCTTTCTCATGCCGCCGCATGTAGGCTGTTGATGCCTTATGTAAGATAATCAAGATGAGGTAAGCAGGTAGCAGCACGCGAATAATGCTGAAAATACCATCCCACAATCGCGAATGGTCCACCTTTGACTGGCCGTCCAGCAAGTCCTCATAACCGGATAATCCGGAGATGATGAGTGTGCCAAAGTCATAAAAACTCGAAACACCATCCTGCACATAAGTCCCGATCTGCGCCGCAATCGTTGCTTTGGCAGCCGGGTTTGCTGTGGCCGTGGATGCCCCGGAACCAGACGAGCCATTGGCCTGCTGCTCCTGCAAAATTTTGACAAGTGCCTCACGCCCTTTCGGGTCTTCAAGCACCTTGATCAGGGCTTGCTTGGCTTGCTGCACATCAGCCCCGCCCTCAGCAGAAGTGGACGAGTTTTGAGCCTGCGCAGAACTGGCAAAACTGAGAAAGACCGCAGCAAACGCTGCGATTAGAAACCGGAAAAGCATGGATCACCCAGAATGGTAACGAGCAAAAATCAAGCGAACACTATCGCTTTACACCATAAACGAGAAGATCCAGTGAAGACAAACCGACAAAATAACCCTGCGCAATCAGAGTTTTTGACAGATGAAAGCATGCATGGGTTATCTGGCAACCCGTCCAACCATGAATGCAGCAGTCGCCGTTGAAAGGGTCGCAGCAGCATAAAACCACAATCCCGGCAAAACCTGAGCACTGGCAAGCCCGCTTGTCTTGGCTGCAAAAATCACCAAGGCCACCAGCATCACATCCATCATAGACCACTTCCCAAGATAGCTGAGCGCCCGAAGCCACTTGCTGGATGACCGATGCAATGCGGAAATACCGAGTACGAGAATCTTCAGAGCAGGTAGAAAGACAGAAAACACAAAGACAAGCCCGGCAATTGAAACCTCACCTTCGTCATAGAGCCCACCAATCACCTGCAACAGGCTTGGCGTATCCTCCAAAAAATAAAGGCGCTCCATACTCAAGAGTGGCAATGTCAGCCCCAGACCGAACGAAAACGCGGCAAGTGGAATTAAAAACCCAAGTAAAACAGGCATAAAGGCTCCTGAAGCGTATTCCCGAAAAGTGGACACTGCTCAGTTCTCAGCGCGAGACCTGGACGCAACAACCTATAAATAAACATTGGTGAAATGAAAGCAACCACGCGGTATCGCACCGCGAACAGGCGCAGTGCGATCAATAAAGGATTATGAAGAGGTTAAGACCAGTTCGGGTTATCAGAGTATCAGGTCATTCCGACTAAGAACGAGAGACACCCTCAACCTCGGGAAGAATTAGCGACGCGCCATCCGCCCCGCAATGTCGTCCATTCCGTCTTGTTCAATCGCATCCATGGCAGCACGTTGACGCATTTGGTCACGCTCATCCATCAACTCGATCTTTTTCAACTCGGAAACAGCGTCAGTCAGCTCGTCCTGCGCTTTCTCAAGCTGAGACTTCAATTCCTCAGTCGAGTGCTTTAGGTTATCTCGGCGCTGTGCAGCCGCGCGAGCGAAAGTCGGATACGCAAAATGGCTGATATCATCAATACCAACACGCTTTTGCTCCTGAACAATCTGGTTCTCCAGATCTTCAGCCATTCGATCAAAATCACTCAACATCGTTTCAATCTGAGTCACCTGACGGCGCTTCTCATCAACATTGAACTTCTTAAGCTTCAAAAGGCCTTCACGATTCTTCATACGCAATACTCCCTTTACCGGAGAGTGAGCTTACGCCTGAGTCATTTCCAAAAGATGAGCAAGCTGGAAATATCCCTCTTCAATTGTAGTTTTTTCCCCCTTCATTTGCCCCAAATACGCTTCAAGGGCGTCATTTTTGGCAATTGCCTCATCAACAAGGGGGTCTGCACCTTCTTTATAGGCACCCAGACGGATCAGTTCTTCCATGTCCGCATAAGCAGACATCAGCTGCTTGGCACGCCGAAGAATCGGTAGGGCTTCTTCAGGCACACAACGTGGCATGGTTCGACTGACGGATTTTAGCACGTTAATAGCCGGGTAGCGACCACGCTCTGCAATCCCACGCTCCATAACAATATGCCCATCCAGAATACCGCGAACAGCATCGGCCACAGGCTCATTATGGTTGTCGCCTTCCACCAGCACAGTAAAGAGAGCTGTCACTGCGCCTTTGCCAACAGCACCTGGTCCAGCACGCTCCAGCAATTTCGGCAATTCAGTAAAGACGGTCGGCGTATACCCTTTAGAGGTCGGCGGCTCACCAACAGAAAGACCAATCTCACGCTGCGCCATGGCAAAGCGCGTAACAGAGTCCATCATACAAAGAACATTCTTGCCTTCATCACGGAAATATTCAGAGAGAGTAAGAGTAAGATAAGCCGCTTCCCGACGCATCAAAACGCTTTCGTCAGACGTTGCGACAACAACAACAGATTTCGCCAGCCCCTCTTCACCCAGATCATCCTCGATGAACTCCTGAACCTCACGTCCACGTTCACCAATAAGACCAATGACAGACACTTCTGTTTCCGCGTTACGTGCAAGCATGGACATAAGGACCGATTTACCCACGCCAGACCCGGCAAAAATACCGAGGCGCTGCCCCTGACAACACGTTACAAAACTATTAAGGGATCTCACACCCAGGTCGATCGGGCTCCCAACGCGGGCTCGTTCTGCAGCCGGAGGTGGTGAATCACGTAATTTTCTCGGGATCGAACCGAATGGAAGAGGTCCTTTTCCATCGATCGGCTCGCCTAAAGCGTTAACAACACGCCCTAGCCAGGCACTCGATGGATGGACAATACTCTCGCGTGAAATCAGCTTCGCCTTACTACCATGACGCACACCATCCAGCTCGCCAAATGGCATACAAAGCGCTCTTCCGTCTCGAAACCCGACGACTTCAGCTTGAATTGACGCTGCGTTCTCCCCTATTTCTATTAGTAGACGCGCGCCGACGCTCATGGCGTAAACAGGCCCTGCAACTTCAATCAGAAGTCCCTTAACTGCTTCTACTCTCCCGTAAATTTCGGTTGGGAGGCATGATTCGATTTCTGCAAAAAGCGAGTCCAAAACAGATTCCCTATTAATCATTTTCGTCGTTGGTAACCGATCGTTTACGCTTCTGCTTAATGTTATTGGGGAGACTTTGAATGGCGTATAGCCCTTTCAAGGAAACGAAGCGTCTAAACATGGCTTTCAGTAGCACTTGATTCGATTGAAAGCCAACCGGTCTCAAATTGGTGAACAGGAAAGGTTACACCCTTGAATTCTAGGTTGTACCCAGAGAACTGTTCTACGTGAGAGTAAAACGCTTGCGGTAGCGATTCGAGTTCTGTTAACCATAAACTCATTCAATTGAGTCGGGTTTATAGTATTCCTTCGCAACGGTTTGTGTTTTTGGGCCGGCGCGACTGCCCAGGAAAGGCAACACGAGGGGATTAACATGCGTGTATTGTTGATCGAGGACGATAGTGCTACTGCACAAAGCATTGAACTGATGCTCAAATCCGAGAACTTTAATGTCTACACGACAGATCTCGGCGAAGAAGGCATCGACCTCGGCAAACTGTATGATTATGATATTATCATGCTGGATCTGAACCTGCCGGACATGTCCGGTTATGAGGTACTGCGCACACTGCGAGTATCCAAGGTGAAGACACCTATTCTTATTCTGTCCGGTTTGGCTGGCATTGAAGACAAGGTCCGTGGCCTTGGGTTCGGCGCTGACGATTATATGACAAAGCCATTCCACAAGGACGAGCTGATTGCACGTATTCATGCAATTGTGCGTCGTTCTAAAGGTCATGCCCAGTCTGTTATTGTTACCGGCGACCTCACTGTAAACCTCGACACCAAAACTGTCGAAGTTGCAGGTCAGCGCGTACATCTGACTGGTAAAGAATATCAGATGCTAGAGCTTCTTTCCCTTCGTAAGGGCACAACCCTCACTAAGGAAATGTTCCTCAACCACCTCTACGGTGGCATGGACGAACCAGAGCTCAAAATTATCGATGTGTTTATTTGTAAGCTGCGCAAGAAGCTCGCTTCCGCAACAGCTGGCAAAAACTACATCGAAACAGTATGGGGCCGCGGATACGTTCTGCGCGAACCAGAAGAGAAAGCAGCTTAATAGCTTTATCAGCTGACTTTCAAAGAGTTTCAGTAGAAGCCCTGCTTGGTAATCACCATGCAGGGCTTTTCTGATTCCCTATCTAACTTATTGTCTATAAAAGCACTTCCTCCTCAAATCGGCCAAAGCTTGCACTTTCATGAAAGTAAGCGGAGGGTAGGTTCATCAAGCTTGATGACTTCCGAAACACATATGAGGATACGAAGATGCAATCTCTTGCAGACCTGAGATCTATCGGGATCATCACAGCAACCAACGGGCAGTCCCAACTCAACATCCACCCAGAGTATACGCGCGCCCTCCTGCACCTGTCAGACTTTAGCCACGCACTCATCCTGTGGTGGGCAGATCAGGCAGCAACAGCACATGACCGGAGCACTCTGCAGTTCCCGGCTCCATATGCCAAAGCAAGTCATGAGATCGGCACGTTTGCCTCAAGGTCCCCTGCCCGTCCGAACCCAATCGGCCTCTCTTTGGTTTCGCTTCTAAACGTGGATGAGCAAAATGGTCTCATCACCGTCCCTTACATTGATGCAGAACCCGGCACACCGCTGCTGGACATAAAGCCCTACTTCCCTGCCTCAGACAGAGTAGAAACCAGTCATGGACCAAACTGGTGCAAACACTGGCCGCAATCCTATGAGGCATCAGCCGATTTCGACTGGGCAGCTAAGTTCACATAACAACGCCAACTGTTAGCCTCTGCAGTCTTCGTGGAGGCTAACAGGTAAAACACCTTCAATAACGCCTAAGTGTATTGCCCATCATGGGTCTTTGTTGCCATGGTGCGGCCATGAGGCTTTTTATTCTTACATCTATTGTCATGGTCGCATTTGCCGCCAACTCAGTTCTGAATCGTCTGGCATTGGCAGACGGAGAGATTGGTCCATCTGCATTTGCCAGTATTCGCATTGTCGCTGGCGCACTCATGCTTCTGGCACTCATCTTCTTTCGAGGCGGCAACAAGCTGTCATTCTCAAAGCCCAACGTCACAGCAGTCCTTGCGCTGTGTGCCTACATTCTTGGCTTCTCGCATGCTTACATCTCACTTGATGCTGGCTTCGGTGCGCTTTTGCTCTTCGGCGCTGTACAAATCACCATGTTCATCGGTGCATTCATTCAGCGCGAAAACCTGACACTCCAGAAGTGGATCGGCGCAGCACTCGCATTCTCTGGCCTCATTTACCTTCTCTCCCCTTCAAACGCAGGCATAGATCCGCTTGGAGCAGGATTGATGACAATTGCCGCCATAGGCTGGGGAATTTACTCCATCATCGGCAGAGGCGCAGCAAACCCGCTCAAAGAAACAGGAATGAACTTTCTCTACGGTGTGCCAATCATCTCATTGGCACTGTTTCTGTTTCCGGACACAACCACCATCACAGCTTCAGGCGTTCTCCTCGCCATCATCTCCGGTGCCATAACCTCCGGCCTTGGCTACGCTCTCTGGTACGCAATCATTCCGCAATTACAGACAAGCACGGCAGCAGTTGCTCAGCTCACCGTACCGATCATCGCAACAGCCGGTGGAATTGTTTTCCTTGCAGAAGCCATCGACAGCCGCTTTATCATCGCCACCACATTGGTGCTCTGCGGTGTTGGGATTTCCGCCTACCGGAGAAAACCCAACACACCCTGACAATTACTCAGGCCTGTTCTGCTCATCCTCAAGGCCAAGCTGCAGCTGATATGTTGCGGGAACAAATCGGAAGCCCTCTCCCTCGGCTTCAACAAAGCCCATGGCAGGGAACGGCATGTGGTAGCCAATAAACGGAATGCGTTCTTCCGCAATCATCCCAAAGATACGACGACGCGTTTCCGCCGCACGCGCTTTATCGATGTCAAACACGACACGCCAATCAGGATAGGCCAGTGACCATACAAAGTGGTTGGCTGTATCAGCGGTGAGCATCAGCTTGCGTCCATTGGCTTCAACCAAATACGCCATATGCCCGGGTGTATGGCCATACGCCTCAACGGCAGTGATACCGGGAACGACTTCTCTGCCCGGATCAATAAAATCGAATTTATCTTTGAGAGGCAGCACATTTTCAGCAAAAACGCGAGCGCTTCCATTGGCGGCTGGACCGAGCTTTTCCCAGTAGTTGAACTCAATCGGACTCGTGACATACTTCGCATTCGCAAAAGTCGGGACACCGTTTTGCATCAACCCACCCGTATGGTCCGCATGCATATGCGTCAGCACAACCACATCAATATCAGCTGGCCGGATGCCTGCTGTCGCAAGCGCCTTCAGTAAATTCCCACTTTGCGGCTGAGAAAGAACGCCTCGTCCAGTATCAAACAAAACGAGTTTATCGCCTGTATTCACCAGAACCGGTGTGAAGAAGCCTCGAAACTTGTTGGAGGAGATGAAGTGATCCTGACTCGCTTTTTCAAACACCTCACTCGTCTGCTCCATACCAAACGTATCCTGCGGGTGCTCAGCAATAAAGGTACCATCGAGCAAAGCGTAGACCTTGAACTCACCAAGCTGAAATTCAGTTGCGGGCGCACGCTGATTGGAGCTTTCAATCGGAGTTTCTGCAGCTGCCTCCAAACTCCGCATCCCTGTGGCAAGCAATCCACCGGCACCCAGAGCAAGGGCACCTCGTCGGCTTAATTTCAAGAAATCACGAGAACTCATCACTCACACTCCATTAGCCCGGCACACCACAAACAAAGGTGGTCAACAGTCACAAACTATCGGGAAACTCTAAGTATCGTTTGGAGAAATTTACTCGCATTGAACTTGAATTGCGACTGACGACAACCAGCCAAATAGTAAATCTTCGTTCAATAAAATGAGAGAGTCAGCTCGTACTTCCAAAAAACGGCTCCGGTTTTCGGATTAGAATACGCATAAAATAAAAAGTGAGAGTTTGGGGTTTGAATGTATATGAACGCAACAAAGCCTAAAGAAAAGGCCAGCAAATCTGCTGGCCTGTTTCATTTTGTATCCCTAAAACCGGGAACCACTTGCTAAGGCCTGAATGGTAGGCCGCGTTTTGGAAGATGTGGTCGAAGGCTTTGCTGCAGAGCGTGAGAAGCTGGAGGAACCAGCCGGACGGCTTGCAGCCTGCTTTTTGCGGTATACACCACGCAGATTTGGATAGGGCTCAAAGCCATCCGTCAAACCAACCACAGTTTCCGCAGCACCAAGCACGAGGAAACCATCATCCGGCAACTGCCGATAGATGCGGTTGAGCACATCAATCTTCGTTTGCTGATCGAAGTAGATCAGCACGTTACGGCAGAAGACAACGTCAAACTCACCAAGGTGGCTGAAGTTTTCCAGCAAGTTCAGCTTACGCCACTGCACCATAGCCCGGATTTCCGGAGCCATCTGCCACAGTTCGCCCTGCTGCGAGAAGTACTTCAACAGCATCTGAATAGGCAGACCACGCTGAACCTCGAACTGGCTGTAGATACCGGTACGAGCTTTTTCCAGCACTTCAGTGGAAATGTCAGTTCCCAGAATCTCGAAACGGAATGTACCGATCTTGGCCTTGTCTTCTTTCAGATACATGCTGAGAGAATAAGGTTCCTGACCTGTAGACGCCGCCGCACACCAGATGCGCGCACTCCGGCGTGTTTTGCGTGCCTCAAGCAAATGAGGAAGCATCACATTCCGGAAGTTCTCGAAAGGGCTCTTGTCACGGAAGAAGAATGACTCATTGGTTGTCATAGCTTCAACCACATCATTCTGCATAGACATGGAGCCCGGCTTGCTGATCGCAAGAATAAGCTCACTCAGTCCATTCAGGTTGTGACGTCGAGCAACTGGCATCAGTCGGCTTTCGACCAGATACTGCTTTTCATCGGAAAGAACGAGGCCGCTACGGGATTTCAGAAATTTCTTCAAGAAATCATATTCAGAAGTCATCATCGCGCGGCTCCTTTTAAGATACGCTTGACATGTGCACCAATCTGATCGAGAGGCACGATACCGCTGCAGTTCCCTGTACGGGCAGCAGCACCTGGCATTCCCCAGACAACACTGGAGGCCTCATCCTGCGCGATGACGCTACCGCCTTTACCAGCAATGACATTGACGCCACTTGCGCCATCACTGCCCATGCCGGTTAAAACGAGTGCCAAACACGCGGTACCGAAAACTTCGGCTGCACTTTCAAAAAGTGGATCCACAGATGGCTTACAGAAGTTGACGGGAGCTCCGTCTTCGAGCAACGAAACCGCCTGCCCGTTCTGCTTGCCGATTTTCAAATGAATTCCGCCTGGAGCGATATAAACGTGCCCAGGTTTCAATACATCCATGTGCTCAGCTTCTTTTGAAGGAAGCTGAAGTTGTTTATGTAAATGCTCTGCCAGAATTGTCGTGAACGTCCGCGGCATATGCTGCGTAATCACAACAGGTACCCTCAGCAAACCATCGCGCGCATCAGTCAACACACGTTGGAGTGCTTGTGGCCCACCGGTAGAGCTGCCAATCACAAGAGCTCGCGGCACGACCGAAGAATAAGGCCTGAGTGTGATCTCTTGCTTTCCAGCAGTGTGTAACCCTGTTCCGCGAGGACGTCGCAACGCTGCACGCGCCTCAGTCCGCTCAGCGAGGGCATCAGTCCGTTTTTTGTGTGGATCGTTGACGATCTCAGCACGCATTCTGCGAACAGGCTCTGCTGTTATTCTGGTCCGCTTAATGCGTTTCCCACCACGCCCGAGCAACCGCAGTTTTTCCAGCAATTCTCTCTGAAATTCAGTCGCACCAGCTGTTTGGCCAGTCGTTTCAGGCTTGGCGACATAATCGGTGGCACCAAGGGAAAGAGCCTTCAAACTCACTTCAGCATTCCGCCGCGTCAGCGTAGAAGCCATCACTATGATAAGATCGCGTTTTTTCTCAAGAAGTTTAGGAAGAGCTGTCAGGCCATCCATCACAGGCATCTCAACATCCAGCACGACCACATCAGGATTGCTGCGCTCAATGTCTTTTACGGCCAGTTCACCATTACGATGGGTTGCAGCAACTTCAAGCTCTGGATCTGCTTCAATCCATCTGCTGAACAGCCCACGAATAACAACGGAATCGTCCACGACCATGACCCGGATAGGTGCCATCTGACCAGATCTCTCTGACTTCGGCTCCTCAACTTTTGCATACATGCCCAGCCGGCCCATATCCATTACTTAGACCAATCCAACTTCCTGAAATTTTGCTGAGAGTATCTCCCGATCAAAAGGTTTCATGATGTATTCGTTCGCGCCGGCCCGGATAGCCTTGGTGATGTGAGCAACATCATTCTCAGTGGTACAGAAAACAACAATCGGCTCTTCTCCGCCATCCTCTTCACGGAGTTTGGCTAAAAACTCCAGTCCGTCCATGACAGGCATATTCCAGTCCAACAGAACCGCATCCGGCATTGACGCTTTACAAGCATCAAGTGCCTTCTGTCCGTCCTCAGCCTCGGTGATTTCAAATCCAATGTCCTCCAGAATGCGGCGGGCCACTTTGCGGATTACGCTGGAATCGTCAACAACCAGACACTTTTTCATTAATTCAGCTCTCTCGCTTTAAAGGTATGCTTTACGCAGCTTTAGGTTCAATCAGGGAGCTGAGCAGACGGTCCACGTCAAGAACCACCATCAATCGCCCGTCCAGACGATGAACTCCGCCGGAAATTTCGGCCCAACGGAAATCAAGGTTGGAGGGATTCGCTTCCATCTCACTTCTTGGCAAGTTGAGTACCTCTCCTACGGCATCAATGACAAGACCATAGGACTCCCCTTTATACTCAATACCAACAGCCATCATGCCTTGGTCGGCATCATTTGGCTTGAGATGAAGCTTACGACGCATATTAATCGCAGTCACAATGCGTCCGCGCAGGTTCAACACGCCTTCCACTTCAGGTAACGCCAAAGGAACTTGTGTCACTTTTTCAGGGACAAAAACATCATGAACCTGCGAAATTGGCAAACCAAACAGCTGACTGCCAATCACAACAGTTACATACTGGATGTGGTCAGCACTGCCTTGACGATTGTCTTCACTGTCGATTGAGGTGAGCTTGTGGGTGGTCATGCTGCAACTCCGAATTCATTGGTCAAGACATCTTTGAGCGCGGCCAACAGACCCGGACGATCAAACTTGGCCACATAGTCATCAAACCCGGCCTGACGACCTTTCTCGATAGAAGCCGGTGTCACAACAGCAGAAAGCGCAATGATAGGCATATGACGGAAGCGGGTATCGCGGCGCAGGCTCTCACAGAACTCATAACCACTGATGTCCGGCATCTCGATATCGGTCACAATCGCAGCAAAATCAGTCCCTTTTTCCATCAACTCGTAGCCACTTTGAGCACTGGAGCAAACGGTGACATCGTAACCAGCAGCTTTCAGCACCGGTGTCAGCATATTGCGGAAGAATGCACTGTCATCCAGGAAGAGAAGTTTTCTCACCTTCGTTGCCATGTCAATTTCCTTGCGCATGAACCAGTCATCAAAGGCCAATGGCAGGTAGTGGCCAAGGTCAATAACTTCAGTTGCACGCTCGCGAATGATTGCAGAACCAAGCACGCCCTGACGCTCAGAAACCACTTCAATTGTCATCCGATCTTCGACAATGTCAACGATCTGATCAACAACCAGCCCCATCGAACGGCCATTGTCGGAGAAGACCAGCATCGGCTGAGTACCCTCAGACTTATGCCGATCCCCCTCATTCACGTAGACCAGAGGCATCAGTGAGCCACGGTATTGCACCAGGTCACGACCATTGGAGCGTTCGATCTTGTTGACATCAAACTCTTCAAGGCGTGTGACCAGCGACAGCGGAACGGCTTTCGGTTCTTCAGAACCAGCACGGAACAGCAGCAATGAAATTGGCGCGTCAGCGTCGATCACATGAGCTTCCGCGTTCTCGTACTCATCTTCAGCTGTATCGGTCAGAGTACCAGAAGCATGGCTTGCCATTGCACTTGCAACACCGTTCGGATCAATGATCATGATCACAGAACCATCACCGAGAATGGTGTTACCGGAGAACATGTTGATGTTGCGGAGCATGGAAGACATAGGCTTCACAACGATCTCTTCGGTGTGGAACACACCATCAACAACAACACCGAAGGACTGGCTACCAACCTGCATCACAACGATAAAGCCGTTGTCTTCATCAAGGTCAGCCTCTTCAGTCTGACCAAGCAGTTCCGACATATGCACCAGTGGCAACAGCTTACTGCGCAAGCGCAGGACAGGCCGATCTTTAAGCCGCTCGATGCGATGTTCAGAGTTGGACTGAACACGAACCAGTTCAACAACGGACAGCTGTGGGATCGCATAACGGTCACCACCAGCTTCCACGATCAACGTGGAGACAATGGCAAGTGTCAGCGGGATCTTGATGATGAAGCTGGAACCGCGACCTGGTGTCGAGCGCAGATCAATAGAGCCACCAATCAGCTCAACGTTGTTGCGCACAACATCCATACCAACGCCACGACCAGACACACTGGTCACGTTAGTCGCGGTAGAAAAGCCAGCAGCAAAGATGAACTTGTAGATCTGATGATCTACCATCTTTTCAAGTTCAGCTTCGGTGGTCACACCATTCTTAAGCGCTTTTTCCTTGATCTTCTCAAGGTTTAGACCACGACCATCATCCTTCACTTCGATGATGATATGTCCGCCTTCATGATAAGCAGAAAGGGTGATGTTACCCTTCTCAGGCTTACCAGCAGCCACACGATCTGCAGGATCTTCCAGACCGTGGTCGGCAGAGTTACGGATCATATGTGTCAGCGGATCTTTGATGAGTTCCAGAACCTGACGATCAAGCTCTGTTTCCGCACCAATCATCTCAAGACCGATAGGCTTATCAAGTTCCTGAGAGAGATCGCGGACAATACGCGGAAGCTTCTGCCATGCATTCCCAATTGGCTGCATGCGGGTCTTCATGACCCCTTCCTGCAACTCACCGGTAACGTTGGACAGACGCTGAAGTGGAACTTTGAATTCGCTGTCTTCATGACGACGAACAATTTCCAGAAGCTGGTTGCGTGTCAGCACCAGTTCAGAAACCATCGTCATCAGGTGTTCCAAAGTCTCAACATTCACACGAATGGACTGGTTGGAAACACCCTGACTGGATGCCTTACCCTTAGCGCTTGGATTCTTCGGCTTGGCAACTTCTTTCTGAGAAGTCTTCGCTTCCGAAAAATTAGGAGCAGCAGCGCCAACTGGCTCGCCATCTTCCTCAGTTTCTTCTTCAACTGCAGGCAGCTCAATCTCAACTTCAGCTTCCTGGAAAGCACGTTCAAGATCATCAAGAGAAACTTCACCAGGACGCAGAGGCCGCTCCAGCACCTGATAGATGTCGGTACCGACTTCTTCCTCAGCAGCTTTTTCTTCCGCCATTGCTGCCGCCATTTCGTCAGTCATGTCGTCATTGTCAGCGCTTAAGGAAAGGCGTTCCAGCTCATCAATCAAATCACGGTCCGTGCCATCAGGCTCAGCACCGTTAGCAGCCTCAAGATCCGCAAGAATATCTTTAATGCGATCAATAGAAGCGAGGACAAGTGTTACCGCTTCGTGTGTCACAGGAACACCGTCGCGGAACTTGCCCATCAGGGTTTCAGCAGCATGAGCAATCGCTTCCAGACGCGGCAGGCCCAAGAACCCACAGGTGCCTTTGATTGTATGCACTAACCTGAAAATGTTATTTAGAATGGTGGCGTTATTCGGCTCTTGCTCGAACTTCACCAACTCAACATCTACAACATCCAGGCTTTCATTGGTCTCAGTGAGAAACTCTCTGAGAAGATCGTCCATGGCCCGCACCCACTCAATGCTTAGGGGAGCCTCAAAAACCGAGACTCCTAAATTTCACTAAGGTTGAGTGTTAAGCGAAACGGTTAACATAGGTTGAAAGATTGTAAGATTCATCCAACCTACAATAACTGGTTGTTTTTGACAGAGGATCAGACAGACTCTGAAACTTGAGTATTTGCCTTGCATATGACGGCGTCACCGTCTTTCAGGAGCTCGATATTTAAACCCGCTTCACCTGCCAACAAAACCGCATAGATCGGTTGAACAGTGTGGGCATCAATGCGTTCTGGCTCCTGACCGGAAAGAATCTCACTTACAACCTGAGGGATTCGCGCATTCGTTCCTTCAGCTTTAAGGAGAAAGTTCGGAGCGCCCTCATCCCCTTCCATACTGATGGTAATGGTACCACCCCGTGGAACACACTGATTCATGAGCAGCAGCAGGTTCAAAATCAGTTTGACCTGATTCTTAGGCAGAAGCAGGCGTGGCATGGTCCACTCCAGATTCGCCTTTTCATTGCTCATGTATCCAGTCGCTACTTCTTGCGCATCGCCCAGATCGATTGAAGCACCGGCAGATCCGGCAGCACCAAAAGCAAGACGGGCAAACTGAAGTTTTGCAGAAGCCTGACGCGCTGACTTGCGGATGAGATCCATCGCAAAGTCTGCCATGTCCTCATTGCCTTCTTCATCCAGCACTTCCAGACCGTTCGTGATCGCCCCGACTGGTGAAATGATGTCGTGGCACACACGGCTTGCGACGAGTGCGGCAAGATCAAGAGATGACAAATCTTTAAATACTGACATAACCGCTCCAGAACTTTGGCCAATAGGCCCTATGATTGATTCGAGATGTGGCGAAAAAGGTACAATCCTGCTGGTTTAATTCCAAGCTGGACATCATTGATATGGACCGCATTTTACATCGCGTGCACGACTTTGTGCCTTCGCGAGCAAACTCTCTGGTGCTGTCAGAAACAAAGCCCGGTGTTCACGGCTCTGAAACAGCAATAATCGCTGGTTATAAACAAGGTAGATTTTCGCCAATCCCTCAGCTCGGTAGCCTTGCGCAAGTGAGAGAGCATCGCATCCCTGAAATAATGGGGCATAGACCTCCGGAGCATGCCGAAAAGCGTCTCGGTTGCCCTCATTGGAAAATGCCCAAACCCGTCCACCCCAGGACAGCGTCAGGTCTTCACGCCCCTTTTCAGGAGTTTCCGAGACCTGATAGGTCACGGGATCACACATGGAGAGCGTGTAGGTGAACCGCTCTTGCGCACCTGCAAAAACTGAGGTGGCACACAAAAAAACGATAGAACTCCATAGAATTTTGCCCGTTTGCGCAAATTTTCTGTAGAAAACCTCAGAAATCATGGGAATGTCCATCCAGAGTCCGAATCACCTGCATTAACTAAACGAGCAAGTTCGACAACTGATACAAAATTCATGACTGCAGGCCAACGGGATGTGCATCATTTACCCAGCTATACCATGATTAACCACTAGGTAGATGTAAGACACTATAACTTGTTGTACCTAAAAGTTGCACTATGCCCTTAACATTTGAATTGCTCTGAACAATCCAAATTCTCGGGTTTCTTAGAAGGAGACGTTGGCATGATGACGAGCCTGTTCGCCAATCTGCGCAACAAAGCTGCAATCGTCCTTTGCGCCAGTTTCGCACTGCTGGCGCTCAACACACATTCATTTGCGCAATCATCCGTTGATCAGTCGCGATACCACCAAAAAGATATCATCACGGCAGGTGGCGAATTTTTCGGTTCCATCTCCACCGGCCTCGCAAAGGTTGTTGAGCGCGCAGTTCAGCAGTACGGCGAACCAAACGGTTATATCCTGGGGCAGGAAGGCTCAGCAGCGTTCTTCGCAGGCGCTGCTTATGGCGAAGGTACACTGTACACCCGCAACGCTGGCAACCATCAGATCTTCTGGCAAGGTCCATCCCTGGGCTTTGATGTTGGCGGTGACGGCGCCCGCGTTATGATGCTGGTCTACGATCTGCCAAGTGTCGATGCCATCTATCGCCGCTATGTTGGCGCTAAGGGCTCAGCCTACCTCGTTGGAGGCTTCGGCATGCAGGTTCTGTCCAACAACGATATCTTCGTTGTGCCTGTTCGCGCAGGCGTTGGTGCTCGCCTTGGCCTCAACATGGGCTATTTGAAATTTACTAGGAAGCCAACATGGAATCCTTTCTGATATAACTAACCCTGCGTTAGTTATATTTTGGCAAGTTAGTGTGTGAGAGAATGCGCTTAAGTCTGCAGCAGTCCCTCACACCGTTCAACAGATCAGGCATAGTTTGTGATTGAAATTGCACTATACATTGCACTGGGTTTCTTCCTCGCGAGCATTCTAGCGCTCGTCGCCCTCCCCTTTATCTGGGGCCGTGCTGTACGCCTCACGCGGAAAGCGATTGAGACGTCTAACCCCATAAGCTATGCCCGTGCCACAATGGCAAAAGACGCGTTACGCGCTCAACATGCCATTGCGATCCGTCAGATGGAGGTGCGCCTCGAAGGGATGACGGAAAAACTCGCTGAGAACGCATCTGCCCGTTCAGCAGCTGAAGCCCAACTTGCCGAGCTCAAAGAAGAGCTCAGCGTTGTTCAGCTCAAATCAGCCCGCGAGCGGAAGAACATGGCTCAGAAAGCAACACGCTTCCTCCGCCGTAGAAACCCATCCGAGCCGATCCCGTTTTCTGCAGATGATCGCATCACGACAGAACCGGAAGCAGAAGTTCAGGATGAAGCTGCCGCACAAACTGCAGATCAGGCCACGTCCGCTGAGATCATCCAACTCAGCAAACAGGCTGCTGCGGATAAAACACGTGAGCTGGATGCAGAGCTGAAAGAAGAAGAAGTTGCAACCAAACCGATAGGTCCAATCGATACCTCGGACCTACAGGACATGGACAACCCTCTGGCAGAACTGGCAACGCAGATCTCCCAGCAAGTTTCGGAAATGACTGCTGAGTCTGAAACCAAACATCAGCCAACATCTCCAGCAGAAGCCGCCGAACTGGCCTCGCGGTCTTTCACAAAATTGAAGAGCCGTTATGGTTCGCTGGAACGAGAGCGCGATAACCTAAAGCACGCGCTTCAACTCGAAAAAGCGGCAAATGAAAAAACTGCCAAGCGCAGCACCAGGAATCCGAACATTAAAACGCCCGAGCCTATGAAAAGCCTAGAAAACGATCTGGACGAAGCAAAGAAAACCATCGAGCAGCTGACAAAGCAGCTTGAGGAAAGAGCAAACAGTTCCTCAAAGATCGAAGAAGCCGTCGATCTGCGCAATGAACTGAAAGATCTGGCGGCTCAGATTACAGCGAAGGCAATCTCGGAGAACCCACCACTCTCTGAAAAGTACGACGAAGTCCTGAACGATCTCAGCACGATCGCCGCAGGTACTCCAAAGGCAGACGCACCAAAGCCGAAACCGACACGCGCCAAGCGCGCACCGGCAAAGCCGCGCACCCGTAAGCCAGCTGCTGCAAGTAAAACAGCCGCGTCAAAAAGCACTCCGGCTGCAAAGGCGGATGATGCAGCACCCGCGCCTCAGTCCGATAAAAATCTGGCGGAGCGTATCGCAGACGCTAGAAAAACCGGAAGCTCAAGCGGTTAAACCCAAACAACTTGATCCAAAGACAAAGGCGCCTTTTGTTGTTTTCTTTCAGATCAATCCCGTTTTACGGATAAGAATACGAGGACAATATAGAGTTGGAGCTTGATGTGTGAATGCGCATGAACTCGACGTGCTCTATACAGCTCCAAGCAGAGGCTTAAGCCTCCGTTGTACTTCGTGAGCCATTGCCCGGCTCACTCTGAACCTTACCAGCCACTTCTACCAATCGCACCTCATTTTCAGCCAACAGCTGCCGATAGTCCTGCGAAACCAAAGTGTCTGTCACAAACGTATCCACCTGAGCAATATGGCCGATGCGGACAGGCGCCGAACGCTCGAACTTTGTCTGATCAGCCACCAGAATAACGTGCCGCGCGTTCTCAATGATCGCCTGTGCCACACGCACCTCACGATAATCATAATCCAGAAGCGCTCCGTCACGATCCAGAGCAGATACACCGATCACAGCATAATCAACCTTAAACTGGCGAATAAAATCTGCTGCAGCCTCACCAACAATACCGCCGTCAGTCGCACGCACCAGTCCACCAGAAATGATGACCTCATTTTCTGAGAACGGGCGCAGCGTACTCGCTACATTAAGGTTATTGGTAATGATCATCAGGCCACTGCGCTGGATAAGTGCCCGCGCAACCGCCTCTGTGGTCGTTCCGATATTCACAAACAAAGAAGCTCGATCCGGGATCAGGTCCGCTGCCGCCTGCCCGATAATCTCTTTTTCTTTGCCTGCCAGATCTTTACGAGCAGAGTAGCCAAGGTTTTCAACGCCAAATGCCAAAAGTGCGCCACCATGCACACGGGTCAGCAATCCTTGGTCACTCAACTCTTTCAGGTCTTTACGTATTGTCTGAGGAGACACAGAAAACCGTGTGGCAAGTTCATCAACTTCCACCTTCCCGGTCTCTCGGGCAATATCAAGAATAGAGTTGTGGCGCGAAACCAGCATCATGAATCAAGTCCGATAATTTTTTTGTACATTGCCATCAGTCTATAATCTGCGATGTTTCACAGTACTATAGCCAAAAGCACAGAAGCATCCAGACGACTATTAGATGAGTTCAAAACAAAAGTCCTCTTGCCTCTGCTCCCCTACTCTTAGTACTAATACGTCACAAAAAGGGGACAAGCTGCAACTTTTTCCATCTTTGTCATGATACCGCCCAAAGAAGCCCGTTAAAGCTCACGCGGATCAATACACTGTCTTATCAAAGTTCAGCTAAAAAAGCGAAGAGGGACAAACTGTGACTCGCGTAATGGAACGGCCACACAGTGCCAATAGGTTTGCTGGCAAGAAACCGGCTGCACTGAAAAGCAAACTCCAGACTGCTGAGGCTCGCATCGAAGTTCTTGATGACATCGATGCCCTGAAAGAAATGAATGCTCAACTCAGCGAAAGTCTGGCAAAAACCGTTAGCAATGAATCTCAGACAGACGAAAAACTCTGGGCTGAGGTCGACGGGGATAAAGAAGACCATCACCTGGGTGCAGGACTAAACGGCCGCTGGTTCTAAATCACGTCCCAGGACTGCTTGCTGCAAAACACCAATTCGCAATATCTCGAAGTACTGCATCCCCCCATCCAGGGGAACCAAGCCCACATCTTCTTCTTTGCAAAATCGCGGATCATATAGCTCAGACACAACGCATACGTCGTGAGAAAAACTCTGCACGCAGATTTATCAAAGATGTATTGGGGAGATAAGAAGTGGTACGCCCAAGGGGAATCGAACCCCTGTTTCCGCCGTGAAAGGGCGGCGTCCTAACCGCTAGACGATGGGCGCTCACAAAGTGAGAGAACTCTTTCAAGCTCTGTCTTCGAGCAGATAACCACTCGGTATTGAGAAGACAACTATGGTACGCCCAAGGGGAATCGAACCCCTGTTTCCGCCGTGAAAGGGCGGCGTCCTAACCGCTAGACGATGGGCGCCTAGGCTTCGCTTTCGCGATGGACGGGGGTATATTGGCTAATCCCCCGCTTGGCAAGCCCCCTCCTTGAAAGAAAAGGGGGTTTATCCACCTATCTCGCAACAAAATCCGTACGTGCGATTTTTCGTCCGGTGACAGGATCAACATAGACAAGAGCCTGCGTCGGACCTTCTTTGATCAGCATCACCAGATTTCCGTCCATCTGAGTAACAGATATAACCTGTGCTTCAGGGCCAATCGCAATTGTTGCAGCAATACTATCTGCGCTAACATTGGAATTGCCGACGTTAATCTTATAGAAGATAGCCGCAAAGACAGCTAATAAGCCAAGCACCATGACAAGGCTTGATCCCATCAGGAGGCGACGTAACTTCCCTTGAAGCCTCAAAGCTGCTGGATCAAGTTCGTTCTGTACAGTCTCATCGCTGTCAGTATTAGGATCACGCATGAACGATAAATCTCCTGAGGGCACCCAGCCACTCACAAACTCTGTAATTGCCGACGAGCAGCAACCAACAGTCATCACCCCGGAGCCGGAAGATACCGGTCGCCGCTTGGATGCTGTGCTTGCTGCGCATATAGATGACTTCAGTCGCAACCGACTTCAAGCCTTGATCCGGGCTGGTCAGGTTCAAATTGGCCAGCGCACGGTGTTGGAGCCTAAATATAGAGTCTGTGCCGGAGATACAATCACTCTTATTGTTCCAGAGCCGGAAGACGCAGAACCGCAGCCAGAGGACATCCCGCTCAATATCGTTTTTGAGGATGACGACCTGATCGTCATCGACAAACCCGCCGGCCTTGTTGTGCATCCAGGTGCCGGAAACCCAACGGGCACACTGGTCAACGCCTTGATTCACCACTGCGGTTCATCTTTGTCTGGTATTGGCGGTGTCAAGCGCCCTGGCATCGTTCACCGCATCGATAAAGACACAACAGGTCTGCTCGTTGTTGCTAAAAACGACATGGCCCATCAGGGCCTCGCAGCTCAGTTTGCCGACCATGGCAAAACCGGCCCACTGGAACGCGCCTATAAAGCTCTTGTCTGGGGTGCCCCAACAGCACCAAAGGGCACAGTAGACGCCAACCTTGCCCGCTCAACTGCAAACCGGCAAAAAATCTCGGTGCTGAAAACCGGCGGTCGCCACGCCATCACTCACTGGCAGGTGCAAGAACGGTTTGGTCCTCAAGACGCAGCACCCGTTGCAAGCTTGATCGAGTGCCGTCTGGAAACAGGCAGAACCCACCAGATCCGCGTACACATGTCCCACATCGGAAATCCGCTAATAGGTGATATGGATTACGGTTCCGGGTTCAGAACCAAATACAATAAATTCCAAGAACCACTGAAAACCCAGTTGGCGGATTTCAAACGACAGGCCCTGCATGCAGGACTTTTGGCGTTTGCGCACCCAAGAACGCAGGAATTCATGAAGTTTGAATCGGAGTTACCTGCTGATTTTGCTGGTATTCTTCAATCATTACGAAAAATTTAGGCCAAAAAGATTGCCGATCTGGTAGCGTTTTGGCCACAATGTTCCCATATAGACACTTCAGGTGCGCTTCATCTGAAGGCACCAATGTGTGTTTGCCGAAAAGCCTGATCCTTCGATCAGGCGGGAACACCAAGCAAGGAGGGTGCTTTATGGCCCGTAACCTACCAGCCCTCACGGGCGGCGAAGGCGGCTTAAGCCGCTATTTAGATGAAATCAGAAAATTCCCGATGCTTCAGCCGCAGGAAGAGTACATGCTCGCCAAGCGCTTCCGGGAACATGACGAACCTAAAGCTGCCGAAAGACTTGTAAATTCTCACCTGCGCCTCGTTGCAAAAATTGCAATGGGCTACCGTGGCTATGGCTTACCTCTGGGCGAAGTTATCTCAGAAGGCAATGTCGGCCTGATGCAGGCGGTAAAACGCTTTGAGCCGGACAAAGGCTTCCGCCTGGCAACCTACGCTATGTGGTGGATCAAAGCCTCCATTCAGGAATACATCCTGCGTACATGGTCACTCGTTAAAATGGGCACCACGGCAAACCAGAAGCGCCTGTTCTTCAACCTGCGTCGCGTCAAAGGCAAAATTCAGGCGTTTGAAGATGGCGATCTGCGTCCGGATCAGGTCCAGCACATTGCGACAACTCTCGGTGTAACCGAGAAAGAAGTTGTTTCCATGAACCGCCGTCTTGGTGGTGACTCTTCCCTGAACGCGCCACTGCGCTCCAGCGAAGGTGAATCCAGCGAGTGGCAGGATTGGCTCGTGGATGATGCCGAAAGTCAGGAAGCTGTACTGGCTGAGCAGGAAGAATACGATGTACGCCGCGATATGCTGAAAAACGCAATGGGCGTGCTGAACGAACGCGAGACCCGCATTTTTGAAGCTCGTCGACTTTCTGAAAGCCCGATCACTCTGGAAGAACTCTCGACCGAGTTTGGCGTAAGCCGCGAGCGTGTACGCCAGATTGAAGTGCGTGCTTTTGAGAAGGTTCAAAAGGCCGTTCAGGAAAGCGCCATGGCAATGGCAGGTCATGAGGCAGGTGCATAAAGTGTGCTCCCCTCACGGGGCAACCGATTTCTCAGGTAAGGCTAAAACTTAAAGCAGCTCGCGCAGTCAACATGGCTGCAAAGTGCTTTAAGATGCCCAGCTGCATAAAAGTTGAGTTGAATTAACTTAAAATACAAATCAACTGTAGGAACACCCTTTTAAATAAACAGCTAAGCTTGTCGTCCCCTCAGAGCTTTCCTAAGGTTAATGATGAGGGGAATTTATGTGAGTTAGGTCACTTCCCCTTTTGGGGGGAATTACATGTTCGGCTCAAGCTGGCTGTCACAAACCAACCGTGCACTTGCGGCGGTTGTATCCTGTCTATTCATTGCAATAGCAATACTGGTCCGCACCCTATACCCGCAGGTACTGGATAACGTCGGATATCTCAGCCAAAACGCGCTGCAGTTGGCATGGCCAAACACAACTTCTACGCCGCCAGTTTACACGATCCATCTTACGCCAGAATCAATCCAGCAAACGCAGGAGCCGATATATCAGCGTCTGGAGCTTGCACAAATCCTTCAAAAACTGGGGGAGTATAATCCCAAGCTTCTGATTATAGATGCAGACTTCAGAAAAGCCGATCCGACCTCCCCCACCTTAAGAAGCCGAATCTACGACGATCTGCAGCCCTCCTTGCGGGCGACTTATCCAAATCACGACCTGCTCTTACAAACCATCATCTCTCATTACCCAGTCCTGCTCAGCAGACCGTTGAGCGAAGCCGTAGCTGAAAAACCTCCTCTTTCCAACTACATAAGGTTCTCGCAGGCCACAGGATATCAAAGCGACACCCAATACGCACACGGTTCAAATGCGCTGTTCTATCCACTTCAACTCCAAAGCGACACAGCGCAGTTGCCATCCCTCGCAGTAGCGGCATGGAGCATGTCCAATCAGACAAACACCCTCCCGTTCCAAGTCACGCAATCAGAAAATGGCTATCAGCTGAAAAGCACTGATCTGCAGATTCCTGTCACTGCAGAGACAGAAATGCTGGTGTTCAAAACAAGCAATGCCAGCAATTTCATCCTTGCGGCGAGCGATGTCTTAAAGAAGAGAGTATCCTCCAAACTCTGGCCTCCAACTTCTGGGAGTCAGTTCGTCATAGGCACTCAGGACAGAAGTTCAGAACGACATGCACAGGCACTGCAAACACTTCAGTCTGGCAACTTCCTCAATGTCCCTACATGGGCGCAATACGCTGAAATCCTGGCACTAATCGGATTTGGCATCGCCATTGCGATCATATCCGCCACGCAAGGTTTCTGGTTAAGTCTGTCACTTACAGGCGTCGCTGTCTTGGTTATCAACGGAGTTGCATTCCACCAATTCGCTCTGCAAAACACCGTCCTTGAGCCATTCTTCCCATCCTTCGTTATCCTGCTGATATTCGCTTTCTCCTGCACAATCCGGCGTGTGACATTCAAGAGTCACAGAAACCAAACAACTGAACGCTTTGCAGGAATTCTCTCTCCCAAACAGATGCAAAAGGTACTGGCGAAGTCAGAGCAACTCCCTCTTGAGGGGCAGCAACGTGAAATCACGAGCCTCTCGACACGTTTGAGGTACTTTCACCGATATTATGAGGGTTTGTCTCCTCAGGACCTAGCAGGCTTCTCCAACGGCTTCCAAACAGCTCATCTCGATGAAGTGCATATCCACGATGGTACACTGAACACGCTGAGTACATCCGGCCTGAATGCTTACTGGAACGCACCACTCGATGATCCATTCCACGCTGCTCATGCCTGTCGAACAGCGATTGAAATGCAGAAGCAAATGAAGCGCTTCAATCTCAAGGACCGGTTCAACTTCAACCAGAAAAATATGAAGGACCACGCGGTCACAATCGATATCGGCATCTCAACCGGCCTGGCAACGCTTGGCGAAACAGGTACACGGCGTCATTTCAGGTACGCCCCACTCGGTAAATGCGTTGATTTAGCAGAAGATTTAGCCCGTCATTGCAAAGAAGCCGGTCACAGCGTTCTTATGTGTGAAACGACACGCGGCCAGATGCCTGAACTGGCAGCATTGGAGACAATCCCAGTCAAAACCAGCCGTTACCAGATGCGTTCCTTTGCGTTGCTAGGTGATCCATCACTTGCCTTCTCAGAAAACTTCCTCAAGCTCAAAAACATCCACTGCAACATGGTCTTTGCGCTCTTTGAGGAGAATGACAAGAAGAAAGCCCTGACGCTGGTAGATGAATGTAAATCACTCTCTGAGGGTGAGTACAACACCATCTATGCTGCTTTTGAGAAATACATCCTCAGCGATCTGGCTCAACACGAAGCGGTCAAGGATGCAGCGCAATAACGGCATTTGGCCTACAAATAAAAAGAGCCCCCGAAACTCGGAGGCTCAAATTTTAGTTTAGACCTATACCGGTTAGCGCAGTTCAACCGCGTAGGTTTCAACTGGAGGCGCTGTTTTAATGAGCCCCTGCTCAATCAGAAAACTTGCAAACCGTTCATAACGGCCATTGTCCAAAGCAGCTGGACGGCTGGCAAAACGCGGCAGAGTATCCGCCCAGGCACGCTTGTTCAGCTCATCATCCAGATTTGGATAGACCTCAAGGAAGCTCTTCCAGGAGTCCTGCGGATTATTAAGTAGATAAACAGTAGCCGCCTCAATCGCATTGATGAACTTCTTCAAACGCGGATCATCCAGCTTGTCTTTGTGAGCCACATAAATCAGCTCATCATAGACAGGCACACCGTTCTCTTCAGGATAAAACGCGCGGCCTTTCGCACCTTCAATCTCCATCTGGTTCAGCTCGAAGTTACGGTAACCACCAATCACCGCGTCAACCTGCCCAGCCATCAAAGATGGTGAGAGCGAAAAGTTCACGTTGATCAGCTCCACATCGTCAGAACTTAGACCTGCATTGGAAAGCATCTTCCCAAGCATGGCGTTCTCAAACCCGGATGTGGAATAACCAATACGCTTGCCTTTCAGGTCTGCAATCTCCTTGATCGGTCCGTCTTCCAAAACAATTAGCGTGTTAAGAGGTGTAGAGACCAGCGTCCCGATCCGCATCAACGGCATGCCCTCATCAATTTGCGGGTGCAACGTCTGCTGATAGGAAACCGCAATATCACCCTGCCCTGCTGCAACAAGCTTTGGTGGCATGGAAGGATCAGCAGGCTCAATCAGCTCAACTTCAAGGCCCTCTTTTTCAAAGAAACCCCGCGCCTTGGCAACCACGATTGGTGCATGGTCCGGATTCGCAAACCAATCCAGCAACACAGTCAGCTTGTCCGCTGCTTGCACCTGAAGCGTGCTCGCAAGCATTGCCGCACCAAACAGCATACCTAGTTTTTTCATAAGGTTACGTCCTCATACTCTGAGACCTAGATCTCTTTCTGCCAATAGATCATCCGAGAAGTGGCGAACTCAACAACTGCCCTCAGGCTCAACACCATCACCGCAAGCAAAATCAACGCCGCAAACATCGTCGCTGTTTGCATGCGTGCATTGGATTGCAACATGATGAAAGCCAGACCGCCTTTTGCACCAACCCACTCTCCAACCACCGCCCCAATAGGAGCGAACACCGCTGCAATGCGCATACCAGAGGCCAGAGACGGCAAGGCGGCTGGAATGCGAATGTAGCGAAGTGTTTGCCAGCGGTTCAGACCGTGCAGCTTGCCAAGGTCGAGCAGTGATTGATCAGTCCTGCGCAAACCATCGAAGAAAGTCGAGGTCACAGAAAAGAAGATCACAATCACGGCCATCACAACCTTGGAGGCGAGCCCAAAGCCGAACCACAGCACCAGAAGCGGTGCAATTGCAAACACAGGAAGAGATTGGGTCGCCGCAATCGGAGGCAGCAGAAACAGGCGTATCCGAGGAGACGCTGCCAACAAAACAGCCAGCGAAGCTCCAGCACTCACGCCAAAGAGAAAGCCGAGAACAGTCTCCCAAGCGGTAATGCCTGCATGATGCAGCAGGAAAACACCTTGATTGAGAAAAGCGGAAAAAACCGCCGCCGGACCTGGCAACAGAAACGGAGGAAACTCTCCAATCTGAACCACACTCTCCCAAATGGCGATAAAAAGCAAAATCCCGAAAAGACTTCGGAGAATTCGTTTCAAAGCTCGCTTCAGCATGCAGACTCCCAACAATGGTATTGGGCATCACAAACAGGCGGAAGAACGGAGCTACATTAGCTCTCTGGGATGTTTTCAGCACAGGATCTCCCGTTACAGCAAAATGCAAACATGGAGATCCGGGAAGAATGGCTCAGGTCCCGTCCCTTCGCCGGCATTACCCGGATCAGGTTCAAAGGGTTTAGCTCATCGCAATCTCAGCTTTTCGAAAGAAAAGCACCCCTCGGAATAGCAAGGAACATGCGCGTTTCTGCTGAAGGATGCAAGCAGATTTTGCTCTGACAGACGACAGCATAATGAAAAAGGCCTCAGCTCTGAGAGAGCCAAGGCCTTTGAAATCTAATCTAAATATCTGAAACTAGATTACTTCCAGCTCTTGATTGCCTGTGCGATGACTTTGTTGCCGGTTGTGCCTTTTTCAAAGGTCAACATTGCACGGCGACCGCTGTTGTACAGCAGTGGAACATCAATCCACTCACGCTCAGCAAGACGCTTCAGGTTCTTCGCTTTTTCTTCATCACTGTCAGACAGCGCAATCCAGAAGAGAGTGTCAGAAACCTTCACGGCAGCACCATCAAGCGGATCACCTGCTTCGGACTCTGTCTTCTTCAGGATCAGGCCAGGCACCTTCTCAACGCCCTTGCCATCAAACCCTTCTGGGAAGATGAAGTTCAGCTCAAGCAAGTGACTTGCTGGCAAAGACTGATCGCTATTCGGCTTCAACGTCATCTCAACAGAGAAGTTACGAGATGGTAGCGTAGCAACAGCCTTGATGACAGAATCGCCATTAGCTTCATCCAATGACCAAACAACGTTCCCGCGTGATGCAGAACCTGCAGCACCCGGTGTCAAAGCCTCTTCGTAAAGTATGCTCTGTTGTGCAACAGGAGAAACCGTAGCTTCCGTTCCAATGGTTTCAGCTGGCGGAACAGAATTGGTCTCAACTGCAGTACTTTGCTGAGCAGGTTCCGTCACCGGCAAAACCTGCGCAGAAGATGTGTCTTCTACCGGTGCTGCTGGAGCTTCGACCACACGCACGACTGGAGGCTCAGTTACTGCCTCGGTTGGCGCTGCGCTGGAAGAATTCCGGGTAATCCGGGTCGTCTGCACCCGTGTCGCATCCGGCGAAACCTTTGCCCCTTCATCAGATGGCAACAAGCGGTCAGTGTTCTTCTTTGGCGTGCGTTCCGGCTGAACCCGAAGCGGCTCATCTTCATTCGAAGGTGCGCTCTCTGGCGCAACAGTCTCACCGGTTTCAACTGGAAGCACTAAAGAGAGAATAACATCACGCAGACTATAGACACCTGCGGTAACGCCCAAGATTATCAGTATGACCACAATTATACCGACAATACCCGATGTATTGGAAGGCTTCAGCCCTTCTTCCTGCTCAATCGCATCGCCAACGCGTTGCGCAACCGCTGGTTTGCGGGAGGAAGCAGGTTTACGGCTCGTCTTTGGCTTAACCTTGGCCGGCTCATCGATCTCAGGACGCGACTTACCTTTTGTTTCCAGCTTAGTGCGACGTGCCTCACCCGGCACCCAGGAGCGCTCTTCTGCGCTCGTCTCAACAGCACCTTTGGTTGGCAGAGACGCAGCAGGTTCACCCGTCTCTTTGTCATCCATGGAGCCAAGGTCAGGCTCTTTGCGCTCGCTGGAAGCTTCAGGCAGCTGATCACGCGCCATCTGATTGGCTTGATGTGCGGCGTTGCCGAGATCCTGAGCAGCACGAACCGCCTCTTTAAACACATCTGCTTTAGCAGCAGGTGCTTTCGGCTCATCGCGCGCTGGAGTATCGGCCTTTGCACCTGCCTTAGGCGTATCGCCAGCAGGCGGTGATGCAGCAGAGATTTCTGGAACTGCAGGTTTTGGAGCACTTGGAGCTGGGGTGGTTTTAGACCGCCCCAACCCGAGAGACTCACGAGCAGCTTCCGCTTCGACCTTACGAATGGCCTCTTCAAGCTTCAGCTGCTCCTCAGTGATCTGGGAGGGAGACAGAGGTGGGTCGTAACTTTTAAGTTGCTTTACAATTGCATTCCGCGCGCGTTGATAAACTGCCCGCCGTGCAGAACCTGTGTTCTCTTGTAAACCAGCTACCGCTTTTTTTAGAACGGAATTGTAGTCCGCCATTTAACTGCCCATTGCCCCCAGAGCTTCATTTCAAGACTTAATCCTGGAATGGATTCTGAACCAGGATTGTGTCATCACGTTCAGGGCTTGTTGATAACAGAGCAACCGGAGCACCAATCAGCTCTTCAACATGCCGAACGTATTTCACAGCTTGTGCTGGCAATTCTGCCCAAGTCCGTGCGCCTTTGGTCGTTTCCTTCCAACCAGGCAGGGTCTCATAAATAGGAACAACCCGCGCCTGAGCACCTTGAGATGCCGGAAGGTAATCGATTCGCTCACCATCTAGCTCATAACCAACACAAATCTTAATTTCATCCAGTCCGTCCAAAACGTCAAGCTTTGTCAATGCAATCCCATTGATTCCGCTGGTGCAAACGGTTTGACGGACAATCACTGCATCAAACCAGCCACACCGACGACGACGACCAGTGTTCGTTCCAAACTCGTGCCCGCGGGTACCAAGGAACTCACCAACTTCATTCTGCTGTTCGGTTGGGAACGGACCTTCACCCACACGAGTGGTGTAAGCTTTGGTGATACCCAGAACGTAATCGATGGAGTTTGGACCCAGACCACTACCAGCAGCAGCCTGACCTGCAACTGTATTGGAGGAGGTTACAAACGGATAAGTGCCGTGGTCGTTGTCGAGCAGCGCGCCCTGCGCACCTTCAAACAACAAACGCTTACCTTCACGACGCGCTTTGTCCAGCATGTACCAGGCTTTATCCATGTACGGCAGGATTTTATCAGCTACGTCTTCCAGCTCTTTGTAGATGGTCTCAGCAGAGATCTCATCGCGACCCAGACCGCGCAGAATAGCGTTGTGGTGGGTCAGCAGACGATCAATCTTGGCTGGCAGCGTGCTCATGTTTGCCAGGTCCATCACGCGAATTGCACGACGACCGACTTTATCTTCATAAGCAGGGCCGATACCGCGTTTGGTGGTACCGATTTTGGTGCCTGCCGGGCTTGCATCTTCACGCAAAGCATCAAGCTCGCGGTGCAGGCTCAAAATAAGAGTAGCATTGTCAGCAACACGCAGGATTTCCGGGGAGATTTTAACGCCCTGCTCTTCAAGACGTGCAATCTCAGCAACCAGTGCATGAGGGTCAATCACAACGCCATTGCCAATGACAGAAAGTTTCCCACGAACAACACCAGATGGCAGCAATGCCAGCTTGTAGCTCGTTCCGTCAATTACAAGCGTATGACCTGCATTGTGTCCGCCTTGGAAGCGTACAACGACGTCGGCTTGCTCAGAGAGCCAATCGACAAGTTTACCCTTACCTTCGTCACCCCATTGTGACCCAACTACGACAACGTTGGCCATGATTCTTCAGCCCTCCTGCGGCTGCCAGCGTATTCCTAAAATACGCCGTCATACGATTTGCTATTTCTGTATAAAGTGGCTTGCCAGCTCAGAATGCAAATCGTGAGAGACAACATAAGAAACCCCGGCGTAAGAGCCGGGGCGCAGTTACAGCGCCTTATAATCTGTCAATCTCTTAAATACGAGCCCTTTTCCTTCAAAATTAGGCCAAGACTGTAATTTTTGCGATCAGAGTGAACCTCTGTTGATTGTTTTACTCGCAAATCGGGTGGTACAGGCACAACAGCAAGTGATATTACTAGCGTAAGTTCCAATTTCTCATTTTTTGCAATTCCTGCAAGAAATTTCACTAAGTTGAATACGCTTTATGAACGCACAAAAACTTGACTGGCTGGGCTGGTCTATTCTTCTATTGCTGGGCACCCTGTGGGGCAGCTCATTCTTTTTTGCCAAAGTCGCACTAACAGAAATTGGCCCCATCACTCTGGTCTTCCTCCGAGTAGGAATTGCTGCGGTGGGCATGTGGGGCTTCCTGTTCATCACAAAACAAACCATCCCGCTTTCTGCAAAATGGATTGGCAGCTTCCTCCTCCTCGGGTTCATAAATAATGTCGTCCCCTTCTCGCTCATCTTCTGGGGTCAGCAATACATCGCAGCCGGACTGGCATCCGTTCTCAATGCCTTCACCCCAATCTTCACAATGCTTGTCATGCAGGTGTTGAGTAACGAAGAAAAGTTGACCGCGACCAAGCTCGTTGCCGCCATGATTGGAATTATCGGAGTGGCAATCATGGTTGGCAGTGATACCCTGAGTGGAGCCAGCGGTCAGATCCTGCCACAGCTCGCAGTTTTAGGGGCAGCTTTATGTTATGCCTTCGGTGCTGTTATCATTATGCGCCTGCGTAAACTGCCACCTGCTGCACTGGCAACGGGCCAGCTCACAGCCTCCACAATCCTGCTGATACCCGCAGTCCTCTATTCGGCACCAGCCGAGCAACTGATGCAGGCCTCAGCGATGACCTGGGCAAGTGTCCTCATCCTCGCGCTGGCATGCACTGGGTTCGCCTTCATTTTGTACATTCAGCTGTTCAAACTCGCCGGAGCCACGAACGCGGCCTCCGTAACACTGGTTATCCCGGTCAGCGCGATTCTGCTGGGTGCGATCTTCCTCAATGAACGGCTGGAAACCAATCACTGGATCGGTATGGCCGCTATCTTCACCGCCTTGCTGCTCATTGATGGCCGGCTCACCCGCAGATTGACAGGAAAAGCACAGGCACCCGCCTAACAAAAAGCCTCCAGCCCTATCGTAGGTAGGATCTGGAGGCTTCTTATTAAGCAACAGCCTGCGGTGTCAGCAGCGCTTCAGATAAGCAGCCAGAATATCGCGTGCAGCAAGAAGATCACTCTTATCAATCATCTCGGTAACTGTGTGCACATAACGAGTGCCAACCATGATACCGACTGCTTTAGCACCAGCAGCCGCCTGCTGAGCAGCAGCCCCATCCTGTCCGCCACCCTTCAACATGGTGCGCTGGTACGGAATCTCTTCCTCAATAGCCAGATTTTCGATTTCTTTTACAAGCTCCAGATCGGCAATGAACCAGCCGTCCTTCACGTGAAGCCCAAAACCTTTACCTTGCTCAGTCGTTTGATCTTGCTCTGGCACCCCAGGCGTATCGCAAGCAAGCGTGATATCAACACCGAGGCCGATATCTGGTTTAATGGCATAGGCCGCAGTCTTCGCTCCGCGTAGCCCAACCTCTTCCTGGCAGGTAAACGCGACATAGATTTCGCAGGTATGATCCGCATCCCCCAGCGCACGCATAGCTTCAATACCAAGCCAGCATGCGACCCGATTATCCATCGCTTTGGAGACAACTTTTTCGCCCATCTCAATCAGCGGCTCATCAAGAGTGACCATGTCACCTACTTTGACCACCTCCTTGGTCTTCTTACCAAGGCCAAGATCGATGATGAACTCAGTGACTTCAGGGATCTTTTTGCGCTCTTCAGGCGGAGCAGTGTGAACTGGTCGCCCAGCCGGATTCATCACCGCCTTCAGATCACCCTCATCTGTGGAGACCAACACACGACGGGAGAAGAGATTGCGTGCATCAAAACCGCCAACCGGCTGTACATAGACAAAGCCTTTCTCGGTGATATGCGAAACAAGGAAGCCAATCTCATCCATATGGCAGAGCAGCATAACCTTTTTTGGCTTCTCACCATTTTCAGGCGCGTTGCGTGCATCACGGCGGCAGATAAGAGACCCCATGGCATCCGTTTGAACATCATCAAACAGGCCTTCAATCTCTTTCAGAATAATCTCGCGTACTCGATGCTCATGTCCAGGAACGCCAGGGGTTTCGCAGAGGCGGCGCAGCAGATCAATATTCATAATAGCTTTCTACTTCGAAATGGAACCAGTCTGCATCATGGCGCCAAGTGCAAAGATAAGCAATTTCCACTAGTCACATGACCACCGGAAAAAGAAAAGGCGGCCCGAAGGCCGCCTTTTCCTAATCTATTCCCAAAAATAGCTTAGCCCTGTTGAGGGAAATGCAGAAGTTTCGCCTGGTTCACCTGCGCAATCGCAGCGATTTCATCCACGGTCGTCTCAGCAATTTCGCCATCAATCTCAACAAGACAGATCGCTTCTTCACCTTCAACCTTACGGCCAAGGTTAAACGTCGCAATGTTGATCTTCGCATCACCAAGAATGGAGCCCAGCTGACCAATAAAGCCCGGCTTATCCTGGTTGGTCACATAAAGCATGTTCTCGCCAAGTTCTGCTTCCATGTTGATGCCTTTGATCTGAATGATACGCGGCTTCTGATCACCAAACACCGTACCAGCAACAGAACGTTCCTGACGCTCGGTGATAACAGTTAGGCGAATGTAGTTCTCATAAGCACCATGCTGTTCACGGCGAACATCTTCAATCACAATGCCGCGCTCTTTAGCAACTTCAGGAGCAGAAACCATATTCACAGTCTGCAGCAGAGGACGCAGAACACCTGTAAGTGCAGCGGCGGTCAAAGCCTTGACGTTCATTTCTGCAACATCGCCTTCGTATTCAATACGAACAGCTTTGATGCCTGTCTCTGTCGCCTGACCAGCAAAGGAACCAAGCTGCTCCGCCAGTTTCACAAATGGAGCAAGGCGTGGCGCTTCTTCCGCAGTAATAGACGGCATATTCAGAGCATTAGAAACAGCGCCATTGACCAGATAGTCAGACATCTGCTCAGCTACCTGCAGCGCAACGTTTTCCTGAGCTTCAGAAGTGGAGGCACCAAGGTGAGGCGTACATACGAGGTTTGGAGCACCAAACAGAACGTTCTCTTTAGCTGGTTCTACAGTAAACACGTCAACCGCAGCACCCGCAACCTTGCCACTGTCCAGCGCAGCACGCAGAGCATCTTCATCAACCAAACCACCACGGGCACAGTTGATGAGGTAGACACCATCTTTCATGGTCTCGATTGCATCCGCATCAATAATGTTACGGGTACGATCAGTCAGCGGAGTATGCAGTGTAATAAAGTCAGCGCGCTTAAAGAGGTCTTCCAGTTCAACCTTCTCAACACCAAGGTCGATAGCACGTTCATGAGACAGGAACGGATCGAACGCAATCACCTTCATTTTCAAACCGATAGCGCGATCCGCAACGATAGAACCAATGTTACCGCAGCCAACCAGACCCAATGTTTTTGAGGTGACTTCGTTACCCATAAAGCGGGATTTTTCCCACTTGCCAGCCTGCGTGGAAACATCAGCAGCCGGGATCTGACGGGTCACTGCAAACATCATCGCAATCGCATGTTCAGCAGTCGTGATGGCATTACCAAACGGCGTGTTCATCACAACGATACCCTTGGCAGTCGCTGCCGGAATATCAACGTTATCGACACCAATACCAGCGCGACCGATAACCTTCAGGTTAGTCGCCGCTTTGATGATTTTCTCTGTTGCTTTGGTTGCGGAACGGATCGCCAAACCATCATATTTACCAATGATTTCAGCGAGTTTTTCTTTATCCTTGCCAACGTCTGGCAGGAAGTCGACATCGCAACCGCGTTCTTTGAAAATCTGAACTGCTTTATCAGAGAGCTTGTCGGAAATAAGAACTTTAGGAGCCATCGGGCTAACCTTTCAAGTCAACGAAGGTACCCTCCCATTCATGTGTTGCGGGAGCCAGATACACTTCTTGCGTCAGGTTAACCGGTCACACAGGGCGACCGGAACTTTTTCGTTCAAAAAAAAGGAATTTTAAGCAGAAACCAGCTTTGCTTTTTCTGCAGCAAAAGCATAATCCAACCAGGGAATAAGCGCTTCTACATTGGCAGTTTCAACCGTCGCACCACACCAGATCCGAAGACCAGACGGCGCATCGCGGTATGCTCCAATATCGAATGCCACTTCTTCTTTGTCGAGCAGGTTCACGATCGCTTTGGCAAATGCAGCTTGCGCTTTGTCATCAAGCTTCGTGATTTCCGGATCAACAATCTTCAGACAAACAGAAGTATTGGAACGGGTTGCCGGGTCTACTGCCAGGAAGTCAACCCAATCAGTTTTCTCAGCCCAAGTGGTGATTGCAGCGGTATTTGCATCAGCACGAGCGATCAGTGCTTTCAGACCACCCAGTTCTTTGGCCCAACCCAAAGCATCCAGATAATCTTCAACGCAAAGCATACTCGGCGTGTTGATGGTAGCGCCCTCAAATACACCATCGATCAGCTTGCCACCTTTAGTAAGGCGGAAGATCTTTGGCATCGGCCATGCAGGCGTATAGCTCTCAAGGCGCTCAACAGCACGAGGCGACAGGATCAGAATGCCGTGAGCAGCTTCACCACCCAGCACTTTCTGCCAGGAGTAAGTTACAACATCCAGCTTATCGAATTCCAGCTCCTGCGCAAAAGCAGCAGAAGTCGCATCGCAGATGGTCAGGCCTTTACGGTCTGCCGGAATAAAATCACCATTCGGCACTCGCACACCAGAGGTGGTACCGTTCCAGGTGAAGACCACATCGTGGTCGAAATTTATAGAGTTGAGGTCTGGCAACTCGCCATAGCCAGCTTCAATCTTGCGTGCATCCGCAAGCTTGAGCTGCTTCATGACATCGCTAACCCAACCGGACCCAAAGCTTTCCCAGGCAACCATATCAACTGGGCGCGCACCAAGCAGCGACCAAAGTGCCATTTCTACGGCACCTGTATCAGAAGCAGGAACAATTCCGATTTTATAATCAGCAGGCACTTCGAGGACTTCACGCGTCAACTCGATAGCTTCTTTCAGCTTCGCCTTACCAATCTTTGCACGGTGAGATCTGCCAATAGGCGCATCTGCAAGGATTGCAGGTGTCCAGCCCGGACGCTTGGCACATGGACCCGAAGAAAAGTTCGGGTTTACCGGTTTTGTGGCCGGCATTGTCGTATTCGTCATAATGACTACCCTTTCAGATAGGTGCCCCTCGTTGGGGAGGGGTGTCCCACCGACGGGTCTATGCGAAACGACTTATCTCGTCAACAAATGTTTTTTTGTAGAGCAATATTCAATCAATTAAACGCTGCGTACGATTAGATATATTTTGCATATCCACCCAGTGGATAACCAATCTTTCAATTCCGCATATCCTCTAGTTTTGCTCAAAAAAAGAGCCTGTCGCAGGACAGGCTCTTGAAAGTTTTGCTCAGAAGTTAAACTGGAGACGCACCAGTCTGTGACCTAATATTTTGTGACGATCGGCTGGTCATAACCACCATTGGAAGACCCACCAAATTCATAACGCAATCCAACACGCACTTCATGCGCAGCAAGATTGTCATACTTGATACCGGAGGTCTTACCATTGCTGGAGAACGACTTTGTCTTCACCGCACCAATGTTCAGATAGCGGTAACCTGCATCAATTTTCCAGTTATCATCGATCTCATAGGACGTACCTGCCATAAGAGCCCATGAGAAATTCCACCAATGTCCTTTTGGATATTTGACTCTGGTACCATCTGGATTGATCGCACGGACATTCTTTGCGTTCACGTAAGATGCGCCAACACCGGCTCCAACATATGGAGTGAAGCCATTGTAATACCCTAGGTCAGCATAGACATTCCAAAGAACAGTCCAGACATCGAGTGTCGCAAACTCATCTGAGGTGCCGGAGGTACTACAAGTACCAATACACTCAGCTTTTGCTGTAAAGTCAGCATCCCATTCATAGTCCAGTGTCACATCTGTGCGAATGAAATCATTCACACGATAACCAACACCAACACCAACAATTCCCGTTGGCTCTAATTCTTCATCATTGAATTTGATATGGGAGAATTTCGCTTTTGGATTCTGATAGACTTTGTAGCCGATATCACCACGTAGATACCACCCACCACCGATTTCCACTTGTGGGAGCTCTGGCTCTTCTACGAATACAGGTGCTGGGAGGTCGGCTGCATAAGCAAAACCAGACGAAACCAGCGCAGCTGCGCTCAATGTCAGCACCTTACTAAAATACTTCATGCTTATGTCCCCTCAAACGGCACCTGTCACGCGAGATGATTGCCCTTGATTAAAACCTAAGCACTTTCTACAGAGAAAGAATTACCTATAAATTAACCAGTATTCTTAACCCTAATATTTATTATTAACAAACAACTAACAGACACAAGCCAAGCAAATGCTAGAAAGTTAATTTACATTTACTTATGCACCCCTCAGATTTCAAATCAAAGAAAGCGGACATCCCAAGATACCCGCTCTCAAAACTCGATAAATTAAATAGTTTCAGCTAGCTAGCTGCAGCCTTTTTAACTGCGTCAACAATGCTATCAACCACCTTGTTCAGAAGATTTGCATCATCAGCCTCACCCATCACACGAATGAGCGGCTCGGTACCAGAAGCGCGAATAACAAGGCGACCCTGTTTACCAAGCTTCTCTTCTCCAACCTTAATAACCGCTTTTACAGCCTTATCATCGAGAGGTTTACCACTCGCATAGCGCACATTCTTAAGGACCTGAGGCACTGGCACGAATCGGTTACAAACCTCTGAGACCGGCTTCTTCGTCTTCTTCACGCAAGCAAGAATCTGTAATGCAGCGACGAGGCCATCACCAGTCGTACCAAAGTCAGACATCACAATATGGCCGGACTGCTCTCCGCCAACATTGAAGCCACCTTCACGCATCCGCTCAACAACATAGCGGTCACCAACTTTGGTACGTTCAAGAGAAAGGCCAAGCCCTTTCAGGAAACGCTCCAAACCTAGATTCGACATCACGGTCGCAACGATGCCTGGCGCCGAGAGACGGCCATCTGCTTTCCAGGATTCAGCAATCACGGCCATCAGCTGATCTCCATCAACCACCTTGCTGTTTTCATCCACGATGATCACACGGTCTGCATCACCGTCCAGCGCGATCCCGATGTCCGCCCGAACTTCATGAACCTTCTTTGCAAGTGCATCTGGAGCAGTGGAACCGCAGTCCTTATTGATATTGAAGCCATCCGGATCAACACCCAATGGGAACACTTCTGCACCCAACTCCCAAAGGATCTCTGGAGCAACCTTGTAGGCAGCACCGTTTGCACAATCGATCACGATACGCATGCCATTCAAGTTCAGATCACGCGGCAAGGTGCGCTTTGCAAACTCAATGTAGCGATCCTTCATGCTATAAATATGCGTGGCGCGTCCCAAAGTGTCCGGTGCTGGCAAGCTTTGGTTCATATCACTGTCCATGAGACGCTCAATCTGAAGTTCGACCTCATCAGACAACTTGAACCCGTCAGGACCAAAGAACTTGATCCCGTTGTCTTCGAATGGATTATGGCTGGCAGAAATCATCACACCAATGTCAGCACGTAACGAACGTGTCAGCATTGCAACCGCTGGCGTTGGCATCGGGCCAAGCACAAAGACATCCATACCCATCGCAGTAAAGCCAGCGACGAGCGCGTTTTCAAACATATAACCAGAAAGGCGCGTATCTTTGCCGATAACCACGCGGTGCCGGTATTTACCACGACGGAACACCACACCAGCAGCCATTCCAACCTTCAGCGCAACTTCCGCGGTCATTGGCCACTTGTTTGCAGTACCGCGCATCCCATCGGTGCCAAAGTATTTTCGCGACATTTAATGTTTTCCTGAACTCTCAAATGCGGAGCGTATCGCTCACGATAAATCTAATTGAAATGGTGATACACGTTTGCCCTTGCCTGGTCCTGTCAAATGATGTGTCCAAATATTACGGTTCACCCGCAATTTGCCGCAGCAGCAAAGCCGATTTTTCATCAATGCAAAAAAGCCAAACAGTTGAGCCCGATAGCAAATGCCCGACTGAACAGCCGGGCATTTTATTCTTTAAAGCGCCATCAAGAAGACTGGCTGTTAGCTCTGAGGCTGTGGGTTAAGCCCATCAGAAGCTTCACCGCCGTGCTTCTTTCCGCCTGCGGTGGGCACGCCAGTAGAGCGCGGAGTAGATGGACTATCATCACCGGTATCACGCACAGGCTGCTCACCATCAAGCATCTTGCGGATTTCATCACCGGAGAGCGTTTCATACTCCAACAAGCCCTGAGCGATCAGATGCAACTGATCTTCATGCTCTTTCAGAACCTTATTCGCGGTCTCATAGCCCTGATTGACGAAGCTTTTTATTTCTGCATCAACCATTTTCTGGGTTTCATCAGAAACATTCTGACTCTTCGCAACAGAGTGACCAAGGAAGACTTCTTCCTGGTTTTCGCCGTAAAGCAACGGGCCGAGCTTATCGGACATACCAAACTGCGTCGCCATAGCCTTTGCAAGCTTGGTTGCCATCTGGATATCGCCGGAAGCGCCAGAAGTAACTTTCTCATAACCGAAAATCATTTCTTCAGCCACACGGCCACCCATAGCAACAGCAAGGTCAGCTTTACACTTCGCACGGGTCAGAGAAACCTGATCTTTCTCAGGCAACCGCATCACCATACCCAGTGCACGACCACGCGGAATAATCGTTGCTTTGTGTACTGGATCAGACGCAGGCATATGCATCGCAACCAGTGCGTGACCAGCTTCGTGATAAGCCGTCAGCTTCTTCTCTTCTTCGGTCATGACAAGCGTACGGCGTTCCGCACCCATCATCACCTTGTCTTTAGCATCTTCAAACTCGGCCATGGTGACCAGACGCTTGGAGCGGCGCGCTGCAAGAAGCGCAGCCTCGTTCACAAGGTTCATCAAGTCAGCACCAGAGAAACCAGGCGTACCGCGAGCAAGTGTATGCACGTTTACATCTGGAGCCAATGGCACTTTACGCATGTGAACTTTGAGGATCTTTTCACGGCCAGTGACATCTGGATTTGGCACAACAATCTGACGGTCAAAACGACCTGGACGCAGAAGCGCAGGATCAAGCACGTCAGGACGGTTAGTCGCTGCGATGATGATCACACCTTCATTCGCTTCAAAACCATCCATCTCAACAAGGAGCTGGTTGAGGGTCTGTTCGCGTTCATCGTTACCACCGCCAAGGCCTGCACCACGGTGACGGCCAACAGCATCGATCTCATCGATGAAGATGATGCATGGGGAGTTCTTCTTCGCCTGTTCGAACATGTCACGAACACGAGAAGCACCAACACCAACAAACATTTCAACGAAGTCAGAACCGGAAATGGTGAAGAACGGCACGTTTGCTTCACCTGCCACTGCACGAGCGGTCAAGGTTTTACCAGTACCAGGAGGGCCAACGAGCAGCACACCGCGAGGAATACGACCACCAAGACGCTGGAATTTCTGCGGGTCACGCAGGAACTCAACAATCTCCTGAAGATCTTCCTTCGCTTCATCAATGCCTGCGACGTCTTCAAACGTCACACGGCCAGACGATTCGGTCAGCAGTTTCGCTTTAGACTTACCAAAGCCCATAGCTTTGCCACCACCACCTTGCATCTGACGCATCACAAAGATCCAGATACCAAGGATCAACAGCATCGGTAGCCATGAAATCAAGGCTCCAAAGAGAGAGAAGCTCTCGGAAGGTGGCTTTGCGTTAATCAAAACGCCTTTGGTTTGCAGCACATCAACATATTTGGCATCACTAGGCGCATAGGTCTGGAAAGTACCGCCATTGCTGTATTTGCCGGTAATCTGTTGTTGTTGAATCGTGACCTCACGCACATCACCCTGCTCAGCTTGATTGATAAACTGAGAATAAGCGATTTCATTTGTATTGCTTCGTGAGGTCGGATTCTGAAAGAGCTGGAACAGCGCTATCAGCAACAGACCGATAATCACCCAGAGGGCAAAATTCCGGAAATTGGTGTTCATTTCGATCCCTTTACCGCAAGGTGGCGGCGATCCTCGCACGTGTCTCTGTCAAGATCATAGCGAGCCCTAATGGGCTTTCTACGTTTTCCTGAGAATGACACAGATTCTTTCTCAGTTTTCTTAAGGCCAACGGAATTTTGCCGGTTACCCCTGAAAATTCAGGATTGATGCTCCGTTAATTCCGACTTTACCAGCCCAGACGTTCAAGTTGCATTCCTCTAAAGCATAAATGCATAGATTTAACAGAACGCCAGCAAAACCAAGATTTATTCAAAATGTTCTGCTCACTGGGACCATCGAAATCCCGTAGGTCCTCGATCTTACATCAGCATCAGCTGTTGTTCGACCAATCTTCTTCCAAGGCATGTAGGATACCCCACCAGCAAAAACAATAAGCGGAGCTGTCAGAAATGCTGTTTTCAGCCAGTTAGCAGGAATTTCTAGCTCAAAATCTCCACAAAGCTCTTTCTGAACATAAGTGATTTTGAAGCTTTCTGCAGAATACGCCGCTTTATAACGCCAGCGATCATCCCATATTCCCTCATCTCCCGGCTTAACTTCAATCTCAGGCAAGCCAGCCCTACCGGCCTCTCGAAAGCAAAACCAGGTAGATTCGTCATGCGGTTTCGCCAGCGCAAACCTGACCCCACCTAGGGTAGCTGCCCTGCTCCCATCTTCTGCTTTCAGAGTCTCATAAAGTCCCTCAAGCTTGGCAAGGCGCGGCATATAAGGAGCACCGGAAATGTAGCGGACGAGCCGCCCAACCAGCCTCAAGCCAATTTCATCGGGAATGTACTCCAGACACGAACTGTCGAAACGGACGGGTCCGGCACTATGAAACGTGCAGGATTTCTCAGCAACTTCATCCACCCAAACATCAATCGCATCAGCAGCACGGGCCATGCGTCGCGCCGTGTCGGAAAGCTTCGCCGCAGTCAACCCAAGTTCGTCGAGCTCTTGCTGCGCTTGTCGAAATTTTACACGCGTAAACTGCTCATCTTCATTAGAAGGATCTTCAAACCATGGCACCTGGGCAGAATGCAAAAGCGATTTGAGCCGAACCTTGCTGATTTCGAGCAGTGGACGGCAAATCTGAAATCCATCCAACTCGCGGTCCTTACGAATACACGCAAGACCATAAACCCCACTGCCCCGCGCCAGACGCGTCAAAAACGTTTCTGCCTGATCTTCCAGATGATGGCCTAGAAAAAGTCCCTCACATCCGTGGTCCTCAGCAGCCTGTCGCAAAAGAGCATGGCGCGCATCCCGGGCTTCCGATTGAATGTTTGAAGACGGTTTCTCACCAATCCAATGTAAGGTCTCATGTGGCACGTCAATGCGCCGGCAATACTGCGCAACGCCTGCAGCTTCGCTGGCAGCCTCAGCACGCAAACCATGATCGACTGTGAAAGCATAAAGTTCAGGAGCAGAAAGCCCCAGTTCCTGCGCCCACTGCTTCAAAAGATAAAGCAGGGCCATAGAATCAGCACCGCCGGACACACCAACGGCGATCCGGCGGAAAGACTTATACTCTCCGAAAAGCTCATTCAGCTCGTCGGAAGAAAAGAGAGCAACTTGATTAGAGGCAGTTGTCACGTTTTTGTTGAACCTTGGCCTGCTCCAGCACAGCAGGGGCTGCAAACTGGAAATTGGCGAGAAGCTGCTCATAAGTCTCACAAGCAGCGGGCGCATTCCCCATACCTGTAAGGGCAGTCCCCAATTTCAGCAAGCTTTCAGGAGCCAGTTCACTCTCAGGAAAATCAGTATAGCTTTTTAGAAAAGCTTGTGCAGCGTTCTCATACTGACGCTGAGCCAGCAGGCTTTCGCCAAGCCAGTGCTGCGCATTCGCAGTCAGCTCATGATCAGGATACATGCCAAGAAAAGTATCAAAACCCTCGGTCGCGGCAGGGTAGTTACCACCTACCATCAGACCATAAACAGCATTGTAGTCCGACTGAGGGTCACCGCTCAGCAGTTCATTCACGCTGCCAGAAAACTGAAGAGAGCCAGAACTTGGTGCAGGCGTGGAACCGGTAGGCGCAGCGTTGTTGCCGCGTGCAATCTGAGAAAGATCCAACGGACCGCTGTTCGTACCCTGTGCAGGCGTATTCAACGTAGAAAGTTGCTGAGACCGATTTGTCGGAGCCGTCGTGCTCGGCTGCTGAACAACAGGAGGCTGGACAACGCGAGGTGTCTGACCCGGATTTTCCAACTGCTGCAGGCGGTACTCAACGTCCTCCTGAGAGCGCCGCAGCGCATCTTCAGTCAGGCGTAGTTTGTGATTGAGCTCTTCAACCTTGCCTGTCAGCAAGCGAACCTGCTCTTCAAGTTGACCAAGGCGAGCAGTGTTCTGTGCGGTTTCATCATTTTTAGATGAACCGAAAAGCTGCGCAGATGCTGGTAAACTTGTAGAGGTTACAAGCGCAAGAACAACAAAGCTTGTTGCAATACGTCGGTAAAGAGCCATCAATTATCTCCTGAGACACCCTACAGGGGCCGGGTCGGAATTTCTCATCTCTTGGCAAGAGGAAAAGACGAAAATAGGGCACACACTCAGTGTTTCTCTCCTATTTGCGGCTTCTCCCCGACCAATTTCCGTTCTCCTACAAGTTTGCAGGAGTTTCAACAAAAAAGGCTCCCCCAATTTAGAGAAGCCTTTTCCATATTTCAGCGAGTCAAACTCAATTACTGACCGTTCAGAACTGTCACAGCACGACGGTTCTGACTCCAGCAGGAAGCCGCATTACAAACCGCAACCGGACGTTCTTTACCGTAGGAAAGAGTCTTGATGCGGGTTGGGCTAATGCCTTTTGCAACAAGGTATTCCCGAACTGCAGCTGCACGTCGCGCACCCAGTGCAATGTTGTACTGGCGGGTGCCGCGCTCATCAGCGTGACCTTCAATAGTAATTGAGTAATTTTTATAGTGCTGCAGCCACTGAGCCTGCTTGTCCAGCACTGCGCGAGCAGAACCATCAATGGAGCTCTGGTTATTGAGGAAGAATACACGATCCCCAACATTCACAACGAAGTCCTGTCCAGAGCCAGCTGCAACAGAACTATTGCCACTGGTTAGTTCAGGGCGTGTCTGCGAACAAGCTGCTGCGACGAGACACACAGCCACCACAGCGGCGAAACGCGCTCCGCGCGCGAACAGCGTCTTTGACATTTATAGAATCTCCTGTCCCTCAAACCCCGAGGGTTAAAAAAGCCCTAGACCAACTTGGTTAAGGGTAACTTGAATTTATTGGTTAATGAAGTGCTAATGCCCCCAAATTCCCGCAAGAAATTAGGGGCTCAGCTTTTTGATTAGTCGAGCAACGGAGACCACGCTGGATCTGAAGCAAAGTTTGGCGTTTGAACCAGCTGTTCATTATAGCCGGTCAGGTCAACCGTCCAGACCTGAGGACCGCCCTGCTCGCCCACGGTATCCCGGAAGAAAGTCAACACACGTCCATTCGGAGACCAGGCAGGTCCCTCGTTGTGATAGCCCTCGGTGAGAATACGCTCTCCCTTGCCATCCGGACGAATAACACCAATCATGAAGCGCCCCTGATGCACCTTGGTAAAGGCAATCAAATCACCGCGCGGCGACCACACAGGCGTTGAATACTGCCCTGGACCAAAGGAAATGCGCGTTGCTCCATTTCCATTAGAATTCATCACATAAAGCTGCTGAGAACCGCCACGGTCACTTTCAAACACCACCTGACTTCCATCTGGTGAGAAGGAAGGACTGGTGTCAATGGCAGCTGTGTTGGTCAGACGCGTTGTCCGGCGAGTACGCAAATCCATGAGATAAAGGTTGGCGTTGCTGCCCTGCTGCAAGCTCATGATGACCTTTTGACCATCAGGCGAGAAGCGCGGCGCAAACGTCATACCCGGGAAGTTACCAAGAACCTCACGCTGTCCAGTTTCAATGTTGAACAGGTAAACCTGCGGATTACCGCCCACATAAGACATGTAGGTCACTTCCTGTGAGACAGGAGAGAACCGAGGTGTCAGCACAAGATCATCACCACGGGTCAAGTAGCGCACATTAGCCCCATCCTGATCCATGATCGCAAGACGCTTACGGCGCGCATCCTTCGGACCGCTTTCGTCAATAAAGACCACACGGGTATCGAAGTAGCCTTTCTCACCAGTCAAACGCTGGTAAACCGCATCGGAAATGATGTGTGCCAGACGGCGCCAGTTTTCCGGTGTGGTGAAGAACTGCTGGCCAATCAACTGCTGACCGGCAAACACATCCCACAAACGAAATTCTGCCCGGATCTGTCCGTTTGCCTGCTGCGCGATAGAACCAGTCACCAAAGCCTGAGAACCAATGGTTCTCCAATCGCCAAAGCGCGGCATGGTGCCTACATTCATTCCCTGCTGAATATGCGCTGTCGGATCAATCGGACGGAACAAGCCCGAGCGCTGCAAATCCGCTGCAACAACTTGAGAAATCTGCCCTGCCACATCTTCCTGCAAGCCGGAACCTGCAAAGGGAGAAATTGCAATCGGCATAGGTTCAACGTTGCCCTGAGTAATATCGAGTTCAATCAGGGCATATGCAGGTTGAGAGATCGCAGCAACAGCAACAGCAGCAGCCACAAGACGACACGCATGACGCCACAGCTGCTTAATTCCTGTTGTACGCATTGGGTTAAGCCCCATCACAAAGGACATAGACCTAAGCTCCTTTCAATCTCAATACCTAGTATCCAAGCATATCGCGAGGATCAAAATTCAAGATGACGGTTTTCCATGCATCATATTTAGCTGCTGGCAGAGAATACGGACCGCAGCGATAGACCGCACGTTCTGCACTGCTTGCAGCAGCTCTGAATGTCGGGTTACTGCTGGAATTCAGAACCTTTATCTGCCCTTCAACTTCACCGGTACGGCTCAAGTTAAACTCTAGGCGAACGTTAAGATCTTCAGCACCAGCGGCACCCACAGGTGGGTTCCAGCACCGGGCAACCTGTCCGCGAAGCGCATCCAGTTCAGACTGGCTCATCTTCACGTTGGTCTGACCCAATTCGGATCCAAGAGAAGCCGGTTTTGCGGACTTTGCAGTCCCGCTCGACTTCGCATTCGTTTTGTTCAGCAAAGCCGCCATCTTCGAGTTAAAGTCTTCCTTCTTCTTCGGCTCTTCCTTCTTCAGCGCTTTAGGGCGCGCTGGAGGCTTTGGCTTAGAACGTGGACGGACTTTAACGACCTGCTTCGGCTTTTCTGTTTTTTCTATTTCAGGACCAAGTTCTGCAGTCTCCGCAGGAGCCTTCTCTTTTGGCACTTCCTTTGGGGCTGGTTCTGGCTCAGCTGGTTCTGGTGGCGGCGGCGGTGTTTCAGCCTGCTGCACTTCCTTTTTCGCTTCCTGAACCTTCTTCACCTCTTTCTTAGCTTCACCGGTCTTTTTCTCCGGCTCTGGCTTTTCTGCAGGCTTCTTGGTCGGCTGCAACGCAGCCTCTTTGATTTCCTTCACTTCTTTTGTGCCTAGCTGCAGCTTTGTCAGCTCGCTCACAGGCACAAGATCCACGGGCAGTGAATCCACCGGGGCAGTGGTCAGCTCTTTACCGAAGTTAAGCGAAACCGCTCCGGCAACAAGCACGACCACGTGAACAACTAGCGATGCGATAAGGCCTGCACGCATTCCCGGTTAACCCTGCTCCTCTAGAGTGACGAGCCCGATGCGCTTGTATCCAGCAGCATTGATGCGACCCATAACTTTCATGATGATTCCATAATCGGCATCCTGATCACCACGCACGTAGATACGCTCGTTGTAACCATTCTCGGCAATCGCACCGAGTTTCGCGATCAACTCATCAATAGGGATTTCGGTATCCTGAATGAACACGCCCCCATCAGACTTCACCGAAATCGCTATCGGCTCAGTGTCACCTTCCATCGCTTTTGCGCGAGTTTCAGGCAGGTCAATCGGCACGCCGACAGTCAGCAAGGGAGCTGCCACCATAAAGATGATCAGCAGTACCAGCATCACGTCCACCATCGGCGTTACGTTGATCTCGCTCATCGGTGCGTGAGAATGCCTGCGGCGACCACGTCTGCCACCTGCACGACCACCACCACCAGCTGCTCCAGTGCTCATACCCATGGGTTATCCTCGCTCATCAATGCGGCGGGACAAAATAGCGGAAAACTCATCTGCAAAGCCTTCCATACGCGCGGCAAGCTTGCCGGAATCACTCTGCAGTTTGTTGTAAGCAATAACCGCCGGAATAGCTGCAATCAGGCCCAGACCGGTCGCAAACAGCGCCTCGGCGATACCTGGAGCCACAACGGCAAGGTTTGTGTTTTTGGAAGCTGCAATGGAGGTAAATGCATTCATGATGCCCCAAACCGTACCAAACAGACCAACAAATGGAGCCGCACTGCCAATCGTTGCAAGGAACAACAGACGCTTTTCAAGCCTCTCAACTTCACGGGAGATGGTCAAATCCATCACGCGGTCGATACGCTGCTGCAGGCTGGCAATCGCAGGCTTATCCCCTTCATGAGAGCGCTTCCACTCACGCATCGCAGCCACAAACAATGCGGACATGCCGTTATTCGCGCGGGAGGATAAAGACTTGTAAAGCTCTTCGAGAGATTGGCCGGACCAGAACACATTCTCAAAACGGTTCATCTGGCGACGAGAGCGACCATACAGAACAATCTTGTCAAAGATAATCGCCCAGCTCCAGACAGAAGCAGCGATCAGACCGATCATTACAATCTTGACGACGATGTCTGCTTCCAGAAACAACGAAATGTAGGACAAGCCCGAACCCGGAGCTGCACTCAGCTCAACAGATTGCACGTCCTGAGCCGTTGCAGCCAATGGCGTCAACAAAGCCGCCGCTGTGCTCATGGCCACAACGAGTTTCATCACCTTAGAGTTCATGTAATAAGGACCTCTTGCCCTGATAACCCAAAGACCTGTCCACGGTAGAACCCCTGCCATGGACACAACCAGTCTATTAAACATTTAGCAGCCTTCCTGCCTGTCGAATTTGGCGAAACTTCGACTACAGCCAGCATTGAAGGCATAAATGAAAAGACCTGTTTAAGGTTACTGAAGGATTAAAAGGTTTCCAGTCCCGTTTACTTTGAATGAATATTGGTGATTTTTCGCGATGATTATCGCGCTTATTCGCCGTTCATTTGGGCGACTAGATCCTTGGGCAATCTGCGTGGTTTCCCGTCCGCAGAAATGGCCACAGCAGTCACACACGCCTTGATCAAAACTTCGTCACCACGCATAACTCTCTGGCTTATAAACATCCGAACACCCTTCACTTCACTGATATCCGTATGAACTTCAAGCACATCATCGATTCGTGCAGGCTTGAGAAAATCAATGTCCATATGGCGAACAGCAAACGCCAGACGCTCCCCATGCATGCCTGAATCCAGTTCATGATGATGCACACCGCGCAGACGCAGCAGCTCAGTGCGGCCACGCTCCATGAACTTCAGATAAGCCGCGTGATAGACGACGCCGGAAAAGTCGGTGTCCTCGTAATACACACGCACAGGCAAAATATGTTCGTTACCGTCAATTCGCCCCGTCAGATCGGGCCAATTTGCCTCAGTTTTTTTAGTGTTCATATCTGCAGGTCAGTCTTCATCGTGTTGAAAAAGAGCCATCTGAGGTGCATTCGGGTTGTCCGGCACCGCCAAACCAAGGTGCTTGAAAGCGATTGGCGTCAAAATTCGGCCACGCGGTGTCCGTTGTAGATAGCCATTCTGGATAAGATACGGCTCAACAATCTCTTCAATCGCATCCCGCGGCTCAGAAAGAGCAGCTGCAATCGTCTCAATCCCAACAGGGCCACCACCAAAGTTCAGTGCAATCTGCTTCAAATAGCGCCGATCGAGGCTGTCAAAGCCAGCGCTGTCCACTTCCAGCTGCCGCAAAGCCCGGTCAGCAAGCCCACTATCAATCTCAGCGTCCCCGGCAACAATCGCAAAGTCCCGCACACGGCGTAACAAACGTCCTGCAATACGCGGTGTCCCGCGGGAGCGCTTGGCAATCTCTCGTGCACCCGCATCACTCATACCGATTCCCAGGAGTCGCGCACCGCGCTTCACAATCAGCTCCAGCTCTTCCGGAGTATAAAACTCAAGCCGAACAGGAATGCCAAAGCGGTCACGCAACGGTGTCGTCAGCAAGCCAATACGGGTCGTTGCGGCCACCAAAGTAAACTTGGCAAGGTCAATCTTCACAGATCGCGCAGCTGGCCCTTCACCAATGATGAGGTCGAGCTGGTAATCCTCCATTGCCGGATACAACACCTCTTCAACCGCAGGGTTGAGACGGTGGATCTCATCAATGAACAAAACATCCCGATCTTCCAGATTGGTCAGCAGCGCAGCCAGATCACCCGCTTTTGCAATCACGGGGCCGGAAGTTGCCCGGAAGTTCACACCAAGCTCACGCGCCATAATCTGCGCCAGCGTTGTCTTACCAAGGCCCGGAGGCCCGACAAACAACACATGATCCAGCGCTTCACTCCGTGCTTTCGCCGCTCCAATGAAAACCTTCAGGTTTTCACGAGCCTGCGCCTGCCCGGTAAAGTCATCCAGCGTTTGCGGACGCGTTCCGCTGTCAATCTCGTCGCCCCGAATTTCAGGAGTAACAAGGCGATCCTCACCCTCATTCATTACGCAAGTTCCTTAAGGCCGAGGCGAATAAGTTTTTCAGCGCTCGCATCTTCACCTGCTGTTTTTACAGCAGCCGCCACAGCGGCTGAAGCCTGAGCAGGCTGATAACCGAGATTGGAAAGAGCCGAGACAGCATCTGCCACAGGCCGGGACGCCACATTTTCCGCAACGCTTTGGGAAACAGCAATGGTGTCATCTTCAACAGAGGCAAAGGCAGGCGCTTTGTCTTTCAGCTCTGTCACGATACGCTCAGCAACGCGCTTGCCAACACCCGGCGCCCGTGTGATCGCAGTCTTATCGCCCAGCGCAATCGCGTTCGCCACTTCAGTCGCCCGCATGATGCCTAAAATGCCCAGCGCAACCTTTGCACCAACACCCTGAACGGTCATGAGAATGCGGAACCATTCACGCTCATTGTCCTCGGAAAAACCGAAGAGCTTGATCATATCCTCACGGACCATGGTCTCAATGGCCAGCACAGCAGCTTCGCCGACACGCGGCAATTGTTGCAACACGCGAGAAGGGCAATGCACCTGATAACAAACACCCTGCACATCCAGCAGTACAAAATCATCGCCGTAACTGTCGACGACACCCTTGAGTTTCCCGATCATTTCAAACGCGCCTCCGCTGCGGCCAGACGGCCCGTTACACTACCCCGGTGATGACTATGGCAGATCGCAATCGCCAGTGCATCCGCCGCGTCGTCCGAATTAAACGTCGCCTTCGGCATCAACACCTTCACCATCATACGGATTTGCTCTTTTTCCGCATGCCCGGTTCCCACCACGGTCTTTTTCACCAGGTTCGGAGCATATTCTGAAACCACGAGATTGTGCAGAGATGGCACAAGCAGAGCGATCCCCCTCGCTTGCCCCAGCTTAAGCGTAGCTCCGGCATCCTTGTTCACAAACGTATTCTCAACCGCAGCCTCGGAAGGATCATAGCGTTCAATCACTTCTTGCAAGCCAGTGTACAACTGCTTGAGCCGTTCTGCGAGGGAGTACTTGCTGTTGGATTGTATCGTGCCGCTTCCAATGAAGCTGACGCGATTACCTCTGGCATCAATAATGCCCCAACCAGTGTTCCTGAGGCCAGGGTCAACACCCATGATTCGAATTGAATGATCCATAGAACAAACCGGTAACGAAAAATCTCCGAAGACGCTAGCCGGTAACCTCAACCAATCGCTTAATCCGTTAAAATTCAGGAGTAATCCACGCGTTCCTGCAAATCCTGCAGGTAAGGACCCGGTATGATTGAAGCATTGTCTGCACACTCCGCCTTGCAGTTGTGTCTGGTGGCTGGAGCCATCCTTTTGGCAGGTTTGATGCGTGGATTTGCCGGGTTTGGTTCAGGTATGGTCTGGATCCCCCTCGCTGCACTGGTCATTGGCCCAAAACTCGCAGCAGCTGCCCTACTCATCCTCGACACCATAGTCGCGCTGCCACTCATTTTCCCGGCAACCAAGCTGTGCCGATGGAAAAGCGTCGTGCCTGCCGCCATTGGAGCGATCCTTGCCGTCTCTTTCGGCGCATGGATCCTCGCCAACGCACCACCCTTTATTCTGCACTGGGGCATATCCATCGTAGTGCTCGCGCTGCTGGCCGTCCTCATGTCCAACTGGACTTATTCAGAGGAACCCAGCCGTAATCAAAATCTCGGTGTCGGTGCACTCTCCGGCCTGCTTGGTGGCTTCAGCCAGATGCCATCCATCCCCATCTACACACTTTGGGCCACCGGCCCCCATCCACAAAACATAATCCGCGCCAACATGATCGTGTTTATCGCGATAGCCGACGTCTCCGCATATGCCTCTTACGCTTACAACGGCCTTTTCACAAAAGAACTCATCCCGGTCCTGATCATCGCAGGTCCAATCTATCTGGGTTGTCTTATGTTTGGTGCGAAAGCCTTCAAAAGCGCACCACCTACGTATTTCAAATGGGCTGCAAAAGGCATCATCTTCCTCGCTGCGGTCGTTTCCCTGCCATTCTTCCACGACCTCTAGCCATACCTGCCTCACTCAATTTCCCGCAGTTTCACAAGGCTAAAGGGCAAATTGCGATGTTCTCCAGAGGGTAATTGAGAAATTCTCGACAATTCCTCCAATTGTCCCGATTGGAGGAAGGCACCTTCGTAACTTATAGTCCGCACAACTAGGAAGCCTAAAACCGACCTTCTCAGCAGAGGCATATATGCTCCCAGACGTCGCAGGACTCGAATCCCCGGCCTTCTTGATGGTGTGCGCAACTATAGCGCTCGCCGGGTTGACCCGTGGGTTTGCCGGCTTCGGAGCCGCGATGATCTACATGCCCATCGCCTCCGCCATTATGGAACCAAAGCTGGCCGCTGCCTCCCTTCTCATGGTCGATGCAACAATCTCACTTCCCATGGTGGTCTCAGCCACCAAAATCTGCGACTGGAGAACGGTTCTCCCCGCAGCAGGTGGGGCAGTGATCACTGTATCTATCGGAGCATGGGTACTCACGAATGCCGATCCCTACGTTTTGCGCTGGGTTCTGTCCGGTGTGGTACTCCTCCTGCTAATCATTTTGATTTCGGGCTGGCGCTACACCAAGGCACCCAACAAGCGCACCTCCTTTGGGGTTGGCGCAGTTTCCGGCCTGCTCGGCGGCATGACACAACTGGCTGGCCCTCCGGTCATCACCTACTGGATGTCTGGCCCCTTGCCCGTCAGCGTTATTCGCGCCAACTTGATCACCTACTTCTTCTTCACCAGTTTCGGCTCATTTGCAGCGTTCTGGTGGAATGGCCTGATCACACAGGAGCTGCTGCTCCTTTCACTCCTGGTCTGCCCGGCATACGGCCTGAGCATCTATTTGGGAGCCAAAGGCTTCTCACTATCAAGCGGTCGCTCGTACCGCGCACTCGCTTATTCACTCATCTTGGGAGCCGCCATCACAAGCATGCCAATTTTGGATGGAATTCTCAGATGACCTAAGACCATACACACACGTTGATAACGGCCACAAGAAGCCAAGAACAACCGACACATCTTGCGAAACAAAGAAAAACAACTTAGTTTCCGCAATAATATCCCTATAAACAGACGAAAAAACCAGATTTATGCCAAAATCATCGCTCGACAAGATTGACCTAGAAATCCTGAAGAATCTTCAGGAGGACGGTCGCCTAACCAACGTAGAGTTGGCAGGTAAAGTTGCCCTATCCCCATCTCCATGCCTGCGCCGCGTCAAAAACCTCGAGGACAGCGGCGTGATCAACGGCTATCAGGCATCCGTGAATCGCAAGACTGTTGGTCTTGGCATGACGGTCTTTGTTGAAATGCGCGTAGGCAAACAAAGCAAAGCGCAGATCATGTCGATCATCGAGCGCGTCACCTCTCAGCCAGAGGTCGTGTCTTGTCATCTGGTCTCAGGTCAGTCTGATATCCTTGCTGAGATCGTTGTCCCAACGCTGGAAGCCTACGACGTCTTCCTCTCTGACTTCCTGATGTCACTGGACGGGGTCGAGGATGTGCGCTCCAACTTTGCAATCCGCACACTCAAAGCAAACGGCGCATTGCCACTACAGCATTTGGAATCCATCATCGACGATGATTAATCAATCAGGAGGCGTCCTCGTTCTTACCTGAGCCGGTAACGATCTGCGCCATACTGACAAGCTCGGAAATTCTGTCCTGAAGGAAGTTGCTGTTTTGAGCGATGAGCAGCATCTGCCTTTGATAAAGGCAGAACAGATACGCACCGACACAAAGCCCCAATCCGATAAAGGAGAGGGGCTGCCCGAGCAAAGCAAGGCCGATGTAGAGCAAAGGTGGGAACACAGTCACAATGACTGAACACAGGGATACCCACCACTCTCCCTTATGAAAACCATTGATCGGCATGGTTAGAATAGCAGCTGTCGCAATCAGACAGCGCTCTTTCATTGTCTGGGCAATGTTCACCGCCTGCCGCAGATAAAGCGCCGTCAACAAGCCAGTTATTGTCAGCACATACGGTGCACTGAGCACACAAAAGCCATAGACCCGCGCCACCAACGGTGCCCTCTCCTCCCAGACACCGGAAGGCGTTTCCAGTACGGCACCAAGAACCAGCAGCGCCGCGTAGGCAATAGCCAGTAAATGTAACCGCCACGCCGAGCCTATGGCATGCTCAATCACGCGAACCTTGTCGTTTTCCTCACTCACGAACCTGCCTCAACCCTGATCATGGTCGCAAAAAGGTTTCACAGAGCCCGAACGAAGCCAACTCCATTGAAATCAGGGGCACCCTCACAAAACAAGCACACAACAAAAAAGGCGGCACGCAAAACGCACCGCCTTTAAAACTTAATCAGAAAACAGGCTTAGCCGAGCTTTGCCATGATTTCCTCTGAGATATCGAAGTTAGAGAAGACGTTCTGCACGTCATCATCATCTTCCAGCGCATCCATCAGCTTCATGATGGTGCCAGCTTTCTCTTCGTTCACTTCTACAAGATTCTGCGGCTTCCAGATGATCTTTACAGACTCAGCTTCGCACAGCGCTTCTTCCAGCGCCTTGGAAACGTCGGAGAGATCCTCGAAGGCACAGATAATGGTGTGGCCGTCTTCATCGCTCTCAACGTCATCAGCACCGGCTTCAATGCCAGCTTCCATGACGGTGTCCGCATCACCAGCTTCAGGCTTGTAAACAAGCTCGCCAACACGATCGAACATGAAAGAAACAGAACCGGTTTCTCCCATGGATCCACCGTATTTGGTGAAGTAGGAACGCACATTTGCAGCAGAGCGGTTTTTGTTGTCAGTCAGGACTTCAACAATAATCGCGGTGCCACCCGGGCCATAACCCTCATAGCGAATCTCAGTATAATCAGCACCTTCACCAGCCTGAGACTTTGCAATCGCGCGGGCAATGTTGTCCTTCGGCATGGACTGGGCCTTCGCGTTCTGCACAGCAAGGCGCAGGCGAGGGTTTTTGTCCGGGTCAGGATCACCCATCTTCGCAGCAACGGTAATCTCTTTGGAAAAGCGAGAGAACAGTTTGGAACGTACAGCATCCTGACGCCCCTTGCGGTGCATGATATTTTTGAATTTTGAATGTCCGGCCATAGGTCTTCCCGGCTTGTGTTTGCAAATAAAACTTATAGCTCAAAGGAGCGCTCACCAAGCCGCTGATAGCTTGGACAGCGCTCTCCCCGACACGCATGTCGCCAAAACGTCGAGCAAATTTGATGAAAGCTTATAAGACGCTTACACGACAAAATCCAGAGCAAGAAACCGCGAGAGAGCTCCCAACCTTCCTCTTCCCTACCAATCAGCGTGTAAGCATGACGTTTATTCAGGCTCAGCCGTTTGCTGCACTTGGCCAGAATGGTGGGATAATCTGCGACAAACGCCCGCCAATCCGTACCGGAGAGACATGCTTGGCCAGACCAGTGCGGTCATCCGTCTCAACAGCAACACCACAAACCGTTGCTTCACCCAATGCAGGTGTAAAACGGCTGCCATTCACTTTGCGCAGGAAGCGGTTGACCGGTTCTTCCTTATCCATACCCAAAACAGAATCGTAATCGCCACACATGCCCGCATCGGACATATAGGCCGTGCCGCCCACCAGAACCTGATGATCAGCAGTCGGAACATGCGTATGGGTGCCAACAACCAGAGATGCACGGCCATCACAGAAATGCCCCATCGCCTGCTTTTCACTGGTCGCTTCGGCGTGCATATCAATAATGATCGCATCAGCCATAGCGCCCAGCGGGCAGTCAGCCAGAATTTTGTCGATAGCAGCAAACGGACAATCCAGCGCATCCATGTAAACGCGGCCCATCACATTCACCACCAGCACATCAGCACCATTCCTGGTACGGTAAAGGTTAGCCCCCTTACCCGGCGTACCTGATGGATAGTTTGCAGGGCGCAGCAAGCGGTTCTGACGCTCAATATAAACAAGCGTATCGCGCTGATCCCAAATGTGGTTGCCAGTGGTAACAACGTCAGCACCAGCATCCAGCACATTTTCAAGAATTTCTTCGGTGATACCAAAGCCTGCTGCGGAGTTTTCGCCGTTCACAACGACAAAATCCAATTGGTTGTCTTCAACAAGTTGAGGCAGTTCATCAGTCGCAGCGTTGCGACCAGCGCGCCCAACAAGATCCCCAAGAAACAGCAGCTGCATTTATACACCCTTTCAGACGTATCCCCGAAATGCCCGCTCGGCTTTCTATCAGGACACGCACAAAACAAACCGTAGAACATGACGCGTAACTGCATTTAAACGCGAGACATGCCCTGCCACGTATTCCAGACCTAAGGCTTTATAATGAAAGAATACGCGCACATCATTTGGACCAAAGCAGACCCGCCAGCTCTCGAGCATTTCATGCAAATCGCAGAAGGCCCAGTGCCTGACAAATCACTCTAATCACCAGCTTTCAGAAGCCCACGATCTGTCAGGATTCCATCCAATTGACGATCATGCGGTTCCATCGGAACCTCTTCTACCTCTTGAACCGCAAATGCAACCCCAATCGCAGTGAGATCGGTAAGTTTTTCCAGATCACTCAATGCACGGTCGTAAAAACCTTTGCCATATCCGATCCGGTTGCAGTCCCCATCAAAGGCAGAGAGGGGCACCAGCACCACGTTGGGGTGCACAACCTCTGCCTCAGGCCCCGGTGCCATACTACCAAAACCCGCCGGTTCCAGCGGCCCGCCCTTATCCAGACGGCGAAACTCAAGATCATCACCAAGGACAACAGGAAGGCACAAAGAACAGCCGGTCTTCGCCAGCGCATCCATCAACGGACGTGGATCAACCTCATCCCGAATAGGCCAGAACCCGGCAACAACCGATCCCGGTTCCACCCCAAGCTCACCAATATACCCAACAAGATCAAGCGACCGCTCAATCCGCTCTACTGGCGATAGAGCCGCCCGCGCAGCAAGTCCTGCTTTGCGGACTTCACGCTTGGCCAGCTTGCACTCATCATTCTCGATGTCTTGGGATGTCAACACGCACCTCATTATTGCATAATCCAGCATAGTATGATGCAGCCTGCGAAAAATCGCAAAGCAAGAGAACATCACTGAAATGAGAGAGGAAAACAAAAAGATAAGAGCGCGCCACAACAGCCGTTGGAGAGTGTGCAATCCCGGAGAACCTACTATGTAGGTGGGCGCCGTGTCCCCAAGCCCACGAGCGAGGGAAGGAACAGCTCCCAAAGGAATGCGTAAGGCCCCGGGGATATGTGTCTCCTGACGAACCGCGCAGCAACGCAATGGGTGATATAGGCCAGAGCGAATAAAATTACCAGCCCCTCGGATCCAACCTTCACATTAAATCAAGCGTAACCCACTGTCATAAACAAGTATCGCCATCCCGTATGCGGGTAATTTTTCAAGACAATTAACTCGATTACCGAGAACCCTTCATAACGCGGGGCATGTTCGGCAGCTTCTTCATAGTTTCCGCGTAAATAAGGGCACTTGAAGAGGAAGACGGACTTAAAGGCCCTTGGGACTTATCGAGAGGAAGGAAAGTTGAATGTCAAACAATGCATTTGCAGGCGTTCAGAAGCTCGGGCAATCCTTGATGCTGCCAATTGCAGTGCTGCCGGTCGCAGCGATCCTCCTGCGCATTGGACAAGCCGACCTTCTTAATCTTCCCTTCGTTGCCTCTGCAGGGAGTGCAATTTTCGCCAATTTGGGCATGCTGTTTGCAGTAGGTATCGCAGTCGGCTTTGCCAAGGAGAACCACGGCGCAGCAGCTCTGGCGGGTTTGGTCGGCTTCCTCGTTGCACAACAAGGCGCTGTTGAACTGGCAAGGCTCAGTCCAGAACAAGCTCTCAAGATGGAAGGTCGTATTGCAGTCCCCGTCGGGATCATCATGGGTATTACGGCAGGCCTGCTCTACAACAAGTTCCGGGATATCAAACTTCCCGACTACCTCGCCTTTTTCGGAGGCCGCCGCTTTGTACCCATAGTGACCGGCGTCGCCGCGCTGCTCGTTGCCGCTCTCTTTGGGTATGGCTGGCTCTGGTTCGACAGGGCTTTAATCTCCCTCACAAACACAATTACGCATATGGGTGATGTGGGCTTGTTCCTCTATGGCGCTTTAAACCGGCTGCTGATCATCACAGGCCTTCATCACATCCTGAACAACATCGCCTGGTTCATTCTGGGCGACTATATCACCGCCTCAGGAGATGTGGTTACCGGCGATTTGAACCGCTTTTTCGCAGGAGATCCAACCGCCGGAGCTTACATGGCCGGCTTTTTCCCGGTCATGATGTTTGGACTGCCCGCCGCATGCCTTGCCATGTACCATTGCTCAAAGCCAGAAAATCGCAAAGCCGTAGGAGGCATACTGCTCTCCATGGCACTCACGTCATTTCTGACCGGCATAACTGAGCCGATCGAATTTGCCTTTATGTTCCTGGCTCCTGCACTTTACGTGATCCACGCAATCCTCACAGGCGTCTCGATGGTTGTCATGAACGTGCTGGGTGTGAAGCTGGGCTTTGGTTTCTCGGCGGGTTTGTTTGACTACCTGATCAACTACGGCATTTCCACAAAACCACTCCTGTTAATCCCGGTTGGAGCAGCATTCTTCGCCGTCTACTATTTTCTATTCGTGGCAACCATTAAGCTTTTTGATCTGAAGACCATGGGTCGTGAAACTGAAAAAGCGGCTAAGACAGCGGACAACCTAACCGAAACAAACAGCAAAGCGCATGCTTATCTTGAAGCCTTGGGTGGCTCAGCCAACCTTTTGGAGATAGATGCCTGCGCAACCCGGTTGCGCCTGAAAGTGGTAGATAGTGATGCCATCAATGAAGCGGTTTTGAAGCAACTCGGCGTTCACGGTGTCATCAAACCTGCCGCTGGCTCGGTCCAGGTGGTTGTTGGCCCGATAGCAGACCAACTTGCAGGCGAGATAAAAGAAGAAACAAAAAAGTCTTAAGCCGCGCTTTCGTCTTCGCGCAGCTCGCTGTCCATATCAGTGCTCAGCTGCTCAATCTTGTCTGCGCTTTCCAGCAGGCGCGCAACAATTCTGGCTTCTTTCTCACGATGCTCTTTTTCGAGCTCTTCAATGCGGCTCAGATAACGCTGCTCTTGCGCAGCCAGGCGCTCTTCAACAGAAGCCTCAGCTTTCCCGAGTTCTTCGATACGCCCCTCAGCGGCACGCAATTTCCGCTCAACTTCGGCAAGGTGATCCGTCACCATGATGCCTGCCATCACGGTTAAGCGCTGATCGCCAATCTCACCAAAGTTCTCTCTCAGGCTACTGATGCTGTCGTCAAAACGCTGAGCAAGACCGAGAAGCCGTTCTTCCTCACCATCATCACACGCCATGCGAAAGCTGCGATCATTGATTGTAACTGTAATCTGCGCCATTGATCTTAGCTCTCCTGTCCGTCGAGAACAGTACGAATGGATTCCATGGCAGCAACAAGGCGGCGGGAAACATCTTTGTTGACATCTTCAAGTCGCGAACCACGCGCCTCGGCCTGATCAAGCTTTGATGCCAGCTGTGTTCGATCCTCACCAATTCTCTGCAAGTCGTTTTCTAACGCATCAAGGGTCTTGTCACGGGACGTCCTGCGATGAATCGCCCCCTCAAGCTTCGTGATGGAGGCAGTAATACGATCCAGCGCATGATCCAGATCTTGCCCACTATCCATCTTCACCTCTGACATCTACCTGTATCCGTACTCACCAAAACATCAGTTACCATTGGGAGATGGCAACCCGACTTATTCCCGTCTAGGGAAGCGGAAGACAATTATCCATTAGCTGGAGGGAATCGTCGAGCTTTATTCACATCATATCTTAGGAATATGCGAGAACCATCTCATTTATCAGTGATTACAGAACTTACAAAGGCCTTCGACTCGGAAAATTACCCGACGCAACATTCGTGAACAAAATACAAGCTTCGCCACCATAAAAATCTAATGAACACGCATTTTACGCTAAGCAAATTCACTCATTAAAGAGACCTTGGCAACATAACTTATGTTGACAAATGCTATTCAAATTTCAAAAGCGCTCAACTTACGCAATAAACGGCACCAGAAGAGCTCAGTTTCATTGACTCAACTTTCTGACCTGCTATGTCTCCTTCCGTTATTCGTTCGTGGACAACTGCCAATTCGCATTAGTCTGGGGCAAAGACTATGGCAACTGTCATCGAATTTACACTAGCTATTAGTAAAGAACCGGCTGCCCTGCCGGGTCGACAGCGGGAATAAGATGACCGATCTCGAAAAGCACTCTCGCATGGCGAATGCGATACGCTTTCTTTCAATGGATGCCGTTGAAAAAGCAAAATCTGGCCACCCTGGACTTCCAATGGGTGCAGCTGACATCGCAACGGTCCTGTTTTCCAAGTTTCTGAAGTTTGATCCGAACTCCCCGAAATGGGCAGACCGCGATCGCTTTGTGCTCTCCGCAGGGCACGGATCCATGCTGCTGTATTCCACACTCTATCTGCTGGGATACGAAGACTTCTCCATTGAACAGCTTCAGCAGTTCCGCCAGCTTGGCGCACGGACATGCGGCCACCCGGAATACGGTCATGGCGCAGGCATCGAGACCACCACTGGTCCTCTCGGCCAGGGCCTTGGCAACGCAGTCGGCATGGCAATCGCTGAGCGTCTGCAGGAAGAGCGTTTCGGCAAAGATCTCGTAAACCACTACACCTACGTTCTCGCAGGTGACGGTTGCTTGATGGAAGGTATCTCTCAGGAATCTATTTCTCTGGCAGGTCACCTCAAGCTGAACAAACTGATCCTCATCTGGGACGACAACGGCATCACCATTGATGGTTCCGTAGATCTGTCAGACAGCACCGATCAGATTGCACGCTTCAAGGCATCTGGCTGGAACACCATCTCAATCGATGGTCATGATCCAGAAGAAATCGAAGCAGCGCTGACCGAAGCTCGCAAGAGTGACAAGCCAACAATGATTGCGGCGAAAACCACAATCGGCTTCGGGTCTCCAAACAAGTCCGGCACCAACAAAGTGCACGGTGCTCCTCTGGGCGCTGAAGAAATTGCAGCAACCCGCGAAGCTCTTGGCTGGTCTGCTGAGCCGTTTGAAGTACCAAGCGACGTTCTCGATGCATGGCGCATCTCAGGTCTGCGTTCCGCAAACGCTCGTAAAGAGTGGGAACAGCGCTTCAACGAAGCAAACCCTGAGCAGCGTGGCGAGTTTGAACGCCGTTGCCGTGGCGACCTGCCATCCGGCTTCGACGCAGCAATCGACGCCTACAAGAAAGAGCTTGCAGACACCCAGCCAAAAATGGCGACCCGTAAGGCGTCCCAGGCTGTTCTGAAAGTGATCACAGGTGCTGTGCCTGAAACCATCGGTGGCTCTGCTGACCTGACTGGTTCCAACAACACCAACACCGAACATACACCACCAGTCACTCCGGACGATTTCTCCGGCCGCTTCATTCACTGGGGCATCCGTGAGCACGGCATGGCTGCAGCAATGAACGGTATGGCCCTGCACGGCGGAGTTATCCCCTACTCTGGTGGCTTCCTGATCTTCTCCGATTACTGCCGTCCGTCTCTGCGCCTGGCAGCCCTGATGAAGCAGCGCGTCATTCACGTAATGACCCACGACTCCATCGGTTTGGGTGAAGATGGCCCAACACACCAGCCTGTGGAGCACTTCGCGGCTCTACGTTGTATCCCAGATCTGCAGTTCTTCCGCCCAGCGGACATCACTGAGACCCTGGAATGCTGGCAGTTGGCAATGAAAGCCGCTGATAATCCAAGCGTTTTGGCTCTGACCCGTCAGAACCTGCCGTCCCTTCGTCCTCACTACGAAAGCGAAAACCTGTGTGCCAAAGGCGCATACATCATCGCTGATTGTGAAGAAGAAGCGACCGTTACTCTGTTCGCAACTGGCTCCGAAGTTGAGATCGCAGTCGACGCGAAAAAAGAGCTCGACGGCAAGGGAATTGCGACCCGTGTGGTCTCCGTCCCTAGCTTCGAACTCTTCGAGCAACAATCTGACGCATATAAGAATGCCATCATTGGTGGTAGTCCGGTGAAGATCGCTGTGGAAGCGGGCGTTCGTATGGGTTGGGATCGCTTTGTCGGTTCTGATGGTGGTTTCGTAGGCATGTCAGGATTTGGTGCCTCCGCCCCTTACCAGGAGCTCTATGAGCATTTCGGGATTACTGCAGATGCAGTGGTCCAAGAGGCAGAAAAGCGCCTTGGCGATAGCGATAACGCCTAAAGCTGACTAAATGAAGCTTCTGGCTCCTCTCAGCCAGAGGCCTCTCAGAAGACGGCCGGCAAGAGCTGGCGAATATATAAAACGAGGGCGTTTTTTAAGGCGCCGTACCGAAAGAGGTTCTTAAATGGCAGTCAAGGTAGCCATCAATGGCTTTGGTCGCATTGGTCGTAATGTTCTCCGTGCAATCATTGAATCCGGTCGTACCGACATTGAAGTCGTAGCAATTAACGACCTCGGCCCGGTTGAAACGAACGCACACCTGCTGCAGTTTGACTCCGTACACGGCAAGTTCCCTGCAAAAGTGACCGTAGACGGCGACACAATCGATTGTGGTCGTGGTCCAATCAAAGTAACCGCTATCCGTGATCCTAAAGAATTGCCTTGGGGTGAAATGGGTATCGACGTTGCGTTGGAGTGCACCGGCATCTTCACCGCAAAAGAAAAAGCTTCCCTGCATCTGGAAGCTGGTGCAAAGCGCGTTCTGGTTTCTGCTCCGGCAGCAGGCGCTGACAAAACAATCGTTTACGGCGTAAACCACGACACCCTGACTTCTGAAGATCTGGTTGTTTCCAACGCATCTTGCACCACCAACTGTCTGTCTCCGGTAGCTTACGTTCTAGACAAACTGGTTGGCATCGAAAAAGGCTTCATGACCACCGTTCACTCTTACACCGGTGATCAGCCTACTCTCGACACAATGCACAAGGATCTGTACCGCGGCCGCGCAGCAGCTCTTTCCATGATCCCAACCTCCACAGGTGCTGCTAAGGCTGTTGGCCTGGTTCTGCCTGAGCTGGCTGGTAAACTGGACGGCGTTGCAATCCGCGTACCTACTCCAAACGTTTCTGTTGTTGACCTGACCTTTATCGCGAAGAAAGAAACTTCCGTAGAAGAAATCAACGCAGCAATCAAAGCAGCGGCTGAAGGCGAACTGAAGGGCGTTCTTGGTTACACCGAAGTGCCAAACGTTTCTTGCGACTTCAACCACGACCCACACTCTTCCATCTTCCACATGGACCAGACCAAGGTCATGGAAGGCACAATGGTTCGTATCCTTACCTGGTACGACAACGAGTGGGGCTTCTCCAACCGCATGGCGGACACCGCTGTTGCGATGGCAAAGCTCATCTAATCAGAAAGGGGCCGCTTTTAAGCGGCCCTTTTTTCTCACATATACCAGTGCGGAGTGATCCAATCCCTGAGCCGCACCATTCAGTGCGATGTCTCCCATAGATTTGATCACGAACTCCGCAAAGTCTTTCTGTAAGTAAGTCGACCAGTATAAGGTCACAGACAGAAATTCCGGAGATTTTTATGTCTTTCAAAACTCTTAGCGATGCCGAGCTTTCCGGCAAACGTGTTCTCGTCCGCGTAGACCTCAACGTCCCGATGAAGGATGGCATCGTTACCGATGCCACACGCATCGAACGCGTCCTGCCAACCATCCGCGAAATCTCCGAGGCTGGCGGCAAAGTCATCCTTCTCGCACACTTTGGCCGTCCAAAAGGCCAGGTCGTTGCAGAGATGAGCCTCGCGCCTGTTGCTGGCCCTGTTGCTGACCTGCTTGGCAAACCAGTTGCTTTCGCTACAGACTGCACCGGTGACGTAGCCAAAGCTGCCGTTGATGCAATGGCTGACGGCGACGTTCTGCTCTTGGAAAACACCCGTTTCTATGCTGGTGAAGAAAAGAACGATCCAGAATTTGCAAAAGCACTGGCTGCAAACGGCGATCTGTATGTAAACGATGCATTCTCAGCAGCACACCGCGCGCACGGTTCCACCGAAGGCATTGCAAAGCTGCTCCCTGCATTCGCAGGCCGCACCATGCAGGCAGAGCTGGAAGCGCTCGGTTCCGCACTTTCCACGCCTGAGCGTCCGGTTCTGGCAGTTGTTGGCGGCGCAAAGGTTTCCTCCAAGATCGACCTGCTCGAAAACCTCGTGTCTAAAGTAGACATCCTGGTCATCGGCGGCGGCATGGCGAACACCTTCCTCGCGGCAAAAGGCGTGAACGTCGGTAAATCCCTGTGCGAGCACGATCTGGCTGACACAGCAATCCGCATCATGGCGGCAGCTGAAAAAGCAAATTGCGAAATCGTTCTGCCAACAGATGCTGTTGTTGCATGGGAATTTGCAGCAAACACCAAGAACGAAACTGTTGCTCTCGATGCAATCCCTGCAGACGCAATGATGCTCGACGTTGGCGCAGCTTCTATCGAAGTTGTGAAAGCAAAAATCGACACCGCGAAGACCCTCGTTTGGAACGGTCCTCTCGGCGCATTCGAAATCGCACCATTCGACAAAGCAACTGTTGCAGCAGCACAGCATGCAGCAGCACGCACCAAAGAAGGCAAGCTGAAAACTGTTGCTGGTGGCGGTGACACCGTTGCAGCCCTCAACCACGCAAAAGCAAGTGAAGATTTCTCTTACATCTCCACTGCTGGCGGCGCGTTCCTTGAGTGGCTGGAAGGCAAAGCACTACCTGGCGTTGTTGCTTTGGAAGCATAAGACAGTTAGTTCTTACATTATTATGGATTGAGGGGCCTTTTTGGTCCCTCTTTTCGTTTTATTCTCGCTTTTGCCTAGAATTTGACACAGCCTCTTGAAAAAGAGAGCAAGACGCTGTTTAGAACTTATCCCAATGAATGGGCCAGAGGCTTGACGTAGGTTACACTACCGCCATGATCTCTTTTTACTGGAATTTTATCAGGAGCAACCTCAGTGCATCCGCGTCTGTATCTTGTCACACCGCCAACCTTTGACCTCAACGAATTCGAAGGACAACTCAATCAAGCTTTGGAAGGTGGCGACATTGCGAGCCTGCTGATCTCCATGCCGGACGCAAACGAAAGCGACCTGCAGGCGGCTGCAAAGCGTCTGGTGCCACTGGCACAGGCCAAAGAAGTTGCTGTTCTGATTGAAAACAACACCCAGATCATGGGTCGCTCCGGCGCAGATGGCCTGCACGTTTCCGGTTCTGATAAAGATCTGGAAGAAGCCATGCAGTCCTTCTCGGAAGACCGCATAATCGGCCACGCTGGCATCAAAACACGCCACGAAGCAATGACTGTTGCTTCTATGGGCGTCGATTACATGTTCTTCGGCCTGCTTTCACTCAATCAGGAAGAAGAACCACATCGCAAATCACTGGACTACGGTCACTGGTGGTCTGAAGTGTTCGAAACGCCATGTGTCATCCTGGCGGGCACCTCAGTTTCCTCAGTTGACACCGCAGCCCAAACTGGCGCTGAATTCGTAGCAGTACGTGAAGCTGTCTGGAATCACCCTGAAGGGCCAAAAGCAGCTGTTGAGCAGGCCAATGCAATCCTCTCAACACACACACTGGCGGAAGCTGAGGACTGATATCTTGAAGTTGTCTGGTTCTATCAAACTCGTAACTGTCGCAGCTGTGACCGGTCTGCTCGGCTTACAGGGCATGGCTGTTGCACAAACAACTCCGAGCGGTGGAACCACACCTCAAGGCGCAAGAACAGTTGATCCGTATAATCCAAACGGATCAATCCTGCTGCCCTCTCCTCTTTCAAAAGCACCATTCATTCCGCGGGTTTCTCCAACGCCGGAGACCATAAAAGGCGATCCGGCCTATGGCGCATTCCAGCGTGGGTGGTATCTGACAGCTCTGGCACTGGCAACCCGTCAGGCAGAAGCTGGCATCACCAGCTCCAAGACGCTGCTCGGTGTGCTTTACGAATCCGGCAGAGGAGTCCCTCAGGATCTGCCATTGGCCGCAAGCTGGTATGAACTCGCCTCCAATGATGGCGACCCACAAGCAGCATTGCGCCTCGGCCTGCTCTATCTGGCAGGTGCCGGCACAACAGCTGACAAGGACAAGGCAGCCCAGCAACTGGAAAAAGCTGCTGCTGTCAACATCCCCGAAGCACTCTACAATCTCGCCCTCCTTCATCAGGAAGGCAAAGTCCGCCCCAATGATCCCAAGCAAATCAAAGACCTGCTGGAACGCGCATCAGAAACTGGTGATGCCGACGCTATGCTGGAACTTGGCATCTACCTGAAGGATGGCCCGGAGGAAATCCGCGATCCACTGCGCGCGGCCTTCTGGATGGGCCGAGCCGCCCGCCGCGGACTGGTCCCTGCGCAGATTTACTACGCAACCCTGCTGTTCAAAGGCGAAGGTCTTGTCCCGAATGAAACCGAGGCCGCAGACTGGTTCGAGCGTGCAGCAACCAAAGGCAACCCAATCGCCATGAACCGCCTCGCCCGCATCTACGCCAATGGCCGTGGGCGACCGGTTGATCTGATTGAAGCCTCTGCCTGGCAGTTCCACGCAGGCCGTCAGGGCATTCTGGACAGTGAGTTGGAAGCGATTTCCAATTCGCTTTCTCTGGAACAGCAAGAGCAAGCCAGCAAACGCGCGGCAGAAATTGGAATAAAAATCGGCGCCTCTCCAGTTCTCCAGCCAGCTCGCTAACGCTTAACCGCAATCCTCTTGATGAAAAACCGATGAGTTTTTATGTAAAATTATCTCCAATCAAAGTATAGAAGGACAAGTAGACTCCAACACGTACCAGAATCAACTTACCAACACCCAGCTTCGCGCAACGTCAGGCGATTAAAATACTCTGGTACTTTAATCGCAAAAGAAAACCCATGAAGCAAATAAGTATATTCATCAGTCGCTTGGCGCTAGCCTTAGGAATTGGTGTAATTTCATTTCTGACATTTGGTGAAATGGTCAGAACTGGCTTACTTGATATTGGCGCTACCACCGCAATAGCTGGGCTGGGCAAGGTGGCGACTTTCGTTCTCAGCGTCGTCTTTGTTGAACAGATTACCAAGCGCAGAAGCGATAAAAAGCCCTAAGGTTGTCCGCACTAACCTTGTGGATATGCACCGGAATGTAGGTTCACGGTGAGCATCCGCTCTTTTTCCTTGAAAATCGCGCGAAATTATGTTGCACAGACCTCCAGACAGGCTGCGATCCTAGGCCCAGCGCCAATCCGTGCCAGCCTTTGCTAAAGCATATCCCTGACAAGGACCAACCGGACCTCAGATCAGGATACGCATGAAAACAAAAGTTAAGAATGTGGCGCGTCAATACAAGTGAACGCGACATACTCTGAACTTATCAAACTGATTGGTAGTTCTATGAAACTCAATGGCAACGAAATTAAGCCGGGCCACGTGCTTATGCACCAGGACACACTTTGGGCTGCGGTTAAAGTTCAGCACGTGAAGCCAGGCAAAGGCGGCGCATTCGCTCAGGTCGAAATGAAAAACCTGCTCGACGGTCGCAAACTGAACGAACGCTTCCGCGCAACTGAGTCCGTTGAGCGTGTTCGCCTTGAGCAGAAAGACTTCCAGTTCCTCTATGAAGAAGGCGACATGCTGGTATTCATGGATAACGAAACATATGAGCAGCTCGAACTCCAGAAGGAATTCGTTGGTGAGCGCGCAGCATTCCTGCAGGACGGCATGACCGTCACTGTTGAACTGCACGAAGAAAAGCCAATCGGCATTTCTCTCCCAACCCATGTCACTCTGGAAATCGTAGAAGCTGACGCAGTTGTAAAAGGCCAGACCCAGTCTTCCTCTTACAAACCAGCAGTTCTGGAAAACGGCGTACGTTGTATGGTGCCTCCATTCATCACCTCCGGTGAGAAGATCATTGTAGACACCGACTCCGTTGAATACGTTCGTCGCGCAGAGAAATAATCTTAAAGCAATAAAGATGAGGCAGCATACGGTTGCCTCATTACCCATTCAGGAACGGTGAATAAAAAATGGCACGTACGGCCCTTCTAAACGTAATGGTTCAGGCTGCGACAAAAGCTGGTCGCTCTCTGGCACGGGACTTCGGCGAAATTGAAAACCTGCAAGTATCCCGCAAGGGCCCAGGTGACTTTGTCTCCCAGGCAGATCACAAAGCAGAAAAAATCGTTCGTGAAGACCTTCAAAAAGCACGCCCGACCTACGGCCTGCTGATGGAAGAATCCGGCGAGATCGAAGGCACAGACGGTCAGCACCGCTGGATCGTTGACCCGCTCGACGGCACAACAAACTTCCTCCATGGCATTCCGATCTTTGGTGTTTCCATCGCTCTGGAACGCGCAGGTCAGATCGTAGCAGCCGTGATCTACAACCCGATCATGGATGAGCTCTACACTGCAGAAAAAGGCGCTGGCGCATTCTGTAATGACCGCCGCCTCCGCGTTGCTGCACGTAAAGACATGACTGACTGCCTGATCGGCACCGGCATTCCATTCATCGGCGTTGGCGACCATGGCCGCGCCCTGAAGGAAATCCGCCACGTGATGGGTGAAGTTGCAGGCATCCGCCGCGCTGGTGCAGCTGCACTGGATCTGGCATGGGTAGCCTCCGGTCGCCTCGATGCATTCTGGGAAAACGGCCTGCATCCTTGGGACATGGCAGCAGGTGTTCTGCTTGTGCGTGAAGCTGGTGGCTTCGTGTCCGATGCCAACGGCAAAGACGACATGTTCGAAACCCGCTCCATCATCGCAGGCAACGAATTCACACACCTCCAGATGCGTGAACTGCTGGCAAAAGCCAAGGCCTAATAGCTAGGTCGCTTAGCCAATACAAATTCCAAAAGGCAGCTTGCTCCGGACCACTCCGGCAAGCTGCCTTTTTTGTTCTCAAAATCCTACATCCGCACCTGAAATTTCTTCGCAAGCACCTTCACTGCGGCATCCTCACTCAAACCTGCGATAGCTTGAATTTGCGCGGGTTCGTCAAAGAAACACTTCATTACGGCAATAGCGGGTGATTGATCCCAGTGTGCCCTGTCCACCTGCGAAATCTCCTGAGTGAGCCGCTGGTGGAACCGGTGCAGAGCAAACTTCGTGCTGTGCTTGGTCAGCGTATCAATGGCATGTCTCTTAATCTCCGCAACAACGGTACTTCGCCGCGCAGACCCACCCTGCCCAGTCGTAATATTGTGCTTACGGGCATATTTCTGCATGGCTTGCTGATCACCCGCGATCACCTTCTGAAGCTGCTTGCTCTGGTAATGGTGCACACCCCATCTGATCAACCGCGTGGCAACAAAGGCCACTGAGCCCAAAACAAACGCCCCGCCAATTGCAGCCCCAACGGGTCCAGCCGCAGCTGCAACGCCAGCAGCCGCAACACCGCCAGTGGCCGTCGCAACGACACCCGCAACGCCGCCTACAGTCAGCGCAGCAAATCCAAGCCCGTCAACCGCAGACAAAACAGCCTTACCAATCTTGGTGTTTCGCGCCTTGGACTGATTGTCCGCGATGGTCTTTGTAATCATCGCCAGCTCCGCGTCCCGCGGTTGTGAAACCTTCCGCGATCCGTCCAGTCCTGAAACTGGCACTTCCTGTCGTTCCGCGAACAAACGATGTAGAGCCTGCGCTTTCTTCCCGGTCTGATGATGCTTAAAAGCACGAATAGCCGTGACACTGGCATCATAGGCCGACAGACCAACAGCGAGCACACCAACGCCTGCACCAACAGTGCCAGCGGCATAGCCTAACCCGGTCGTGACCAGAGAAATCCCCTCAACATTAGAGGAAAGCGCTCTTTCCGCTATCGCCATACCATCAGCGACCATGGCAAGTCCCCACACTTCAGCAGAGAAAATATTCACATGCATCTGTTTGTGGTAGTCATCCCGCATGGCCTTCGCCAACTCAGCATTCTTGCCGTAATTGGCAACAAGCCCGGTCAACGCTTTGTGGGCCCGATCAGCCTCTCGCATCTTCATCTTAAGCGTGCCCTCAAGATGATCCAGACCAGCTTTCAAATGCGCGCTGTCACTGGTGGAACTCTCACCGTAATGCAGCGCCACTTCATTGCGCAAAGCGGTCAGACATTCAGTCTCTCCAGCAGTCCCCGTCTCAGCTTTGACGTAAGCCTCCAAAGCAGCAGTCGCACGCGGCGATAAATCCGGAAACACGCCGCGCAGGGCAACCCCAAGTCCATTCTGAGAAACCTTGCCTGCTTTGACCGCCTGGGCCAACGTATCCAATAATGTCAGAGGAGAACCACCGCCCTTCTGCACATCCTTGACCATGCGGGACAACGCAGCCACTTCAGCAATGTCCTTTTGCGCCTCAATAAACTGAGACCCTTCAGAGTGAAAGGTATCCAGCGCTGCATCTGCGGCTTTCATGCTGGTGTAAGCAGAGCGTGCAGAGATCAGACTCTGGATCGCCCCCAAAGCATAATAGAAGCTGGTAAACCCAAAGCGGCCATAGGCAACGCCGTCCGTAATCGGGATTTCACCACGAAAAATCTCTGCTCGGCCATTCACAGCACCGTTGATCAGCGGCGTGACATTGTGAGGGAACTTGCCCAGAACGTTCCTCACAAGCCCCTCTGTCTGTACGCCCTCAACAGCAGCTCCTCGTGCAGTCACACGGGAGGGATGGTACCCGGCGTCCTTGTCCTGCCCACCCGCAATCTCAGAAAGCTGCTTGGTCCGGACTTCATTCCATTCGCTCTGGCTGGCACGCAGCTGCGACTGCGCCCTGCCACCACCAAGCGCACGATCAAGCGCGGGTTGTCTGTCCTCAATATGGCACTGCAAATCTTCAACAACTGGACGCAGAACACGCACAGTTTGCCGGTTCGGCGTCGCGCCTCGTGCAACCCTTTTGAAGTGATCGACCAGAGTTTGTTTGGTCTCAGCCTGTTCAGGGTCAGAGAACGACACAGCCCCCAACTGCTTATGCAGCTCTGCAGCCCGCTCTTTCGTCAGCAAGCTCGGGTCTTTCGCAAAGGCCTGCAGCTCCTGTAGCATCCGGTTCTCAGCACCGACAACAGCAACCTTGTCACTAAACCGGGCCGCCTGGCCCAGATAGTCACGTTGAACAGGCTGAAGTTTAAGGCGAGCATCCAGCAGCGCTCGCTCCATGGAGGAGATACCTTGCCCTGCTTCTGACCGTGCATTTTGCCCGGACACGCCAGAAGCAGGAACACGCCGGGGCTGAAAACTTGCCAGAGAAACCCTGCCCTGCTGTTGAGGCGCCCGCCGCTCATGCCCACCAGCAACAGGCACTGCACAAAGCCGGTAAGGCATCCGAGCAGACTGAGTATTGGACCGCGCCCTTTCCGGCCTAACCCCTGTTTGCTCGGAAGCCTGACTAACATTTGAACTGGCCGTGCTGACCTGCGTTGATATTCCGGTATTCCTCATCGTGGTGTCCCTCCCAAACCACTCAGACCAAAATATGCTCTGAGGACCACTGGCTTTCTGCATCTCCGGCGTTGACCAGCGAATGGCGCAGCTGCAATGCCTCACCAATAAAGCTCTTCAAAGCCTCCATCAGGTGTTCAACCGGGTCAGTCATTTGCAAAAGAAGGTGTTGCCGCACAGCGTATCGCTGCTGAGCATCGAGTATCAGGCCACAGGACGTTAGTTGGCCCACACGAGCCAACAGAGTTTTCAGTTGAGGCATCTCCAGATCATTTTCTGGAAAGACATCAGCTTCCAGCTGCACCTCATAGCGCCGTTCCTGAAACCGCGCCGAAATCAATGTCGTAAGATGATGCTCCTCAGAGTGAAGGGCAACTTGCCCCGCAGTATTCGGCGCCAGAGCAGGCAATTGAAGCCCCGCCGCCAAACCATCAAATAGGTCTTGCAATTCCGTTTCCTGACATCGCTCCAAAATGCTCTCCCAAACAACTGCATGAAGCAAAAGCGAACAGAACAAGCGTAAAGAAGCACCTAAGCGCCAAGTGTATCGAAGAGCACAACCAAACGACGAAATTGATATTTTATTTCCCTAAAATTGGAATCATTGAAATAAAATAACCTAAACTCGAAAGCTCTGGATCAGCTTGAACCTCAATCCTTCCTGTAAGCTGATCCAGACGGCCTGCCAGTTAGTTTGGAAACGGCAGTTCTTTGCTGACCTCAAAGACTTTCGCCGTCATGCCTTTTGATTTTAACGAGCTAAGTTCTGCCTGAAACGCCGCCATATGTGGCGTTTGGAAGTGCGGAATAAGAGCATCCATACTCTCCCACATTTCATAGATTCTCAGGATGTTCGGATTGGTCGCATCCAGAGAAGACTTGTAGGAAATACATCCAGCTTCTTCAGCAGTAGCCGCATCCATCTGCTGAACAGCAGCAAGTTTTTGTTGGATCTGGTTGTCTTCAAACTCAACTTCAACAGTGACAATAATCATAGCTCTATCCTTCTGTTCCAATTTCTGTACGGCTGCGAAAACATGACCTGGCACCATGCCAGTCACGATGCTTGCAGCCAGTGCCTGCAATACGGCGCATCTTTCCATTCTCGATGTCCTCTTCAGCTCCAAAGCTTTGCATGTCCATGTAGGAAGCGTTCTTCCACAAATTACAAAATGACATTTTTCGTATTTTTGTAATTCTTGACAAAATGACATTTTTTGTCAAGATGCCAATATGGAAAATTTGCGAGAGAAGATTCTGGAAGCCGCTGTGCGGGCCTTCATGCGCTTTGGCGTAAACCGCACCCGCATGCACGACATCGCGTCAGAGGCAGGCGTTGCGCGCCAGACAGTCTATTCAAACTACAAGAACAAAAACGAAATCCTGTGCGTCTCCATCAGGCACTTTTCTGACCAGTCTCTGGTTGCCGTGCAAAAAGAATGGTCCGCTCTGGAAACTCTGGAGGACAAACTAAGCGCCTATTACAAGCACTCCATCATCCCATCCTTCAAGGTCATCACCGCATCTCCTGATGCAAGAGACATGATCGGTGGGTTCAATGCAGAAGGCAAAGCGGCCACACTGGAAGCGCAAGCAACCAACATCACCGCCTGTGCCGAAATGCTGGCGCACTATAGCTTTCAGGGACACAGCGCTGAGCAACTCGCAGAATATCTGGTGCTTTCCTCACTTGGAATTCGCGATCACGCACGGGATGAGACCCAACTTCTCACTCTCCTGAACACCCAAAAATTAGGTCTACTAGCACTATTAACCTGAGAAATATTATCCATCAAAATCTAGAGAATTCTCTTGACCTCAAGTCGACTTGAAGTGACACGGTGCCGCCAACTCCCTATCAGGAAAGGTAAAATCGTGCACACAACAAGCCTTTTGATCAATGCTGCCCTACTTGGCATTGGCGCAACAATTTTCATGGATCTGGTCGCCTGGGTCCGGCTTCGGTTTTTCGCTATTCCCGCCCTGGATTACCGGCTGGTTGGCCGTTGGATGCTAAGCATGTTGCGCGGGCGTTTCCAGCATCAGAACATCATGCAGAGCCCTCCACAGCCGTTTGAACGCTCCATCGGTTGGATCGCTCATTACGTCATCGGTGCTGTATTTGCGCTCGTTTTGCTTGCTCTGACCGGACCAAACTGGCTGCAAAATCCAACCATCCTGATGCCGTTCTTAATTGGCCTGCTTTCAGTGGGGTTCCCCTTCTTCTTCATGCAGCCAGCATTCGGTTTTGGAGTTGCCGCCTCCAAAACACCAGCCCCGACAATCGCAAGAATAAGAAGTCTTATCGCCCTTCTTTCATTTGGGTTGGGCCTATACCTCACCGGGCTTTGCCTCAGCCTGTTGCTGGTAACAGGAGCAACATCTTAGAATGCATTTCTGAAAAGCAACTCCGGTTCTAGGATAAGAATACGCAAAAACAGAGAGTTAGAGCTTGGTGCGTGACTACATATAAACGCAACACGCTCTAAGGCACGAAGAGCAGCAACACCTGCTGCTACTTCTCCTCATCCCGCAGCTGGTCAATCACCGCACGAAATTCACTTATGCCCGGCAAGAAGGCAGAGACCTGCTCAGGTGGAAACCGCTCGGCCAGCTTTTGAAACAGTGGCTCCAGCTGCTGCACAGCATCATCACGAAACTGCCGCCCCTCTGGTGTCAGCCACACCCGCTTGGAGCGCCCGTCATCCGGGTTGGGGCGCAGTTCCACAAAGCCATGCTTTTCCAACCCGCCCAGCGTATGCGTCATGGTTGTTTTCGCAACCTGAAACGAGCGGGCCAGTTCCAGCGGAGTGGCCCCATCAAATCCACGGCTCAAATGACTGGTCACCCCGAAATGCGAAACCAGAAGGCCCTTTGGCAGCCGCGCTTCCAAAAACGCAGAGCCGATCTGGTTTATAATCCCCACCTCAACGAACATAGAAAAGTAGGGCGTCAGATCTTGGGAGGGGGTATCGTCAGACATTCGGTACTCGTGTTTCCAAAGGCCAGCGTGGGCTGGGATCAATTTTGGGACCATACCCCAATCGTGCAAGCATTTGAACAGTCTCACCCGGACCGGCCAGCATTTCGTGCACCGCAGAATAATGCTCTGCCATTTCAGGAAACTCCTGCAGTGCCTGACTAACCGGCTGCATGGAAAGGCCCAATCCAGTAGCTACCAGTTGCAACCTGATCCAGTCATACCCTGCTTTAATCTGATCGACCCGCGAATTGTCCGGACTGGTGACCACCGCATACGCCTGTGTCGCGTTCATCGCATCCCGGATCATATCCCGTCCCTGCTGAAAGCTTGAGCTAGTCTGATCTGCCTGATCTTCGCGGCTTAACATCCCAGCCAGCATCAGGCTCTCCAAAAACGGACCACTCAGCGCAATGCCATCCGGGTTCGCTTCAATCTCGGCTTTACCAAACCGCATCAGATCAACGCTTTCCATCATCACACGTTGCGTTGTCAGTTCAACATCCATCGCGTCCCACGTCAGCTTCCGCAAGGCCGCAACCTCCGCCTTGTCGCTTTTGATCGTGGCATAGTCAGCCAGCGCCGCTTGCGCATTTGTTGAAACGGACACATTCTCATATGCATTACGGTTGGTATGCCGCTCAAAAACATGCGCAAACAGCGGATCAGGCGTGCCCCCCTTGGCAAAGTAAGCCGTTGCGACGGGCCCATCTTCTCCCAGTGGAAACAGCTCCATCTGCAAATCATACCCATCTTCCGCCGCAGCCATGCGCAACAATTCCAGAAAACACCCCATGCCAACGGTCAACTGGCGGTCAAGCGGATCAGTCTCTGGCAGGTTCAACCTCTTGTCGCGGTAAATGGCCAGCATGTTACTTCCGCGCAGCTCAGCCACCCACGGCTGACGGTTATGAGGGTTGGGCGCAAGCAAAGCGTAGGACAGCGCCTTCATCCGCGGCTCAGTGTAAGCGCCCGCAGTCTCCCAGGGAGCCAGCGCCCGCGTTGGACGACGGGTCGCCAGAAATGCACCAGCCGAGGCAGTCGCTGCCACAACCACACCACCACCCATAAGGCCAATCATCTTGCGTCTGGAAAGGTTCATCGTTCAACTCCGTTTAGTGCGATATCGAACTATAAACATAACACCACACACAAAACAAGTGCGATATCGAACTATTTTCATTGAACCAATTTTCAACACCCATCAACTTGGCCACTTCCCACAGCCCCAAAGCCAACAAATTGAGGCTGTGGGTTTGCTCCTCATTCGTTTTCTTAAAGTAGATTGGACCACCAGTGACCGCGACACAGACAAGCATTTGGAACGGGACGACCATGCAAAACACCCATCCAACTCTTCCGGAAGGGACACGCGTTTATGCGACGGGAGACATTCACGGCAGGCTCGACCTGCTGGAAGTCATGGGCAAAGCCATTGAGAGCGACCTGAAAAACCGCCCGATCACTGACCCGGTCTCCATCTTTCTTGGCGATTACATCGACCGCGGCCCGGACAGTCAGGGCGTCATCGATTTCCTTGTCGATCACCACCACCGCACCCCGCGCCAGGTCTGTCTGAAAGGCAATCACGAAGCCTCGCTTCTGGAGTTTCTGCAAGACGCAGGCACGCTTTACCATTGGGAAGATCTGGGCGGCACAGAAACCCTGCTCTCCTACGGCCTCTCCATTCACGATCTCATGGGCTCGGCAGGTGCGGAAAGCGTGCAGACCATCTTTAAGGAAAACCTCTCCAAGCTACACGAAACGTTCTTCGAATCTCTGCCACTCCACTACCAATGCGGAGACTACCTGTTCGTCCACGCAGGCATTCGCCCTGGCGTTCCACTGGAAGACCAACGCGCTGAGGAGCTGATGTGGATCCGCGGCCCTTTCCTCGACTTTCAAGAGGACTTCGGCGTCTTCGTCGTCCACGGCCACACCCCGGTCGAACACATCGACCGCCGCTCCAACCGGCTTGACGTAGACACCGAAGCCTACGCCTCAGGCCGCCTCACCTGTGCGGTGCTGGAAGGCGCCAACATGAAGTTCATCACCGCCACCACCGACGGCTGGGACCTATTCGACTTCATCCCCACCCACAAGTAGCCCTCACCCACAACAAAGCACTGGCCTGCAGAAGGATGACAGCTCCGCAGACCAGCAGGGCACCCATTTCGGGCTGAGCATCAATCAGTCAGCCTCGCGCGAGGAAATGCAATTAGCCACCTCACTACAATGATGTAGTAATCATGCAACTATCAGAGATTTTATATCCGTATATATTTCTATTATGAGTTGCATATTGTATGCATCAATCATGTTTTCTCATCATTTCATGTGAGTTTTAAAATGAAAAAGAATCTCTTGATCGCTCTTGCAGCTGCTGCAATTTCTACAGTCGCCATGACATCTGCAAATGCAACCGAATGGTACGTTCAGGGCACCGGCGGTTTATCCTTAGGCAGCATCACAGCACACATTGATGGTGGTAACGATGTGACACTCTGGGACGAAGGCTTTAACGGCCGTATTGGCGCTGGTGCATACCTTTCCAACAATGTTCGCGTCGGTCTGGAAAGCGGCTACGCTGCATTCTCCGAAGATGATACAGATATTGATGTTTGGGATATTTTGGCAGTCGCATACTACGACTTCAAAAACGAAACCGCCTTTACGCCATATATCGGCTTGGGTGCTGGTTTCTCGCAGATAAAAGTCGACTTTGACGATGGCATCGATTCTGGCAAAGAAACAACCAACCATTTCTCTACGAAGTTGGGTGCAGGTGTTGGCTACGAAATCTCTGAAAATCTTGAGCTGCTCGCTGAATACTCATTCCAATACAATTTCAAGGCAGAGGCATTCGACGATGTCGATTACTCCGCTCACCAGAACCAGTTCAACGTAGGTTTGCGCTACTCTTTCTAAGAGATAGCACTGATCCTCAGTTAAAAAGCGGGTTGCCTCAGGCAATCCGCTTTTTTCTTTGCAGAAAGTCAGTTCACCACCAGCAGCATTCCCATTGTCATCCCACACTCACGAAGTGCGACACAGGAACCAGAGCAGCACAATAAACCACCGACAGTATCCCACGGTGTCTTCCCGGGCGAAGCGCAGGGTAGACCCGGGATCCATACCCACAAACCTGTCGTCTAATGATTGAACCGCAAGTACAAATCATCCCACTTCGGGTTCAGACCCTCAATCGCATCAATCTTCCAAATCCGGCGCCACCGCTTCACTTGCTTCTCCCGGCGGATCGCGTCACTCACATCCATGAACTGCTCAATATAGACCAGCTTCGAAACATCAAATTTCGCAGTAAAACAACACCCAACCTTGCTCTTATGCTCATAAACCCGCCGCGCAAGATCATTCGTCACACCAGTATAAAGCGTCCCCCGCGGCTTACTCGCCAATATCTACATGAAGTAAGACATGGAAGCAGTTTGACGAGAACAACAAGTCCCCACAATCACCCAAACACACCATCATCATTTGAGGGACCACCTCATAGATCCCGGCTCAATGGTCGGGAAGACACTGGTGCTTGCCGCTGCTGGTAGAGGTCAACCAACCCAGCCTACATTGATGACCTGTATGGCGCGACCGGCAGCACTACCCTTTCGATGCCATCTCAGCGAAGCAAAGATCCAGAATCAAGTACATAATCATCACAAACTGCGGTTACCCCCTTGGAGGTGGATCAATAGGTTTTGAAAAATGTACGCGTTGAACTGGTATAAACCGCAAAATCACAGCCTTGAACTTCAAACTATTCCGCAAATGGTCATGCATTAACTTTAGCTCATAAAGAGCCATCAACGGAATGTTTTCTGGCGCAGGTGCTTCATGGCGACGATCGTATAAAAACCAGAGGCAAATATCGTACTTTGCGCCATTGTGTGATGCTATATCGCTATCTATATAACTTAGATACTGATCACTAAATGGGTGATCTGACTCGCTAATGTATTCCCGAATATCATTCAAGAAAACAGGATCCTGCACAAATGCCGAACTATATAAAAATGCTTGAGAAAAGAGCGAACTAGCAGCAGTGCTATCTTTATATTTCTTACAATGAATTATTCTAACTGTTCTATCATCTTTAAAATCAAGAACATCACAAAATTCTTTATTTGCTCTTCCCGCCCCAATTTTCAACTGGGCTTTGTCGAAAAGAATGGCTTCTGGACGAATCTCACAAACCTTCTGATTGAAGATATCTTCGCGGTTCTGTCGTCTATCCACGTCACTGATATCGATTCCAGCGAATGCTGGCTCGCAAGGTTCAATACATAGGTCAGATTGAGCAAACTCCATAATTGATTGGTAGAAATCACGTTCAACTTCGAGCCAACGCCCATCTGTTAGAACGAAGTACTTCCCATCCAGCTCCAACTCATATGTTAAGCAATTAAATATTCGCCAATTTTTGTATGAGAGTACTCGATCTTCATCAGCCGAAAACAAGTAGACCCTACGAGATCGGAGTTTAGATATATTCACATCTTCAATATTGAATATTTCGAAAAGATGGCAGATATCAAGATAAGAGTATACGATATTTTCACGGCGTGGGTAGTTGGTGTAAGTAAAACTAAAAGTGTCTTCAGCAACAAACTCAGGTATACCCAGCTGCATTTTCTCACACCTGCTCTCTTGTAAAGCGAGGATAAGTTTGTCATTGAGGGCTTCGATCTCTCTCTTAGACGCTTCACGTAGGTTCCTGTAGTTTGGGAATAGTTCTAAATAATCTTCTCCGTTGTAAGCCTCATAAAAAAGGTTACAACGATTGACTAAGTCCTCCCAATTAAACTTGCTTCCGCCATTTACTTTTACAGTAAGATTACTTCGTCCTTGCAAAGTAACCTTTTCTTCTCCCTTGATATGTGCGGAGATGTAACGTAGGTCTTCTGCCTCACTTAATCCAAACACAAAAGTATCCGAAGGCCTTCCAACTTGCCTGTCGATCTGAGTAGGGATTACGGTATTGCTTTGACTCCTTGTTTGACGAATTTCTTCGTTACCGCACATATTCATAGCGGTCTTAATACCAAAATCAGCTTCAAATGCTTCATCATCTAAGTAAGATACAGCGCTACGCCCAAACGTAGCGGCAAAAATATGATTATTTACAGAAATAAGTAACAAGCCATTTGGGCTACGCGTAGTTCCTTCAAATACAATTTGCTCATCTGGTTTAATTTTTTCATTGATGAAATCTAGCCATTTCGGATTTGTCTTAGGTGTAATAGTCTCAAAATAGAAAAATTGCACAGCAGCGTCTTCAACATCAAATTCAAATAACTTTAAGTCCGGACGGTCATAGATATCTTTCTCATCAGACAAAACAGTATCTAGCGTTTGATCAGGCTTTGCTAGGTAAAATGAGATTTGGGCAATTTCGGCTACATCACCACTCATAGCGGCACCTCAATTGTTATATATTAAACCTTAGATTGTATTAATCATAAATACCTGTCAATTTAGAAAACCCACCATGACCACATCCCGCCCAAAACACGGCAGCACGCGCACAAAAATGCGACTTATTTAAAAACTTACGCTTTTCTTGCCCAATCGCAGCGATTTGCGGTTTCCTATTAACCGGAAATCGCGTTATCTAAAGACATCATTAACTTTAAAGCGGGTTCTGCTTGATTGGTCTGACCAGACAAAGAGAAGCCGCTTTGCTTTAGATGTACGCAGGATAATGGCACGCGACTACGATCCCTACAGTCTGTCGAGCCCACAGGTTTATCTGTGGCGCATGATTATTTTTCTGGTTCTGGCAGGCTTCATCGCCTTTGTCCTGATCGGGCAAATCACCGCAGCCTTCATGGCAAACCCCGCATTGAACGGCCTGATCGTAGGCGTCGCAGCACTGGGTATACTTCTGTCTTTCAGGCAGGTCCTGCGAATTTTCCCGGAAGTATCATGGGTTAACGGCTTTCGCCTCGGCGATCCGCGCCTAGAGGTCCGCCGCCCGCCGATCCTTCTGGCGCCAATGGCAACTCTGCTTGGCAACAAAGCAGGCGATATGACCATCTCGCCAACCACCATGCGCTCCATGCTCGATTCTATCGGCATGCGCCTGGATGAATCCCGCGAGATCTCACGTTACCTCACCCGCTTGCTCATCTTCCTCGGTCTGGTCGGTACCTTCTGGGGTCTGATGCAAACCGTGAGCGCCGTAGCAACCACCGTCAGCACGCTGAACGCGGCAGGCGGCGATGCCAACGTGCTGTTTGAAGATCTGGTCTCCGGCATCACCGCACAGATGACCGGCCTCGGCATCGCGTTCTCCTCCTCCTTGCTTGGTCTGACCGGTTCCCTCGTTCTGGGCTTCCTCGACCTGCAGGCAGGACAGGCCCAAAACCGCTTCTATCAGGAGCTGGAAGACTGGCTCTCCACCCTGACGGATATCGATCCGGACGAACTGGGCAACGGCACATCTGCCGATATGGCTGCGGACCTGCGCATCACGCTCGACAAACTGCGCAAGTCTATGGAAACAAAAGGCGCTGAGCCGGATGAAAATTCCAACGCCGCCATGAGCAAACTGGCAGAAGGCATTCAGGGCCTCGTCCAGCACGTGCGTTCCGAACAGAAGATGATGCGCGAATGGGCCGAGGCCCAGTCCATGCAACAGCGCCGGATTGAACGCTTCCTGAAAACGCTCACCGCAGAGGTAGAGCGGGAGAAGGAATAAAGCATGGCTGGTGTACGCACACGCAGGTCTCAAAACAACTCAGAGGATTACTGGCCGGGTTTCGTGGACGCCATGTCCGCGCTCCTGCTGGTGTTCATCTTCCTGCTCTCCATCTTCATGATTGCGCAGTTCTTCCTCAGCCAGCAGCTGTCTGGCCGGGATAAGGTGCTCAACCGCCTCAACCAGCAAATCGCAGAGCTCACAGAGCTGTTGGCGCTGGAAAAGGCGAGCGTTGGAGATCTGGAATCCACCATCTCCTCCCTCCAACTGGGTCTGGACCAGACTGCTGAAGAACGGGATCGTCTTCAGGGCCTGCTCAACGAGCGCTCCGGCCAGATTGACGAGGCAGGTGGCGCGCTGGCATCCCTGCGCGCAAAGCTGGAAGGCGAACAGCAGATCAGCGATAAGGCTCTGGCACAGGTAGAACTGCTCAACCAGCAGATCAGCGCCCTGCGTCGCCAGATCGCCGTACTGGAAGACGCACTGGACGCCTCAGAAACACGCGACAGAGAAAGCCAGACCCGCATTGCGGACCTTGGCAAACGGCTCAACGTCGCCCTCGCCCAACGGGTGCAGGAGCTGTCACGCTACCGCTCAGACTTCTTTGGCCGCCTGCGCGAAATCCTCGCCCAGCGTTCTGATATTGAAGTTGTTGGCGACCGCTTTGTGTTCCAGTCCGAGGTGCTGTTCTCCTCCGGTGATGACGAGGTCAACCCGCAAGGCAAAAACCAGCTGGATATCCTCGCAAGCGCCATTTTGGAACTTGAGGGACAAATCCCATCAGAGATCAAGTGGGTCCTGCGCGTGGACGGCCACACAGATGCCCGCCCACTCTCCGGCACCGGTCGCCTGCGCGACAACTGGGAACTCTCAGCCGCTCGGGCTATCTCGGTGGTCAAATACCTCATTGCCAGAGGCGTGGAACCAGACCGCCTGGTCGCCGCCGGCTTCGGCGAGTTCCAACCCCTCGAAGAAGGCACCACCAATGAGGCCAACGCCAAAAACCGCCGCATCGAGCTAAAGCTGACACAGCGGTAGAGGTTGATAAAACCAGACACCAAAACAGGCGCTTGTGCATCCCTCAAGTGCCTGTTTTTTTTGCTCAATGAAATTGATTTAATTGATGTAAAACTACCACCCCTCAGGGCTACAGAACAACCGATGTACGAATATAGCCGACAGTCGCTGCATCCTAAAAGTTCTGCTAAGCAAGTTGAAGCAGGCCCACTCTAAGGCTTCTACACTCACCCTCATGCGTGATCTGGAATTACCCAGCTGACCAAAAACGACTTGTTACACCCGCTAAGACCGGTGGTATTGCGTATGGCCACTAAGCCATTTTGGTTGGAATTACATTATCCTCAATCCTGGACTAAGGAACTGACGGCACCCCTCTTGTGGAGAGATGCCGTAAAGAGAATGTACTAAACTAGATTTCGGCACGGGCAGAAAAGTAAGCATTCGCTGTCTCTAGATCAGCCAGAGGCGTGAACATTTCAAAATCAAACGGACGCCGTGCTTCGTTCTTTTGCACTTTCACAGGCCAATTCTGCGTAACAAGCGCGTCTTTACCAATCGCCACAAAATCACACTCATCTTGCAGGATCATTTTTTGTGCGATTGCAGGATCACCTAGGCCGCCATTCGCTATGACAGGTAAACCTGTAAGATTTTTTGCATGTGCAGCTAAAGACGGTCCATGTTGAAATGCCGAGGCCTGAGCAGCAAATTCTGTAGTGTGCACGTAATCAGCACCACTCGCTTCAACCGCCTCGAAGATGACCTTAGCGTCGTCTTCTTGTCCTGCCCATTTGTGCTCGAAGTCGTTGACCTTGCTCTGTGATAGACGTATGCCAACCGTAAAGTCACCCCCGACAGCATCACGAACAGCTTCTAAAACCTCGCATGTCAGTCGTGCGCGTTCAAATATGCCTTGGCCGTATTGGTCACCACGCTGGTTTGCGTAATCGGTTAGGAACTGATCCAAAAGATAGCCGTTGGCACTGTGAATCTCGACCCCATCTGCACCAGCTTCCTGAGCACGTTTAGCCGAGTCTGCAAAACCGCAAATTGCAGTCTTAATCTCAGAAACCGTCATTTCAGAAGGGGTAGGATACATACCAGAACCCCGATAAAACTCCATTTGATGACCTTTAGGCTGTACTGGGGAAGGGCCACGTGTCTCATTAGAGAAACGATTAAATTGAGACAGGGCACCAGCATGCATTAATTGCATAATTATTTTTGCGCCTGTTGCCTTCACGCCTTTGATTAACTCAGCCCAACTTGCAGCTTGCGTTTTATCAGTGATCCCCGGCTGGAACTCGTATCCCTGACTAAAGTGTTGGTCAGTGTAGACACCCTCGGTAATGATTGCTCCAAAGCCACCCTTGCCAAATCTCTCATAATACGGCTGCATAAGAGGGCCAACGCAGCCTGAAGCACTTGCACTGACGCGCGTCATTGGAGCGACAAGAGTTCGGTTGCGTAGCTCTAGCTTCCCAAGTTTTGCGCTTTCGAATAACTGAGAGTAGGTCATGGTATCTCCGTTTGCTGGTAGTCAATCGGGTATACCTCCTCCTGCTAGTATGTTAATTGGATGCAATGACTAATCACCTTTTCCAATTCGCCATATAATGACAAGCGAGAACCTATCAGATCTACTCGGTATTTTTCGGGTTGTTGTTGATTCTGGAAGCTTTTCAGCTGCCGGACGCATTCTCAATATCTCACCTGCCTGGGTTGCCAAGCAGGTTACCCGGTTAGAGGCTGTTTTAGGCGCTAGCTTATTGATCCGTTCAACCCGTGCTTTGCGTCTTACAGACGCCGGGCAGGAATGCTACCGAACCGCAAGTATTGTTGCTGATGAGCTGACATGGTTGAAGGACAAGCTTTGTGCAGACTCGAAGGCCATTACGGGCGTTGTACGGCTCAATGTGCCCTCAATAATTGCTCAAGATGTTATAGCTGAGCACATTTCTGAGTTTCAGATGAAATATCCGAGCATAAAACTGGACATAGTTGTATCTGATAGCTTTTCTGATGTCTTGAATGAGGATGTAGATATCATTTTTAGGGTCTCCAGAGCCCTTGAAGACAGCACAGCTGTTACACAGCAAGTTTCGTTTGTGCCACGAGTACTTTGCGCCTCAAAAGACTACCTTTCCCGTACTCCAAAAATTGAAACAAGCCATGACGTGAAAGGCCATAAAGCTCTTGTGTTCGATAGCCCGCAGAGTTCTTCTGAGTGGTTTTTGCGCTGTCGCGAGGGGCAGGAGTGGATTGCGCCAAACGTCGTGCTGCGTGCCAATAATAGTTTTGTTTTAAAACGAGCAGCGATCAGCGGCGCAGGTATCGCTTTTCTGCCTAAAGTGATTGTAGAAAGTGAACTAAGAACTGGTCAGCTGATCCATTTAGACCAAATAGAAGATGCTGACCCCTTTAAATTGTTCTTACTGCGCGCGCCCAGAAAACATCTTCCCAAGCGTGTTCAAATTGCATGGCGCTTTTTTGCCCAAGCTTGCAAAGACAAAACATAATGGGTGTAGCGCAGCAGTTGTGATGGAATGGCTGCCTCACCTGCAACAGTCTCAGGTCAAATTGACTTATTTATCCCTTAAGTACTGACGTCACACACTCATTGATCGTTTTTGTACTAGCACCATAAGCACGACAATGCTTTATGTTAGCTTCAACACAATGATAAGGTAGACTAAATCAATGGCAGATCGTTTTGAACGCCACCGCCAAGCGTGGACCCCTGAGGAAATTCGGAAGCTGCATTTGCTGGCGACAAAGGGGATGAGTTTAAAGGCCATAGCCAAAGCTCTCACGCGTTCTGAAGAATCAACCAAGAATAGAGCGAAGCAAGAAAAACTGAAGATCTCAAAAGCCCGCTGATTTCTTACGTTCAGACTTTCACAAAAGATACTTTCTTGCCAGCCTCCGCCCAATTGATACTCAAAGCCCACCTCACCCTACTCACGGACACTTTCTACCCTCAATCCGGCTATCACACACCTTCACACCGGACAGATAACGCGACCACTTCACAATCTCTGCCTTACCCACCTTTGAGCGCCAGGATTTGATGACAAAGTAGGTGCTGTCATTACCCAGAATAGCCTTGGTCAGCACTGTCTCACTTTTGGAAGCTGGTGTGGTGGTGCAGCTGGTAAGAAAGAGGCCAAACTCGTAGCCATTCTCACGCCCCTTTCTCACGAGGCGCCCATCTTGCTGCTTGCAGATAGGACTCTTCACCTGCGTATATTGCTTCTCCAGTACCTTCATCGGTACTCGCCGGGAAAAGTGAATCTGAACGGTCACCATATCCTTCCAGGTCTTCAGAGATTGTCCGCGAGGGATCATCTCAGAAACCAGCAGACCATTCTTGTTTTGTGAAAAGGCAACCTTGTAGCCCTCAGGCATTCCCACCAGAAGGTTTTCGTTCTTCAGGTCAGAGGCAAACGACAAACCGCTCGCAATAAGCAATGAAAATACAGCACCAAGCAATCTACGCATAAGAACAACTATCCAAGCAATCAGGAAATGAAGTGATGCTACATCATAGCCTCAAACCTCAACAAGGGGAGTAACTTCCCTGATGGAGGAGGCCAGCGTTCAGCCAACGAATGTAGGCCATCCCGACCTGTATAGCGCAATCAACACAGCAACGCGGCCAGAACGTAAAAAACGCAAAATAACGCAAAGGTCCACATAGCAACGCAAACACGAAAAAAGCCGCTCCCCAACAGGCAGCGGCTTTTCATGTTATCCAACAAAGGCAGGACAAGCTCTTTTAGAGTTATGCCCCTTCCAAGCGCGTTCCATTTGATTGAGTTCAATCAAATGATAAGAATTCGCTCTAAAGACGCTCTTAGCGCTCGTCTTCGTCCTCATCGCTATCACCAGTGGATTTGAAGTTCGCGAACACAGCATCTGCATCCACGGCTTCTTCAACTTCACGGGTCTTCGGCGCAGGTGTCGCAAACGCAGCAGCCATTGCTTCTTCGCTTGTTGTTTCATCAACAGGCAGAAGGGATTGCGGCTCTTCACCTTCAATCGGTTTCGGAGCGTTCTTCGCAGCTTTCTCAACTTCGATGTCCAGCTCAATCTGAGAACTCAAACCCAGAGTGACCGGATCCATCGGATCAAGATGCGCAGAGTTCCAATGCGTTCTCGTACGAATTGCTTCAATCGTCGGCTTGGTTGTGCCAACAAGACGCATGATCTGAGCATCAAGCAGCTCAGGATGGTAACGTACAAGCCACAAAATTGCGTTCGGACGATCCTGACGACGAGAAACAGGGGTGTAACGAGGACCTTTGCGCTTGTTCTCTGGAACACGCACTTTGGACTCGAAAATCTGCATACGGTAGCGCGGATCGTTTGACGCTTTTTCAATTTCGTCACGGGTCAGCTGGCCTGCCAGAACAGGGTCCATACCCTTGATGCCCTGAGCAGCTTCACCATCAGCGATCGCCTTCACTTCAAGCGGATGCAGCTTACAAAACGCAGCAATCTGATCAAAGCCAAGAGCGGTGTTATCTACCAACCATACGGCTGTTGCCTTTGGCATAAGCGGCGCGTTGGACATTGTATAAATCCCTCCTGAGTGCTCCACAGCCTAATCAAAGGTGGCGAAGCCGAATTCCATAAGAGTTTTTGGGAAACTTGAGCGCACTATACGCTCACATTTTCCCAAAAGCAAACCAGATCAACACGGGCCTCCACCATCTTTAGGAAACCTGTGAGAATTCAAAACCGGCCTATGCACTTTCCCTAAGCAACCTTGAGGATGATCTTTCCGATATGGCCGGAACCTTCCATCCTGTCATGCGCAGCCTTTACATCGCTGATATCAAAGACCTTATCCAAAACCACCTTGACGCGGCTGGTTTCCAGCAATGGCCAGACCTTCTCACGAAGAGCCTCAGCGATCTGACCTTTATACGCGTTGGTCCGTGGCCGCAGTGTTGAACCGGTGTGCGTCAGCCGCTTCATCATTAATCGGCTAAAGTTGACATTTTCCGAAGGCCCATGAAGCGTCGCAATCTGGCAGATACGCCCGTCAACTGCTGCAACAATCCAGTTCTTCTCAACGTAATCACCGCCAACCATATCAAGGATCACTTCAACCCCCTGCTTAGCTGTGATGTTACCAATCTCTTTCACAAAATCGGTCGTCCGGTAGTTGATCACATAGTCCGCCCCAAGCTCGCGAACCGCCTGTGCCTTCTCATCAGATCCGACCGTCGTAAACACCTCAGCGCCGAAGGCCTTTGCCAACTGAATAGCTGTTGTCCCGATCCCGGAAGACCCGCCATGAACAAGGAACTTCTCACCAGACTGAAGCCCCAAACGGTCAAACACATTGGACCACACCGTAAAGAAAGTCTCCGGAATGCCGGCAGCTTCCTCCATAGATATCCCCGCAGGCACATGCAGAACATGCGCAGCAGGCGCAACACAATACTGCGCATACCCACCACCCGGCGTCAGCGCACAAACCCGCTCCCCAAAGCTGTGAGAAGCAACCCCTTCTCCCAACTCCACAATTTCACCGGAAACTTCCAATCCCAGCAAAGGAGAAGCCCCGGGAGGTGGCGGATATGCTCCCGTCCGCTGAATGACATCCGGACGATTTACCCCCGCCGCATGAACCTTAATCAGCACCTCGCCGACACCAGGTCTGGGGACTTCAACCTCTGCAATTTCAAGGACTTCCGAACCTCCGACACCGTTCATTACAACGGCTTTCATTTGTGCTGAACGATCATCTACTGTCATAAGCTGCCTCGATTTTTGCAAATAGCGAAACTGCTGCTTGCTCACCTTCTCAATTAGGTAAAGAATAGTAGCCAACAAGTGCCCGTCTACCCCACCAAAGGTGAATTCTCGCTTTTTTGATATCGAGAATTCACCAAGGCAAACACAAGGAGTACATAACGCTATGGGTTTATTCGATGATGATGACACACCTCGCCCAGCAACCTCCGGGGTAATGGTGGGAGAGCCCCTCACGAACCTCTCAATCCACGAATTAAATGAGCGTCTTGAGCAGCTTAAGGCAGAGATCGTGCGCGTTGAGAATGAGATCGAAACAAAATCAAGCGCCAACTCATCAGCCGAAAGCTTCTTTAAGTAATCAAACAAAGTTTAAAACAAAAACTTACTCAAATTCATATAAATGCAAGCTACAAATTGCAAATAAATGAATTGGATACTTATAGTTTACGTATCGTTAACCATTTTAAATTAGAACTTAGTTATTCCAGTTGATCTGGAACCAGAGTGAACATTCACTCTGCTTGACGCCTCCCTGTTAAAACACCTCAGAGCCGCACCGATGCGGCTCTTTTTTTCTGCTCAAGCAACACCCAATCCCGGTTTAATCACTCTATTCACAACCATGAGTTGGCACGGGCTTTGCTCCGCTCAGATTGAAGTAAGATCTCTTGCTCCATTTCGAGACAGTTTTATTCTTTCCAAAAGGCTCACTTCAATTTTCGAGCCGTAATTGTTTCAGACTGGGATTTTAAAGGACGCGAGTGAGAGAAACCTAACGCAGTTATTGAAGGGATTTTTAAGATGGGTGAATTCAAAACTGAAACAGGGCCAGAGAACACCTTCAACTTCGCTCAACGGCTCATGTCCTCCCAAAACTTCACGGAGCTTTTCCGCGAAGGAATGGGCCTTATTGAAGACACTGCATCCTATCTTGATGGTCCGGGAAGGAAACAGAGCAAAGCTCTTGGCTCCGCCGCGTCTCTCGCCTACGCAACCGAGTCCATGCGCCTCACCACACGCCTCATGCAGATGGCCTCCTGGCTTCTGCTGCAACGGGCAGTCAATGATGGTGAGATTGTACAAGCAGAAGCTCAGAATGAGAAAAACAAGATCCGCGTCGATAATGCGACCAAGGAAATGCAGAACCCGGCCTGGCCAGACCTGCCTGAAACACTTCGCACCCTGATCGAGACCTCACTCCACCTGCAAAGACGCATCAAGCACGTCGATAGCATGCTCAAGGAGGAGCTCCTGCGCGAGCAAGCGGCAAACACCTCCAATCCAGTGGGTGATCAGCTCTCTCAAATCACAGCGGCTTTTAAATAGCCTGAGAAGTTTCGCTAGCGTCAAACTCCGCTAGCAACCCTGCGCACTCCTCAAACGCGCACAAAAAAACCCGAAGCAAACGCTTCGGGTTTTTTAATTTCGCAAACTTCAGAGCAATTATTTACCCAGGAAGCCACCAAACTTGTTGGTGAAGCGGGACACGCGACCGCCACGGTCCATGAGCTGACGGTCACCACCAGTCCATGCTGGGTGGGAGCTCGGATCGATGTCGAGCTGCAGGGTGTCACCTTCTTTACCGTAAGTAGAACGGGTGGTGAATTCGGAACCATCAACGAGCTTTACAGTGATGGTGTGGTAATCTGGATGAATGTCCTGTTTCATGACTAAACTGTCCTGTCAGCAACGGCTGAGCCGCCTCAATCAAAAGATGGGCTTAGGGCTGGCCTGAAGCATCGGTAGAAAGAAGCCGCACTTTTCCAAGAACGGCACAATTGTGAAGGCGTCTATACCCCATCCAAACCGAGGAAACAAGAGGGTACAGCCCGCAGAAAACCAGAGAAAGCGCTTGCAATTAAAACTATCGGGACACATCTACTGCATCATACGATAAACTTAAATGATTTCGCAGATATCCGGGGGTGGCATGAGCCAGCGGGACTCAAACAATCGGGAAAAGACCTTGCGTCCACTCGCAACACTTTTCCCTTATCTTTTAAGGCACAAAGCCCGTCTGGTTCTGGCAACCTTTGCTCTGCTGGCGGCAGCTGGCCTTACTTTGGTTCTGCCAATAGCCGTCCGCTACATGGTTGACTACGGTTTTACCGGCGACAACCCCAACTTGATTGACGATTATTTCATTGTCATTATTTTTGTAATCGCGCTACTCGCCCTCACCAGCTCTCTTCGTTACTATATGGTCATGATGATTGGTGAGCGAGTCGTAGCGGACTTACGCTCTGACGTGTTCCGTCACCTCACTTATTTATCCCCCTCATTCTACGACAAAACAAAGTCCGGTGAGATCATTTCGCGCCTGACAGCCGATACGACCCTCATTCAGTCAGCATTCGGAGCCAGCGCATCTATTGCCTTGCGACACCTGTTGATGTTCGCTGGTTCGACAACCCTGATGGTCATCACCAGCCCGCGCCTCTCCTTGTTTGTGCTGCTTGCGATCCCGCTCATTGTTCTACCACTGCTTGGCTTTGGCCGTGCGGTTCGTAACAGAACCAGCCATGCACAATCCACTCTGGCAAATGCAATTGCTTATGCAACAGAAGCACTTGGTTCCATTCGCACACTGCAGGCTTTCACCAATGAAAAGAGCGTTTCAGACAGGTTTGCAGGAGATATCGAGACAACCTATGAAGTTGCTCTCATTGCCACCCGCGCTCGCGCATTCCTGATTGCGACAATCATCCTGATCATCGCCTCAAGCATTGTGGCAGTACTCTGGGTTGGCGCACTGGACGTGATTGATGGCCGTATGAGTGGCGGTCAGCTCACACAGTTCCTCATCTATTCCATCATTGCTGCTGGAGCTATGAGCGAGCTCTCTCAGGTATGGGGCGAACTGGCAAAAGCCGCTGGCGCAGCAGACCGCATTACAGGACTGTTGCATGTCCCATCCGAAATCAATGCACCAGCCAATCCAGTCACTCTCCCCTCTCCTGCCATTGGCGAGCTTGAGTTTGATGATGTCGACTTCCATTACCCAACAGCAAAAGAAGCTGGCGTTCTGGAAGGTTTGAACCTCTCCGTCAAAAAGGGCGAAACAGTTGCGATTGTCGGCCCAAGTGGCGCAGGCAAGTCCACTCTGTTCCAGCTCTTGATGCGATATTACGATCCGGTTGCAGGTAAGGTCACACTCGACGGCATCGAACTGAACTCTGCTGATCCACGAGACTTACGCGAGCACATCGCTCTGGTCCCTCAGGACACCGCTATTTTCGGCAGCTCAATTGCAGAAAACATCGCATTTGGCAAAGAGGTCGCGTCCAGAGAGCAAATTGTTGAAGCTGCAAAGTTCGCGTTGGCTGATGACTTCATCAACAACATGAGGAACGGTTATGACACACTCATTGGCGAGCGCGGAGTAACTCTCTCAGGAGGACAACGACAGCGCATCGCGATCGCTCGTGCCATTCTGAAAGACGCCCCTGTTTTGCTGCTGGACGAAGCCACCAGCGCACTGGATGCCGAAAGCGAGACCATTGTCCAAAAAGCCCTCGATAAGCTTATGGAAGGCCGGACCACACTGATTATCGCACATCGTCTGGCAACGGTCCTCAAAGCAGATCGTATCGTTGTGATGGACAGTGGGAAGATCGTGGAAGAAGGCACCCACGACACACTGGTCGCTCAAAACGGCCTTTATGCAAAACTCGCCAGAATGCAGTTTGAGATTGGAGCAGAAGCGCTCAACTCTCAGGAAAAAGCAAGCTAGAGCGCACTCCAGAAAGCGTATCTGGCTTTCAGACAAAACACTCATAAAAAAAGCCGCGCTTGCATCAAGCGCGGCTTTTTCAATTCTATCTGCGAAGCTTACTCAGGCTCACTCACATCCACTGTATAGTTCAGCGGCATGCGCGCACCATCAGCAAAAATGGTCTGCCCGGAAACATAACTTGCATCTTCTGAAGCGAGGAACGCAGCAATGCTGGCCACTTCAGCAGGTTGCCCCAAACGGCCAAGCGGCGTCCGGGAAAGAACCGTTTCCATCTTGCTCGCATCCTGCACAACGCTCTTGAGCATCTGTGTCTCAATGGAACCAGGCCCAATACCATTCACACGAATGCCGTGCTTTGCCAACGCCACAGCCGAAACGTGCGTCAGCTGGTTCAAGCCACCCTTGGAGATGGTGTAAGGAACCTGATCAGGGATCGCTAAAACACTGTTTACGGAGCTGATATTGATGATTGAGCCAGCAGAACCGCCCTCTTCAACTTTCTCGACCATATGCCGTGCAACAGCTTGAGAGCACAGGAATGCACCCTTCAAGTTGACACGTAAAACCCGGTCAAAATCATCTTCAGAAAGTTGAAGAAAATCACCAGCTGCTGTAATGCCAGCGTTATTAACCAGCACATCAATGTCGCCAAACTCATCCAGAGTGTTTGCAACCATATTGCGTACATCAAGGCGAACGCTGACGTCGCAATGGCAAAACGCCACATGCCCAAACTCGGAAAGAGCTTCCTGAGCCGCTTCACCGGCCCGCTCATCGGAGTCGGAGATCATGACTTTGGCGCCATCTTGCAAAAAACGCTGCGCAATAGCGTAACCGATGCCTTGAGCGCCACCGGTTACAATCGCAACTTTCTTCTCTAGTTTCACTTTGAAGATACCTCTGGCAATGCCGAAATTTCGCCGACCATAATCTCAAAGCCTAAACATGTCGATGCACTTCTCCAGTAAAACTGCTTAGTTTCTCTGAATTTAGCTAACAGATGCCACTCCACGAACAGAGATCGCTTCAGCAATTTCCTCGAGAATAGCAGGGTCATCAATTGTCGCTGGCATCTTGAACTCTTCACCATCTGCAATCTTCCGCATGGTCGCTCGAAGGATCTTGCCAGACCGTGTTTTGGGAAGGCGCTCAACGGTAATCGCCAGCTTAAAGGCAGCAACAGGACCAACCTTTTCACGCACCAGAGCAACCAGCTCTTTCTCAATCACAGCAGTTTGTTTTTCAACGCCACTCTTCAAAACGACAAAACCACATGGCAACTGGCCCTTGAGATTGTCGGCAATCCCGATCACGGCACACTCAGCCACATCCGGGTGTTCAGAAAGAACTTCCTCCATGCCACCGGTAGACAAGCGGTGCCCAGCCACGTTGATGATGTCATCGGTACGAGCCATGATGAAGAGATAGCCGTCATCATCCATAAGACCAGCATCTGCCGTCTTGTAATAGCCGGGGAACTCTGTGAGATACGCTTCCTTGAACCGATCATCAGCATTCCAAAGCGTTGGCAGCGATCCCGGTGGCATCGGTAGCTTCACAACAATGTTGCCAAGTTCACCCGCTCCAAGCGCATTCCCCTCATCATCAAGCACGCGCATATCATATCCCGGCATTGGGACAGTGGAACTGCCCAACTTGATAGGCAGCTTACCCAGGCCAAGAGGGTTACCAGCGATGCACCAGCCAGTCTCTGTCTGCCACCAATGATCGATGACAGGTACGCCGAGCAGGTTTTCTGCCCATAAAATTGTATCCGGATCAGCTCGCTCTCCTGCAAGGAATAGCGACCGCAGGCCAGCATTGCTGTACTTCGCCAGCTCTTTACCTTCCGGATCTTCTTTCTTGATCGCCCGGAAAGCCGTCGGCGCGGTAAACAACGAAACCACGGAATGCTCTGAGATCACCCGCCAGAATGCACCAGCATCGGGTGTTCCAACCGGCTTACCTTCATAAAGAATAGTCGCGGCCCCATGAAGCAGCGGCGCATAAACGATGTAAGAGTGACCAACCACCCAGCCCACATCAGACGCAGCCCAGAACACTTCGCCCGGATCAATACCGTAGAGGTTTTCCATGGACCACTTGAGGGCAACCATATGCCCGCCATTGTCACGCACCACGCCTTTCGGCTGTCCGGTCGTACCGGAAGTGTAGAGCACGTAAAGTGGATCAGTCGCAGCAACAGGAACACATTCGGTGGTCATCTTCTCGGCCACCGCAGTTTCCATCAGCGCGCCCAGATCAAAGTCACGGCCTTCAATGAGGCCAGCAACCTTTTGCTCGCGTTGCTGAACAAAACAGAAATCAGGTTTATGGGAGGACAGTTCAATGGCACGGTCCAGCAGCGGCTTATACTCAACCACACGCCCCGGCTCGATGCCACAGGACGCGCTGATGATAGCCTGAGGTTTGCAATCCTCGATACGAACAGCAAGCTCTTGAGCCGCAAAACCGCCAAATACAACAGAGTGGATCGCACCAAGCCGTGCGCAGGCGAGCATCGCAAACGTCGCTTCAGGGATCATGGGCATATAGATCAGCACCATAGAGCCTTTTTCAACGCCCTTCTCACGCAGCAGCGCTGCCATAGCTCCCACTTGCTCTTGCACATCAAGATACGTATAGGTGCGCTTCTCACCAGTAACAGCACTGTCGTAAATGATCGCTGGCTGTCCCGGACGGCCATGCTCTACGTGGCGATCAACACAGTTGTAGCAGGTGTTGCACTCACCGCCGACAAACCATCGTCCATATGTGCCTTGCGAAGCATCGAATGTCTTGGTGTAGGGCGAGAACCAGTCAATGCCCTTAGCAGCTTCATCCCAGAAGGCTTCTTTGTTTTCTTTCCATCCATTGTAGATGTCGTGGTATCGGCTTGTCATAGCTGCTCTCCTCCCATGCACCCCTGCATAGTACCTGTCCACAGGTTCGGCTAAGACTGAGCCCTGAATGCCCTAAAGGCAAGTTTTGCTATATTATAAAATCGGCTTATAACTAAAGATAACCATATAGTTTTCAACCCGCCTATTTCTTAGTTTCCTCTTAAATAAAAAGGACTTGCCTGCACCCTTGCGGGAAACAAATCATGCTGCCAATTACCGATCCCTTCTTCTACCTCTGTGCAATACCTGCTGTTTTCATCGTTGGCATGGCCAAAGGAGGATTCGGAGGCGGCCTCGCCCTTGTCGGTGTGCCGCTTATGTCATTGGCAATTCCACCTGTGCAGGCAGCAGGAATACTCCTCCCGATCCTGCTGGTCATGGACGCAGTCGGTCTTTTCTCCTACCGGGCAATCTTTTGCAGGAAAACACTGGCCATTCTTATACCAGCTGGCCTGACAGGAACTCTGATCGGCTATTTCGCGGCAGCCTACATCTCTGAAACCCACATCAGATTGGTCACTGGCGCAATCGCTTTGGTCTTTGTGCTCGATTATTGGTTCAACAACAAAGCCAACAAACCACCAAAGCCGCAGAATGTGCTTTTAGGAGGGTTCTGGGGCACAGTTTCTGGTGTCACCAGTTTCATCGCCCATGCAGGCGGAGCCCCATTTCAAATGTATGTCTTGCCACTCAGACTGGCACCACCAGTCATGGCAGGTACCGCAGTCATCTTCTTTTCGGTCGTAAATTTCTCAAAAATGCTGCCTTACTTCGCCCTTGGACAGTTTGACGCCAAAAACATCGCGACATCTCTTGTATTGCTACCGCTCGCCCCTCTGGCGACACTGGCGGGAATCAAGATCGTAAAACACATCAACAAAGAGCTGTTCTACAAGATCACGTATGCAGCCCTGTTTGTTATCGCACTCAAACTGATTTGGGATGGCGCATCAGGCTTTTAAGGCGTGTTATACGGTGGAGAGAAAGGATGTAGCATAAGCCATCAACTACGTGAGTATCAGTCGCGCTCACCCAAGCCGTGGTAAAGCACACTCTTGATCATGTCGATTGGCCCGTCGACCTCAAAAGCAGCATCCGGCATTGTCTTCCAGGTCACTCGGTTATGAAAGAAACCAGAGGGATCAGTCAGATCCAGATCTCCACGCGCGGGCGAAACAATCCGATACCGAACTTGCTTTGCATTATAGGCATCTGATGGATTGCCTGCATATTCTGAGCTTGGCGGCTGCCCTTCGACCCACGAGAAGAAATAAGTCCGCAGCTGATCTGCCATACTGCCTGTCGAATTGAGCTGACCGAAGTTGAGTTGGAGCCCGACAACCAGACAAACAGCTGTCGATATGGCCCAAAGATACCAATGATCCCGGAAGTGATTCAAAATGACTGCACGATTGAGATACAGCTGGATCAGAACAGGGAACGCCACCAACAAAACAAACCACTGCGCATCCTGTGATCGCTGTGGTCCGAGGGTGAAAATATAACCCGTCAGAGCCACGGTAATCGCGCAGAAAACCACGCCAAAGAATAAGGCGATTTTCCCCTGTCGATTTGGTGTCACTACGGTCATGCGAGCCCTGCTTGTTCATCACTCGCCGTATCAAACGGGTCGCGATTTATTCTTTTATCAGACAGGTCTACATTACAAATCGAAAGGCAAACGGGGAAGACTTCTGAGGTGTTGCAAATTGTCGCGAGCGTTTGTCTTGCCCAAAAACGCAACAAGATTTCACCTTTGCCGTTAAGTTAAGACACCAGTTGCAACCACCGCATTTAAATTCGCCGAATATATCGACACCAATCCACAAAACATCTCAAAAATACTTATAGATGAAAGTCTAATAACAAGAAGACCCTCAGACTAACATCTAAGTCACCTGAACTACCCCCTGCGTCTATACTCAGATATATCAAAATATGCGACACTCTTAATTCCAAGCTCTTCATCGGAGCCAATAACTATCTTGGGAAAGCTGATAGCCAGCTCAACGGATCTTCGCAGTTCTCTTGAGCGGAAGTTGAATGCCTGGGGAATTTCATGAAAAACAATAGTCCAAACACATCATATTTCGACAAAGACCTCCCAAAAACTGAAGCAAATTACACGCCATTAAGCCCACTCAGTTTTTTGGAGAGAGCTGCAAAAGTTTTTCCAAGCCACACAGCCATCATTCACGGCAAGATTCGCAGGTCCTACAAGGAGTTCTATGAGCGCTCTATTAAACTCGCGAGCGCCCTGGAAAAGCGTGGTATCGGCAAGAATGACTGCGTGTCTGTCATGCTGCCCAACACACCACCCATGCTTGAAGCTCATTACGGCGTACCAATGGCTGGAGCCGTTCTCCACGCACTCAACACCCGCCTTGATGCCGCTATCATCGCATTCCAGCTAGACCATGCAGAGAGCAAGCTCGTAATCGTTGATCGTGAGTTCTCGAAGGTCATGACCGAAGCATTGGAACTGGTAGCGGTGAAGCCGGAAGTGGTGCTTTACGACGACAAAGAATTCCCTCAATCAGCCTCCGCAATTGGAGAGTTGGAGTACGAGGAGCTGATCGCCAGCGGTTCCGCTGATTTTGACTGGCAACTTCCCGCGGATGAATGGGATGCAATCACGCTCAACTACACTTCGGGTACAACAGGAAACCCGAAAGGCGTCGTTTATCATCATCGTGGTGCCTACCTTCTCGCACAGGCAAACATCATCACCGCAGCCATGGGCAAAAAACCGGTCTATCTCTGGACACTGCCAATGTTCCACTGCAATGGCTGGTGTTTCCCATGGGCTTTGTCCCTCGTTGCCGGAACGCATGTCTGTCTCCGTCAAGTACGACAAGCCCCTATCTGGAATGCCTTGGCAGATGAGAAAGTCACACACCTCTGCGGTGCTCCAATCGTGATGTCCACATTGCTCAACACCTCTGAGGATCAGAAGCGCAAACTCACCCATGATGTCGAGTTTTTCACCGCCGCAGCGCCGCCACCTGAAGCTGTTCTTGCAGCTATGGCAGAGGAAGGCTTCAATGTTACTCATCTCTATGGGCTGACAGAAGTCTATGGCCCAGCCGTCGTCAACGAATGGCATGATCATTGGAATGAACTTCCGGCATCAGAACAAGCTGCATTGAAAGCCAGACAAGGCGTCAATTACGTCGCTTTGCAGGATCTCGCTGTTCTCGACCCCGAAACCATGAAGCCAGTCCCTGCTGATGGAGAAACCATTGGCGAAGTCATGTTCAAAGGCAATGTTGTGATGAAGGGGTATCTGAAGAACCCCTCCGCAACACAGGAAGCCTTCAACGGCGGTTGGTTCCACTCTGGTGACTTGGGCGTTCAGCATGAAGATGGATACGTCCAACTCAAAGACCGCTCCAAAGACATCATCATCTCAGGAGGTGAAAACATCTCATCCATTGAGATCGAGGAAGTCCTCTACAAACACCCGGAAATCTCATCAGCAGCAGTGGTTGCCCGTCCCGATGACAAGTGGGGGGAAACTCCCTGTGCATTTGTGGAGCTGAAAGAGAACAGCAGTGTGACGGAAGACGATATCGTAACCTACTGCAAACAGCATCTGGCCAGCTTCAAATCACCAAGAACTGTTGTCTTCACAGACCTGCCGAAAACCTCAACAGGCAAGATCCAGAAGTTCGTACTGCGCGAAGAAGCAAAAAAGATCGGCTGACCCCAAACAAAAAATGCGCCGCTAAAAGCGACGCATTCTCTATTCGGTTAAGAAAAAGGAAGCTACCCTGTCACTCGTATTCGCGAGATCTCATCCTTAAGCTTCAACTTTTGCCTTTTTAGATTGCCTAGTTCGATCTCATCCATCGAAGGATGGTGCTTGGCTGTTTCCAGCTCCCTCTCAATGGTAGCATGGCGGCGTTCCAGCTCAGTCAAATGCTCACGGATGGACATAGGTTTTGATCCTCCTACATTGTCTCTGTTACAGGAGGATGATGGCACCATTTTATTGAGTTGTCGAACTATGATTAGCTGTTTTTTTGGGGCCTCTACAACGCGAGATCGCTAATTCATGAAAAACTTAGGGAACTTATAAATGACCCAGTAAATTTAATGGGTTTCATATTCCACTCAAAAGAGAACTTCACTAAGTATTCAACCCTATATATACGCTGCGTAAATCCGTCATGAGACAACACTTCCTGTAAAAATCGAGAGACTCTTGTTCATCACCGCTGCACATTCGGTATACTGTTGCCGAGCGGTGAATTGCGACAACGCGCCCCACCAGATTTGATCAATGATGGGTCTCGTTGCACACAGACCGATATGTGTCATGTGAGGACAAAACGATGACGGAAGATACTCTCGATCAGGATAGCAAGCGTTCCGAGCTCGCTGAGTTGCGACAGGAGCATCGGGATCTTGATCATTCCATCGAAGCGCTCATTGAAACGGGACGGGCAGATGTTCTCCAGCTGCAACGCTTAAAGAAGAAAAAACTGATGCTAAGAGACCAGATTCAGGTACTGGAAACACAGCTCTTACCTGACATTATTGCCTAAATTAGAGGCAGAGCTCTAACCTTCGTATACTATTGGCATTTCTTGTTGTAATTGGCTTGAAACACGCCGTGTTATTTCTATAATCCGCGCTTTCTTCCCAGACGCTCAGAGGGTGCCCGTTTTATGAACCGCACAGACCAGCCAGAAGTCGCTATCATCATGGGAAGCCAATCCGATTGGCCAACCATGAAAAATGCTGCAGATACGCTAGAAGCACTGGGAGTTTCCTATGATGCTCGCATCGTCTCAGCTCACCGCACCCCGGACCGTCTGGTAGAGTTTTCCAAAACAGCAAAAGAGAACGGCTTCAAGGTTGTTATCGCTGGCGCTGGCGGAGCAGCCCACCTTCCGGGCATGGCTGCATCCATGACACCGCTGCCAGTGTTTGGTGTTCCAATTGAGTCGCGCGCCCTTAAGGGACAGGACAGTCTCCTTTCCATCGTTCAAATGCCAGCAGGCATTCCGGTCGGCACTCTTGCCATTGGTCGTGCAGGTGCTGTCAACGCAGCATTAATGGCAGCTGCTGTTTTGGCACTCAACAATCCGGAGATCGCTGCCAACCTGGATGATTGGCGCGAAAAGCAAAGTCAGGCTGTGGCCGAGAAGCCAGTCAACCCGGAAGAGTAAGAGTTTCAGAGGCGCCCACTTGCAGGCGCCTCATTTGTATCAAGCCGCCCCTAACATCTGGCCCCTAACATCTGGAAAGTTTTCGAAATGGGTTCCACACTACGTCCTGGCGACACGATTGGTATTTTGGGTGGAGGCCAGCTTGGCCGCATGATCGCGCAAGCCGCCAGCAGGATGGGCCTGAAGTGCCATATCTATTGCCCGGATGAAAACAGCCCCGCTTTTGAGGTCTCAGAAAAGAAGACCGTTGCGGCCTACGAAGACGAACAAGCACTCACCCAGTTTGCGAAAAGCGTTTCAGTCGTCACTTATGAGTTCGAAAATATCCCCGGCGAGACAGCCCGCATTCTGGAGCAGTTTGTTCCAGTTCGCCCCGGCCCACATGCACTGAAAGTTTCCCAGGATCGCCTGGCAGAAAAGACATTCCTTTCAGAAGAAGCGGTGACGCAGGTCGCTCCCTTCATAAAAGTCGACACGCAGGCAGAACTGGAAGCTGCGCTCATGGAGTTGGGCGGTCAGGGTGTACTGAAAACGCGCCGTTTTGGATATGATGGCAAAGGCCAGATCATGATCCGTACACCTGAGGATATCGAAGGCGCCATGAGCAAGCTTGGCGATCAGCCAGCCATCCTTGAAGGCATCGTCCCGTTTGAAAAAGAGATCTCCATCATCGTCGCGCGTGGCGTGGATGGAACAGTCAAATGCTACGACCCTGCGGACAACTACCACAAGAACCACATTCTGAAGACCTCTAGCGTACCAGCAGACATCCCGGCAGAAACCGCTCAGGAAGCCATCGATATGGCAACCCGCATCGCTGTTGCGCTCGATTATATCGGAGTGATGGGTGTAGAACTGTTTGTCGTCAGAGACGGCGAGGCTACAGAGTTGAAGGTCAACGAAATAGCGCCACGCGTTCACAACTCAGGTCACTGGACAGAAGACGCTTGTCCGGTTTCTCAGTTTGAACAGCATGTTCGCGCTGTTGCTGGCTGGCCACTTGGCAGGCCAACCCGAGCACACAACGTCATCATGGAAAACCTGATTGGTGATGATGTCAACTCATGGGAATCAGCACTTCTGGAGCCAAACGCTCGTCTGACGCTCTACGGTAAAGCAGAGACACGGGAAGGCCGCAAGATGGGCCACATCAACCGCCTCTCCCCAAAATCCTGATCGCGTTATCCTACAAAGAAAAAGCCCCCGAAGATCTGATCATCTTCGGGGGCTTTCATTTAATTGAACCAGACTATCCTAGCCTAACCAGACCAAGTTGATCGCGTTTTTGGAACCGGATCAGCAACAGGATGCCGGTGATAAAGAGACCACTGGCCAAACCAACCCAGATCCCTTCTGGGCCCCAGTTAAAGGTGAACGCCATCACGTAGGAAAGCGGCACCCCAATAATCCAGTAACCAATCACCGCAATCACCATTGGTATTCGCGTATCGGAAAGACCGCGCAGAACACCGCCAGCGACCACCTGAATACCATCAACAACCATGTACACCGCTGCAATAAAGACCAGCGGCACGCCGAGGCGGATCACATCAGCTGCGTCTGGATTGCTGGTGTCCAGATAGAAGGAAATCAGCGTGTCAGGGATCGCAACAAACAACACCGCACCAAGCAGGCCAATCACAATGGACCAGATCAGTGCGACCCAACCGGCCCGCGTAATAGCATCAGCATCACTACGGCCAGATGCGATACCAACACGCACCACAGCAGCGTTTGCAAAGCCAAGCGGAATCATAAACGCAATACCAGAGAGCTGAACCGCAATACCGTGAGCAGCAAGCTCCAGTGTCCCGATCCACCCCATCATCAAAGCGGCAGCTGCAAACAGTCCCACTTCAGCAACCAACATGAGGGAAATCGGCCAGCCGAGACGCAGGATTTCGAAGAACGCAGGCCAGTCAGCACGCCAAAAGCGAACAAACACCTCATATTTGCGAGACTTCTCTTCCCAAAACACATAGGCAATCAAAATCACACAGGATGCCAACGCAGTCACTACAGACGCAATCCCGGCACCTAGAATGCCAAGTTGAGGAAAGCCGTAATAGCCAAAGATCAGCACATAATCGAGAAGTGCATTGACCACAGCACTCACCACAGTCGCCCACAAAACAATCTGCGAACGTTCAATACTGGTAAGGAAGCTACGCAGCGCCGCCACAAAAAGAGATGGATACATCGACCACTGCACAATGCGCAGATAATCCGCAGCAATGGCAGAAACTTCTGCGTCCTGCCCAAGAGCCAGCAAGAGACTCTCACCGTTCCACAGCACGACCATCGCAAAAGTCGTATAAATGAGCGAAATCCAAAGGCCCATGCGCGAAGCACGCCGCACATTACGCACGTCGCCTTTACCTTCGGCTCTGGATGCCAATGGCATAACGGCTTGCAAGAACCCAAGTCCTGCCAGCCATGTCAGAAAGAACAACTGCAAAGCCAGCACGGATGCTGCCAGCTCTGTTGCGCCAAGCCAACCGATCATCAATGCATCGGTGGCATTAATTGCCATCTGCGCAAGTTGCGCACCGATCAAAGGCAATCCCAAAATAAGCGTTGCATTGGACTCCCCCCACCATGCAGACATGGATGTGGGTTTGGCAACGCTGGTGCTTTCAACCCGCGTCATCATAAGCTCCTGAAGAAAAGGGCATGGAGCCCCTCCAGAACTTGAGCCTCTCAAGAACATAAACAAGGCTGGCTCCTGCAATTGACCGCAATGCCTCGCTGGGAGGAAACTTCCTATCATAGAAACAGACCGACAAAGTCCCAGTGGCTTCTTGCCTAAGCAATACCGCTAGTGAAAATGTCGATTACGCTACTTTGCAAAACTCTTCAGGAATGTCCAGAGGAATAAAGCAAGGCGCATTATCACCGCCATAGACCATGATGTGTCCGCAAGGCACTTCATACCAACCTTGCCCGCCCTTTTCCAAAGGCTCAGAGACAACACTCAAGTTGCTGTTATGTAAGCGGTAATACAGGCTTGGAACAATCTTATCACTAGAGCAACGCACAGCATAAAGGCGCTCACCATCAGTCAAGGCCATCGCTACACGCAATGGAGCAATGACATCATTGCAACGCATAATCTCAAGTGTTTTCGTGAACACCTGTTGCACGGCCCCCACAGGATCAACATCCAGACCATGACTTAACATGGCAAGAAACAGCGCTTCACTGTCCGTTGTACCCTGCCGGTAACGATAAAAGTCGTCGCTGATCAAACTCTCAATCTGGCGGCGGATATCATCATACCCTCCAATCTGTCCGTTATGCATGAACATCCATTTGCCGACAGCAAACGGATGGCAGTTTGAACGAGAGGTCGCAGTGCCCGTAGATGCGCGCACATGAGCAAAGAACAAAGAGGACTTGAGGTGCTTGGTAATACTCAGAAGGTTCTCATCACCCCACGCAGGTTGCGTATCACGATAAAGTCCCGGCTCTGATTTGTGACCGTACCAACCAATCCCAAAGCCGTCACCATTAGTGTTTACCTTGGCTTCCGCACAATGCAAGCTCTGCGCAATCAAAGAATGATTGGGCATTGAAATCAGCTCTTCCATGAAAATGGGAGCTCCACGGTACGCAAGCCAGCGGCACATTACATTATTCTTTCTTCTGGTCGATTACCCAAATGAGGTCACTAGAGTATGCATGATCCATCACCACGTATAAACCCCTTCCCTATAACTAGAGCAACGAGTTTTCTCAGGGATCGTTCCGTGGATCTAAAGAGAGCCCTCCACTCACAGCTCTCGCGAGTAGGATGGCCTCTCTCGACTCAGTTTCGAAGTCGGACATGACGAACGACGTTTGAAGCAAATTCCATTCAAATTTCCACCTCGATTTCCACTGTTCAGAAAAGCTCCTGTGACTTTTTTCAGCGGCAAAAGAGGGACTCAACCATACGCAATCAAGGGTTGTATTTTTTCAAAATAATTTTACAGATGAAGTTACGATGCATTTTGAAAGCATTTTTTACTTATCTTTTACTTCACACACGAGCGTGCCAATGCGCCATTTTGAAGAAAATGAGCAAACGCTGCTGAGATTGCCTTGTCCCACAAGAGGTATTCCCCCCTTTCCCATCTATAAATTAACATAGATTCTCAAGTAAGGAGGTAGACAGCCCCCACGCAGTCTGTTAGTTACCCCGTCAAGAAGCGACGCATCAGCGGCGACGGAGTTCTTGTGACCCGTGCATATGCGCTAAGTGTTGCTATCAATCATTTCATCTATGTCGTTCTGGATACGTAATCCAGAATGCTCGAAGGTAAGGATAAACGCGTGCAGGTTCTCGTTCGCGATAATAACGTCGATCAGGCGCTTAAAGCGCTTAAGAAAAAGATGCAGCGTGAAGGCATCTTCCGTGAAATGAAGCTTCGTGGCCACTACGAAAAGCCATCTGAAAAGAAGGCTCGCGAAAAGGCAGAAGCAATCCGCCGCACTCGCAAACTGGCTCGCAAGCGCGCTCAGCGTGAAGGCCTGTTGGTCGGCAAAGGTCGTCGTTAATCCGGCGGCACTCGGGACATCACACAGCTAAGGCTCAACTATGTTTGACGAAAAGCGTGTGAGCGGACCGAAGCTAGAATTCAGAACGGACTAACCGGTAAACCGGTTGGTCCGTTTGTTGTTTTTGCTGGTTCATTTGACCTTTTTTTGCCACACTAAAGTGTAGGCTACCGTGTCATTGCAAGGACTCTTTAAGAATGGGGCACATTCTCGTGAACAATAAACTGGCTAAAGGCATCTGTGTGTGTCTGCTCGCACTTGGCGTTGCAGCATGCCAATCCAACTCATCTGGCCTTGTTTATCAGAATGTGCCCATCGACAAAGCTGTTGGCTCTTCCTCCAACATCGATAGTCTGAGTGCCGTTGTTGACGCAAATCCAACCGATGCCGACGCCTACAACAAGCGCGGCATTGCATACGCAAAAGCTGGGCGCCTTGATCAAGCTATTGAGGACTTCAACAAATCTCTTCAGCTGAGACCCAACTCTTATCAGGCCTACGCAAACCGAGCTTTAGTAGAACGCCGCAAGGGCAACACGTCTCAGGCAGTTCAGGATTACAGCTCAGCACTTTCTATCAAACCAGATTACGTGAAGGCCCTGAACGGACGCGGCAATACCTACCGCTCTATCGGTCAGAATACAGCAGCGCTTCGTGATTACAACGAAGTCATTCGTTTGAACTCCGGCGATGCGCAGGCCTATCACAACCGCGGCCTCATCTATCAGGCACAAGGTCTGCAAGAAGCAGCTCTTAATGACTTTTCATCGGCTGTTGGTTTGAACTCTCGCGCATACTCACCTCTGATCGCGCGCGGTGTAACGTACCTTTCTCTGAGCGATCCAAAATCTGCACTCAAAGACTTCAATGCCGCAATTGCGCTTAACGGCAAGTCCGCATCTGCTTGGGCGAACCGTGGCCGCGCCGAAGAAGCGCTGGGTCAGATTACAGAAGCACGCCAGTCCTACAGCAGAGCACTGCAGATTTCTTCGACAAACCAGATTGCGAAGGAAGGCTCTCAGCGCCTGTCAGCATCTTCAGGCGTTCCGCAAGCTTAAGCTCGCAAACATATCACTTCTAAAGGCCGGGCTCTCCGGCCTTTTTTATTGCCTTGTTGCCGAAGATATCGACAGCATCCAGTTAATCTCATCACGCCAGTCAATCATGCGAATGGGCGTCCCGTGAGAACCCGTTTCGAATAGCCGAAAACGCACCGGATACCGCTGGGTTTTGCCAATGGCTGCCTTAAACAACTGATATTGCTTCTCCCAGCTGTAAACCCTGTCAGCACTACCGTGGCCAAACACAATCGGCACGCCTGCCTTATAGGCTTCACTCGTCAACAATCGTCGATCCGTCGCTCCGCCCAATAAAATGAGGCCGGACAGCGGCCCAGCAACACCAGCCTGATCCGCAAGTCCATAACAAACCTGCGAACCCATGGAGCCACAGGCCACAATCACCTTGGCCTGCGGTGCTTCTTTCCGGTATCGCGCAATCAGCTCGCGAATTTCCTGAGTGCCTCTGGGGCTTTCAATCTTCACATCAGGAGACAAATAAACGCCATTGTTCCGCACCATCAGGTTTTTCAGGCGATTGAAGTTACCGCCAAACGTCCAATCAGCATTCCCCTGCTTTCGGTTGCCCCCCTTACCATGCAGATAAAGCAGCAACAGCTTGGTGTCGGCGTCAGGTTTCCCAACTCGGATATGCTTACGCTTGTTACCCGCAAGCACAACTGAGCGCTCCCGCACATACCAGGTAGGCCTGCTGGAAACATATCTCCCTTCAACCCGTCGCTCTGGTATTTCATCCCGATCCCGCAAATCACGCTGGATCTGATAGTCAAGCCGCAGGAACGCCCCGTCCATCGCCTGATCCAGAACCCGCGGATAAGCAAACAGCTCGTCTTTATAAGGCTTCAACTCAAATCCGGTGGCCTGCGAGACCAGCAGAGCTGACATGAATAAGCTGCCAATCAAATACCCAAGGATCCTAAAGTTGCCTCGCATGCAGCACCTCCGAAATAGCGCATCACTTAAGGCTTCAGGTAATCATACATAACCCGGCCATAAGGTAGCGTGAGGTCCGTAATAAAATGAACACCGCCGAGTGATTTAAGCATTGGCAGTTCGGCCACTGGCGCATTGGCATGATGGAATAATTGCAAGCTCGCCGGACCAGACCACGCGCCCTTCACCGTCACATCAGACGCCTCATAAGCGACCAGCTGAGCGATGGCCAAAGAACCGTCAACGTCTGGAATAAGTTTCAGATTCACCTGAGTTTTCTGAAGCTTCTTGAGGATCGCATCGGGGTGACACTGCGTGCCATGCTCAACATCATAAAGTAAGTGCTGGTACTTGTACCCCATGGTCGCAATAGCAATCGTCACATCGTCAAAAACCAAATGGCCGGTCAATGTTGCTCCCGATATACTCAGCTCAGGATGGCCTAGCTTTTTCGGAAAACCCCAGATCTCACGCCCACCAAAAATCGGCGGAGTATCATCAAGAAACATTTGCTGAGTGAAGTTCACAGGGTGATCCCCAAACTTGGCTGGAATCACGATGCCAGACTCGGTGTAGTCTCCAAATCCAGCAGAATCGGGCATACGGATCACTTCAAACATCACCGTGTTGGAACCATCCGGCTCCAAAGGCTCAGGCAAAGCTTCACGAATAGCGTCAGGGTCACTTTCATAGGAGACCACAAAAAACTCGCGGTCGATAAACCTGTATGGCCCCTTGGGATAAGCAGGAGAAGCAATCGGCATAGAAGCCTGTTCAAGAATATCGGCAATTTTCATGGACCACCTCGATCATGAAAGAGTGTGAACCGCGGCCAAATCACAGCCAGCGCGCTCTCACCATAAGCACCGATATTTTGGATGTTGCCCCTTGGGTTTTGGGGTGACACTTTCAGAGCTCACCCCAAACACTTTTTTAATCAGCTTGTTACGTCAATTTCTTTGAAAGTAGCCAGTGGCGCTTTTTCGCGGATAACCCAGTTCAACGCACCAAGCTCCGCTTTTAACGTCGGATGAACCAGTCCCAACACGCGCAGTTCACTCGCTCCAGTGCCCGCATGGGTTTGATTGACACGGCTTGCGATATTGAGTGTGGTCGTTGATTGATCAACACTCCAACCAACACGGTCACCAGCAACAAAGGCAACTTTACGCCCGGTTCTGGTCGTACCAATCGGAATACCCTCAAACAACTCAACAGAAGCAAGACGCTCTGTATCAATATGATAATCAGCGATCATCATCAGACCCAACAGATAATAATATCCCGCCTCTTGAGAAAGCCCCTGCCGGCTCGCCTGATCAACCAGATCACTTCGCCCACGAACACCTTTCAACGAGTTTAGGCTTGCAACAAAAATCATCTTTTCACCGCGCGTCATAGACCTAGCGCTCAGGAAGGCTCGTGTACTGCTCTGGCGAATGGCCATCTCACCAAGCATCTCGCGCATCGTCTCATCAGCAACGGTAGGGCTGGCCTTGAGAGCTTCACTGAAGTTGGTTGTCGCCAGAACTCCACTAACCGCCGTCCCAACACCGCCCGGAATAAACACAGTTGCAAGATTGGTCAGGCGATTGGAAGTCGCATAGGCCCAGGCAGCCTTATCAAGCGCGTCAGAGAGTGGAGGAAACGTCGTGTAAGGGTCTACATTCGCTGCAACAGCAATATAGCGCCGGGCTCTATCTCGCCCTACTACAGCCGCTGCAACACTCTCAACCGCAGAAGACTTCTTACCACTTTCTTTGGAAGGAGCAGTCGCTCCGGAATTCCCGGTAATGGTGTTCACAGTCCCATTCAGCAACAGGCCGACGCCATCAGCAGTGGAACTCAGTGTCTCTTTGGGAGAGGTTACAAGACTGCCGAGAAATGTCAGAGGCTTGGCAACGGCAGTCACAACGCCCTCACCCGCTTGAGAAACCGTATCCAGTTCTTGAATACCCTTCAGCGCATGAAGTTCATTGATGCGCTTTTTCAATGTCGCCGTACCACGCACCTTATAAGTCTTGCCATGAACCCTGAGGCTGTAAACAAGCAATGTCCCATTCCGCAACACCGGCGGCACGATCTCGTAGTTGCTACCACGCGCAGCAACGCCTTCTTCCTTCAGGATCTGGGAGAAACCAAGATCAGTCGAGGCAGAATGAGATGGCGATGAGACAACTGCAACCACGATAAAGATTGCAAGCAGCAAGGAACAGCGCAGAAGAACGCGAACAGTTTGCGCAGTAGACATATGATACCCGAACTCAGAACAACTCTTACTAAAGGCTCTATTCTTCAATAATGATCAGAAAAGGGCAGCGCCTCTGGCAAATTTCGGGGTTGAAACGAAAAATCGCAGAAGCACGCTGCTCCTGCGATTCTCAAAACCTTTGAAACCTGAAGGTTTCTTAGATTGTCAGCACAGCTGTTACCACACAAGCAAGCAGGAATACGATTCCCGGTACAACGTGCGACCTGTCACCAGACGCCATGCCAACGCCAACTGCAATCACTGTTGCGATTGTAGTGATGCTTGCCCAAACCGTCCCGGCAGTACCACCAAATCCAATCATTGCAATAACGAGTACAAATGTGAGAGCTGCAAGAATTCCAACCTTTGAGAAGTTGATAAAGTTCTTGTAGGTCTTCTCGTGTTCCTCATAGTCCATAACAGACGCGCTCCCGTCAGCCATGCTTCCCCCTCGAAACAAGTAGTTTTCCTGATACGAGTCTTTAACATCACATGGTCCAGTGACGCAACTTCCCTAAAGAACCGCTCTGGAAATAACCTAGGTGCCGGGGATAATTCCAACGGCCTGAGTATGTGCCTCAATCTTCGCCAGTCAAACCACATAAGTCCAGTTGGTGCTTTTGATGGGAACTCAACGCATCCAGCTCAAACCCATCAATCTGCTCATTAAACAGTTGATGGAAGTTAAGCTCAGCTCGTAAGTGAAGGAATACAGATCCAAGCCCAATAGCCGCCCTGTCCATAAAAACAAAGTAACGAGGTATTTTCACCGGCCCCAGTTCTTTAAGGGACTGATGCACACGAAACGCCTCTTGCCGCCCATAAGCCGCTGGAGAAACACCATCGGCAATCGAGCGCACTCTATCGCTGAGCAACGGGCCAAAAATAAAACTCGCCCAGATATTCAAAGTCTCAATAAGCTCAGTCGTCAGCCCATCAAAACCCCATGTCTCATAAGCAGCAACCACACGGTCCTGATCATCTTCAAGCAGACCGTGATACAGATCCACCACGCCTTGCACAAAATCTGGTGGGAAGATGCGCACGCATCCGTAATCCAGCAAATTCACACCAGCCGGCTCTCCGCCATCCTCAAAGATCGTGTAGTTTCCAAGATGGGGATCGCCATGGATCACACCATAATGCGCAAACGGGTGCCACCATGCCTTGAACATCACTTGCGCAATCTTGTTGCGCGCTTCCAGCTTCTCCTGTCGGTAAGCCAGCAGCGGACGTCCTTCAAGCCAGCTCATGGAAAGCAACCGCCGTGTTGACAAATCTTCAAACACTTCTGGAATCTGGATCTGCTCATCTGCAGCAAAAACATTGGCATAGAGCTTTGAATGCCGCGCTTCCCGTCGATAATCCAACTCTTCCCGCAGTCGGTCGCCAACTTCCTTCGCAATTTCTGAAGTCTCGATCGCTGGCCTGAAACGTCGATGCAGAGCAAGCAGCATGTCGAATTGGTTCAAATCAGCTTCAACCGCACTATCCATATCCGGATATTGCAGCTTACAGGCCAACATCGCCCCATCCTGATCATACGCTCTGTGCACCTGACCAAGAGAAGCCGCTGCTGCAGGCTCCTTTTCAAACTTATCAAACTTGCCTTGCCAGCCCGGGCCAAGCTCTGCCCGCATGCGTCGCTTAACAAAAGCCCACCCCATGGGAGGTGCGTTTGCCTGAAGGCTCGCCAGTTCTGCTGCATATTCAGGAGGCACAGCATCAGGAATCGTTGAAAGAAGCTGCGCCACTTTCATCAACGGCCCTTTGAGTTCGCCAAGGGATTCTGCGATAGAAGCTGCATTCTTCGCAGGGTCTTGATCCCAGCCAAACAGCTTACCAGCTGCAAGCTTGGCTGCAATGCCACTCATATTTCCACCAACCTTGGCATAGCGGCCAAGGCGGGCGGTCATTCTGTTTGCTTCCCGGTCACGAGATGAAGGCATATGGGGTTCCTGCGTCTCACACTCTTATTGAAATATATAGTGCACTGCAAAACCTAGCAGAAAACGCAGAGAACCCAAGGGCACTTTTGGAGATTACCTAATCACATCTTTGCTCAGGCTTGCTCAACACTCTCCACAAACTCCAGCTCAAGCCTGCACTCAACGGCGTTACCATGAGAGGTAACAAACTCCCCCCGACCAGAAACGCCTTTAAATCCCCCAGTCCCGGAACCGGGCACCACAATCATCGAAGAGCGAACAGTCTGCGCATCAAACACCCCGTGCTCCTCAACGAGGAACGTGCCCTCACGCGAACCGTATCGACCGGAGACCTGTGTGTACCCCGAGTATTTGCCGTCTTTTTCAGTTACATAGGCCAGAAGGTAAAACATATTCACTTGCCCAACAATTTCTCCGCTGACGGGTCCATGAGCACGAACCGACACGACCTTACTCGTCTTGGAAAGTTCTTTTGCAGTCTCTTCCTTCCATTCTTCAACTTTGTAGGTGCATTTAATCTTTGCCATGTTCAGCTCCTTGCATTGAGAGCCGAATACGTACTGCGTCAAAATCAGAAGGGCTTGTAAAAGCGCGACAGCTGCTATCTTTTACGCCTATGCCAAATCAGGATGACACCTCAAATCAGATCAGCGGCCTGCTAAACCAGCAACGCAGTCTCCAGCACTTCAACCTGGACTGGCTCACCCCAGCTGAACCATTGCAAGATGCCATCGAATTCTATTGGCTGATCACATGGGACCTGCGAGATAAACCTCCTTATGAGCAAGCTAATCTTCCCCACCCATCCCAACACATTGTCATCGACACCTTGCAGACCACAGGCGTATTTGGAATCAACACAGGCGTATTCCATTATTCCTTGCAGCAGAAAGGCCGCGTGTTTGGCGTAAAGTTTCGTCCAGGAGCCTTTGCAGATTTTTTCCGATACAATCCCTCTTTAATCCTCAACACCTACGAGAACATCGAGCCGTTTCTCAACATTTCCGAACAAAAACTAGTTTCACAGCTAAAATCAGCAGATGAACCAGCCGCATTCGCTGTTCAGATGGACAACCTCCTGATTTCACATAAGCATCCCCTGACATCTAAAGCGAAGGATGCCCGTGCACTCGTAGACCTCATCTCGACAACAGACGAAATTAACAATCTGAAAGATCTTTCCAGGTTCTCAGGTTTCCAGCCAAGAACAATCCAACGCCTCTTCCAAAGCCACGTCGGCGTTCATCCCAAATGGGTGATCGAACGTTACCGCATGCTGGCTGCTGTTGACGCTATCAACAATGGGCAAGACCTCAACCTGACAGATCTGGCCCACTCCCTCGGCTACTACGACCACGCCCACTTCAGCAACGCCTTCAAGAAACTGACAGGCCACGCACCAAGCCAATACTTAACAACCTAAGTCTTCCTTTAGAGAGTGAGATTCTTCTCTGATGTGCTGAATAAGACTGCGTATCTCCTAAGACCCGTCACACTAATGCAAATCAAAGGTTGTCCTTTTGCAAGCGGGCTACCTGATTAATCAGTTTTAGGAGGAAGAAGAATGCTAAATCAGATTGGTAGCAGTCAAACACACGCTATTCCGGCAGGGCAGCAGCATACCAACACGATACCTGATGATCGAAAAAGTCAGATCGAAACGTATCTGCATACGATTCACGAGCATTTGGAGAATGGAAAGCAACTCCCATCTCAGTCATCAGCACCAACTGACAAAAAATTCATGAATGAACTTGTCGAGATTGCGAACGGAAAAAAAGAAGGCCTGAACGCCAAGTTTTGCTCGCATCCAGCTGAAATGGCACAATCAGTCAAAGAAATGGTCGCAAACGACCAAAGCTCTGCACGCTTCATTGTCAATATGGGTGGCGGTATCCACTTTGCTGCGTTTGATTTTTCAATGATTGATGGAAAGCCGTCTGTAATCGGCGTGGAACCGGCAACCATGAACTCTATGGGGCCTGCTATGCTGGCAATCCAAACAAAGTCAGCATTCGACACTCACTGCCCAGATGTAAAATGCGTCATGATTGAAAGCGATTTGCAACGAAGTAACGGCGAATGCGGAATCTTTAGTTTGGCAATCGCTAAAAAAATGCTCAAAGAAGGCGAGAATTTCCAAATGCTTCATGAGAAAAATCTTGCCGGAGCACTGCCTCAAAATAGTTTTGGAATTGTCGAGGCAAAAGATTCAGACGCATTACTACCTCCACTTCTGATGAAACATGCTCAATCTGAAAAGCGCTTGGACCGATACATAACTGCGCATCCTGAGACCACTGATTTACAGGTCAACAAAAAGGGCGAAACTCTAAAGGAACGGCAAGTAAGACACGTGGTCGACGTCAAAGTAGACGATAAAACCCTCCATTACAGTAACTCTATCGAACACAAAAGAGAGACTGAGATCCGAGCTTTGTTTGACAAAGTTTAAATGGAGTTGTCCGGTTTCAATATTGATCGGACAACCACTTCTCCTCTACCAGTTTAAACGCGTTCTTCAGCAACCATATCAAGCGCTTGTGCGATAGTTGATGCATGCGCTTTGATGCCTTTGTAGTCCAACTGTTCTTCGGTCAGCCCAAGCAACTGTGTCTTTAAAGCTTGGGCCAGCTGACCACCATCCGGATGCTTTAGCAGGCTATGAATGGGATCGTGGTGAACCCTGATGGTGAAAAGGACATCGCCACTTTTCGGCAGGCGTCTCAATGTCTGCTTCTCGACGCGCACATAGAGTTGTTCAAATGCCAGATCGGGCTCGCAGAGAACTTCATCGCGCAAACCTGAAACCGGATGGTGTAGCTCCGTGTCCGTATACAGAGACCAGTTCAGCCGCCAAACTGGCTTATCTTCCTCCAACCTTTCAAAAATCCGCTGAACCATGAGCCCCATGCGGTGCCCATTGAAATCCGGTACCCCTTCATGGATCGCACTCATAGAGCCGCCAAACTTTTCCACCAATGACCAACTGGAAGGAAAACACAGGCTCGCGGCGACAAGCCTATACTCGTCATCGCCTCTACGCATCAGCACCAGATCTTCCTG
>NZ_LMCJ01000001.1:122235-161953 GCF_001623085.1 Pseudovibrio sp. W74
CACAAGGCGAGAAATCGCGAGTAATGGCGCCTCGGAACAGGACGATAGATCAACGCACTTCCCCGTATTCTTCACGATAAGAGAGTGATCGGAGTGAAGCTCATAAATGTTGGGGAACTGGGCAGGCAGATGAGCAACAAGGAGGTCTGCCACTTCGCGCTGTGCTGCCTCTGTATCCGCCTCTGCAGCAAACACGAAGGCTTTAGGGTCAGCGATTAGCCGCTCTTTTTCATCAAGGTGCGCAGCTAAAAACTCATCAGGCTCAATCCACTCTCTCAAATCAAGAGGCTCGAGCCCAACGGTAAACGGCCTTTTAGAGCCGTCATAAGGTGTGTGAGCAAATCGCGACATAAAACACCCTCCCCACACAAAACATGCACCGGAAGGAGGGCGTTCATCAACCTATACGAGTTACCCGAGCTCTTTCATGAAATGAGCAAACGAAATGATGCCTTCTGGCCACGGCCCCTGACCGCTCTCAGAATTGATATGGCCACTTTCACCAGCATCCTGCAAACGCGCATTCCAGAGCTTGGCAAGCTGCTCAGCACGTTCATAAGTGCAGTAGGGATCATTGCGGCTCGCCACAACCTTGGCATGGAACGGCAGCGGAGAGGTTGGAAACGGGCCAAAGCTATGCAACTCAGCCGGTACGCATGAGCTGTCATCAACATCTGCAGGCGCAACCAGATAAGCACCCTTCACCCAATTCTTGATGCGAGGCGCAGCATGAACCACTGCAGCAACACCAGCGGAGTGCGCAACAAGCACCACTGGGCGCGTAGCTTCCTCGACCGCTTTCACAACGGCATTCACCCATTCCTCAAGGTCTGGCTTGCTCCAACTGCTCTGCTCAACGCGCCGACCAGTGGAGAATTTGGTTTCCCAACGGCTTTGCCAGTGGTTTGCGTCGGAGCCATGCAGGCCGGGGACAATGAGAATGTCCGCCTCAGAAATCTTCATAAGGTTCCTCAATACGTGGTCGTGCTAAAAAGTCTGGCAGCTTAATAGGACGAAAATACCCAGTTTTCAAAGCGCCAGCCCAATCTCCACGTTGATTACGCGCAGCTTTTCTGCTGGCATGGTCCCAATCGTAGTTCACCATCCGCTCTTCAAAGGACCACCGTGTCCCAACCCGGGTCACAATCATGTACCGCGCATGGGGGCTTCCAACTTCCATCGTATGTGCATGAGGCTTGTCATCATCATAGGCTGGCAGCCCAACACTGCCTGCGTTCATCACGATTTGTCCGGTCGTTTCCAACCAGATGACCCGAGGGATATGGGAGTGCCCACAAACAACCAGCGGTGAGGTTACATTTCCAACGTGCTCTAACACATACTCTGGTGATGCAATTTTGGTGTGATCCCCACAAAGTTCTTCGGTGAGATAAACATTATCAGCTGACGGCGTCCCATGGCACAGGAACACATTCTCGACATGCTCCATTTGCGTTGGCAGTTGCTTCAGCCACGCTTTGGATTCGTCAGAAAGCAGCGAATAAGCATGTGCATCACTTAGCCCCATTTTGGATTGGACATGGTCCACCAAATGCCGGTCATGATTGCCGCGCACAGTCAGCCAGTTTTCCGCAATGAGGTACTGAGCTGTTTCCTCTGGCCACAACGGCCCCGAAACACAATCACCCAGATTAAACACCAGATCTGGCGACTTCCGCTTTATGTCGCGATGAACAGCTTCCAGAGCAGGCAGGTTACCGTGAATGTCCGAGATAACCGCAATTCTCATAGTCATGACTCCTGAACGGCATTAGTCCCATTAAGACCAAGAAGGACCATGTTGTCAGCGAGGTTCGCCCAGCAGTGTCAAAACATTGCCAAACGGATCATGAAAATGTGCAAGAACTCCGCCCCAAACCTGTTTTTCAGGCGGGTTGGTAAAGGCAACACCTTTTTCACAAAGGCGCTCATAAGTATCAACAATGTCATCAACCTGAAGAGATGCACCGAGAAAACGACCAATGTATTCTTGGTCTTCCTCGTTGTGTGCCTGCTCGATGATGAGCTCTGCATTGTCGAGCTTGGCACCAAACGCGCCAAGCTCTGGCATATCCCAGTTAAGAGGAAGGCCGAGCGTTTCGGCATAAAACTCCCTGGCCTTTTCGATATCACTCACGAAAATCCGCAGACCATAAAGCTTCATCTTCCCCTCCACTGCTGTGCACGGGCGCCTTAGGCTTCGCCAAAGACCCGCTTGAAGATCACATCGACATTCTTGGTGTGGTAACCAAGGTCAAAGCGCTCACGAATTTGCTCTTCAGAAAGATGCTTACGAACGTCTTCATCCGCCAGCAATTCAGTCAAGAAGTCCACCTTCGCATCGCCAGAAACCTGATAGCTATCCCAGACCTTCATCGCATTACGCTGAACAAGACGATAGCTGTCTTCGCGAGACGCACCGGCCTGTGTCAGTGCCAGCAAAATGCGCTGTGAGTGCACCAGACCACCAAGGCGATCCATGTTACCCATCATACGCTCTGGGTAAACCATCAGATTTTCCATAACGTTTGTCAGGCGCGCCAAAGCAAAGTCCAGCGTTACAGTCGCATCAGGACCGATCATACGCTCAACAGAAGAGTGCGAGATATCGCGCTCATGCCATAGTGCAACATTCTCCATCGCAGGTAATGCGTAAGAGCGAACCATACGAGCAAGACCAGTCAGGTTCTCGGTCAGCACCGGGTTCCGCTTATGCGGCATCGCAGAAGAACCCTTCTGACCTTTGGAGAAGAACTCCTCAACTTCCAGAACTTCTGTGCGCTGCAAATGACGAACTTCAGTCGCCAGACGCTCAACGGAAGACGCAATCACACCCAGAACTGCGAAGAACATGGCATGACGGTCACGAGGAACAACCTGAGTGGAAACAGGTTCTGCACCAAGGCCCAGCTTCTCAGCAACATGCTCTTCAACACGCGGGTCAATGTTTGCAAATGTGCCAACCGCACCGGAAATAGCACAGGTCGCGATCTCTTCACGAGCCAGCTCAAGACGCTTCTTACAACGGTCAAACTCAGCATACGCCTGCGCCATCTTCAGACCAAAGGTCACTGGCTCAGCATGAATACCGTGGGAACGACCGATAGTTACGGTGTCTTTGTGCTCATAAGCACGGCGCTTCAAAGCGGCCAGCAGCTTTTCCATGTCGGCCAGCAGAAGGTCTGCAGCGCGAACCAGCTGAACGTTGAAGCAGGTGTCCAGAACGTCAGAAGAGGTCATGCCCTGGTGCACAAAGCGTGCTTCCGGACCAACGATTTCAGCAAGATGCGTCAGGAACGCAATTACATCGTGCTTGGTTTCACGCTCGATCTCATCAATCCGCGCAATATCGAAGGTAGCTGGACCACCCTTCTCCCAAATCTTCTCAGCAGACTCTTTTGGGATCACACCCAGCTCTGCCAGAGCATCACAAGCATGAGCTTCAATCTCAAACCAGATGCGGAATTTCGTTTCAGGAGACCAAATAGCGACCATGTCAGGACGCGAATAGCGCGGGATCATGCCAGTCCTCGTATGCGTTACAATTCTGTCGCAGGATGTAGCAGGACAGGCTCTCTAGAACAATGCCAGAAAGCTCCGGCAATGCCGAAAAAACGCGTTTTTTAGAGAATTCAACGTTGCTATGCGCACTATGAATATTTCTTCATCACCCGAAAAAAGAACCTGCAATTTTCAGTCAACTTGTCTGCAACGAAACACAATCAAATCCAGAATGGAAATCCCCCTTGGGTGGCATCTGTTGCATACTAATTTATGACCAACTTGAGCTCTGCAAAACTTTCCTTATGCTGAGCATCTAAGACGTTTCAAAGTGGTTCTTGAGGGGGAAGTCACATGCAACTGGGTGCATTTTCAATCAGCCTGACGGTTAAAGACATCAAAGCATCAATCTCGTTCTATCAAAAGCTCGGCTTCGCATGCGATCCCAGTTGTGATGGTACAGATGGCTGGGCGATCATGAAAAATGGCGAGACAATCATCGGGCTGTTTCAGAGAATGTTTGAAAAGAACATGCTCACCTTCAATCCAGGCTGGGATCAGCAAGCACAAGCCCTCGATAAGTTCCTCGATGTGAGGGAACTCCAAAAGCGCTTGAAAGCTGATGGCATTGAAGTTCACGGACAAGAAGCAGACGAGACCACATCTGGTCCGGCAAGCTTTACTGTGATTGATCCGGATGGAAACCCTATCCTGATAGACCAACACCGCTAGTGGGCAAAGGGTCAGCAGCAAACAAGAGAGCCAGCAAAGTCATATTATAACTCCGACAAACGTTGAGCTTCAGTAAGCTACTCAGTTCCCTCTACACTCCTCTCAATAATCCAGTGAGGTTTGCGAGTGACTGTGCCCTCAAGTGAATTAGCCAATACCAGAGCCTGTTACCTGGAATTCGACACCCCAGACAGGCAAGCGCATTTCATCGAAAGTACATTTTTCCTCCGCGACGATGGAACTCTCTCTGCCCAAAGCAAGGGCAACTACGCCTCTCCCTATGCTTCGCTGCGGTTCGAACATAACGCATTAAGACTTGGCATAGTCGCCACCTGACATATTCAGATAGACATTTTCGGAGATAAAATGAGTGAGTTTACGCCTAGGTTTGCAGGCTATGAGAAGAAAGTAAGAGACAGCTTTGCCCGCCAGCCAGCCATGGCCTCATTAGGCATTGAAATCGCCAAAGTAGAGCCCGGCATCGTCGAGCTGACCATGCCGTACAAAAAAGATTTTACCCAGCAACACGGCTTCCTCCACGCGGGCATAGTCACCACAGCCCTCGACAGCGCAGCCGGATACGCAGCCTTTTCACTGATGGACGAAGACGCTGCCGTGCTTACAATCGAGCTTAAAACCAACCTGATGAACCCTGCTGCAGGTGAGCATTTTGTATTCCGCGCAAAGGTCGAGAAACTAGGCCGCACAATCACCTTCGTCAACGCCACCGCCTACGCAATCAAGGACGGCACTGAAAAGAAAGTCGCCACGCTATCGGGCACCATGATGTCCGTCCGCGGAAGAGCCGACGTTCAACAGTAGATCAGTGAGGCGAGAGCGGGCTGATCTCGCCGAGCAGGCTCCTGATGCTCTGAGTTATTTATTCACGCGCAAAACAAGTGAAGGTGCCATGCTTCCCTGCACACCTGAAACAAAGCTGACTCCAGCGACATCAAATAATTGCTTTCCATCGGAGGCTGTCTCTAACTCATTAATCCAGCTGGTTCGATTGACGCCTCCGGAAATCCTTACGCTCTTTGAGAAAGAATCCGCATCTCTTTTATAACCATCAAAGACATAGCTTTTAATTTTATCGTCAAAAAACCTGACGGAGCCGTACTTCATACTTGTAGCAAAATAACATGTCGGAGAAGCCTCAGTTGCATCTGCTGACTTATATTCTCCAAGAACAAGCACACTGTCGCCATTTTGAGAGCGATACGCTTTCGTAGTCTTACGATTAAAATTCCGGCTCTCAGCGATCGAAACCAACGGGAGATCACCACCTGAAGAGGAAACCACTTTCCATCGTTCAGCCTTGAGATACTTATCTCGTCCCTTCGCGCTCGATGAAATACAAGCCTTTTCAAAAATCGACCAGTTCCGCAAGTCGGTCTCCGATGCCACGTCTTCAGCATCAAAGCCGCCTCCGCACGCACTTAGAGGCACGATCACTGTCAGAAGCAATGGTATCCTTTTAAATCTCATAGAGCCTCCCCAAGCAACGTACGATCGGACCGCAAAAATCACTTCAACTTGCACTTAGTTTCAGTCCCCTCCCAGAAACCACTACTAGTTTTGGTACAATCGATCGGAACTTTGCGGGCAACCTGCACATCAAGTACACTCGCTCTTTCGCCGAAAGCTTGTTTCAGGCCTGCTTCGACAGTACGTTTCAGGTCAGACGCGCTCCGCCGATGCTCCCACCCATAGGGAATAACTGTCACCGTGCCGGGTTTGAAATTGCTTACAAATGTCGCATCACCAATCTTGAAAATACGACTTCGTTGACCAGAGTCTCCAGAGACAAACGCATATTTGCCAGTACGCGCAGACACAGCGTAAGTCATCAGGAAGTAGTCGTCATCATGCTTAAAAGTGACCCGATAAGACCCAAATAGCCCTTCAAACGCCTCAAAGGTCAGCCTATTTTTATTGCTTGCTTCTTTGTTTTCACAATCGTCAACCTCACCCGAAGCGTTCACCTTGCAGAAAACCGAAGCCAGATCTGATTCAACACTGCCATAGCGCCAAATCAAATAATTCTTAGTCTTATCTATCGGGAACTTATCTAGATGCGATTGATTACTGGTGGGCTTATACGACCCACAAGCACTCAGGGTGAATGCAACTGCTAGCATTGCAATAAATATGCGCATGATTCCGCTCCACTCACCCATATTAAAGCGTCAGTCTAAAACCAAACATTGAGCGCCAGCGCCCATGAGATCTGACTGGATACCTAAGTAAGCTTGGGAAAACTCCCTCGCCAACGCGCAACAAAAAAAGGCGAGAGCAATAGCCCCCGCCTCTTAAAAATATCAAACTCAGTTTAGCTTAGGCCTTATCCATCTCTTCCAGCTCATCAATGAAACGCTCGATCACAGCCAGACCTTTCTGCCAGAAGGCCGGGTCGGTTGCATCCAGGCCAAATGGAGCGAGCAGTTCACTGTGGTGCTTGGTGCCACCCGCTTTCAGCAGATCGAAATACTTCTGCTGGAAGCCATCCTCAGCTTCTTCGTAAACCGCATAGAGCGAGTTCACGAGGCAATCACCGAAGGCATAGGCGTAAACGTAGAACGGCGAATGGATGAAATGCGGAATGTAGGTCCAGAAGTTCTCATAGCCGCCTTCCAGGTCAATCGCCTCACCGAGGCTTTCTTCCTGAACACCCATCCAGATCGCAGATATCTGCTCAGCGGTCAGCTCGCCTTCCTTACGCAGCTCATGCACCTGACGTTCAAAGGTATAGAATGCAATCTGACGCACAACCGTGTTCAGCATGTCTTCCACTTTGGCAGCCAGCATGATCTGACGTTTTTCAGGTGTCTCAGCCTTTGCGAGCAGGTTCTTGAAGGTCAGCATCTCACCAAACACGGAAGCGGTCTCAGCCAGTGTCAGCGGGGTCGGTGCCATCAGCGCACCATTTGGCGCTGCAAGAACCTGATGAACCCCATGTCCAAGCTCATGCGCCAGTGTCATCACATCGCGAATTTTGCCCTGATAGTTGATCAGCACAAACGGGTGTGCGCTTGGCACGGTTGGGTGAGAAAACGCACCAGGTGACTTACCCGGACGAGATGCAGCATCAATCCAGTTCTTATCGAAGAACTGCCCTGCAATTTCAGAAAGTTCCGGTGAGAATTTCGCATAAGCATCCAGAACGGTGTCTTTTGCTTCATCCCATGGAATATCGCGCGTGTCAGCCTGCGGCAGCGGAGCATTACGATCCCAGAAGTTCATCTTCTCAACGCCAAGCCACTTGGCTTTCATCGCATAATAACGATGCGACAAACGCGGATAAGCAGCACGGACTGCATCAACCAGCGCATCAACAACTTCACGCTCAACACGGTTGGCAAGGTGGCGGCTGTCAGCAATATCATCAAAGTTATGCCAGCGGTCGTAAGTATCTTTATCTTTCGCCAGCGTGTTCATGATCAGCGTAAAGATGCTCAGATTTTTGCCGAACGTTTTCGCAAGCGCTTCAGCAGCCTTCTTGCGCATGTCCCCGTCAGGTCCTTGCAGCAAGTTCAAGGTCTGCTCAATGGAAAGCTCCTCACCATCAATCTCATAACGAGAACCAGAAATTGTCTCATCAAACAACCGGTTCCAGGCGGCAGCACCGGTCACGTGCTTCTCATGAAACAGCTGCTCAATTTCCTCACTGCGTTCATGCGGGCGTTCTTTGCGCAGGTCTTCCAACCAGGGGCGATAATACGCCAGTTTTTCAGAGTTCAGCGCTTTTTCCAGAACCTCGTCTTCAATCTTGTTCATCTCAAGCGAGAAGAACAGCATGTGAAGGCTCGCAGTCGTCAGCTTTTCCTGCACATCGCCATAAAATTTCTGACGAGCTGGATCTGTTGTGATGCTGGTGTAAGCCAGACCGGCAAAAGAGCCGATACGCCCCATCAGATCTTCAAGTTCCTCATAACGACGCACAACTTCGGCGAGCTCATCGCCAGAACGTGTTGCAATTTCAGCAAGCTTGCCTTTGCAGTCTGCTTCAAACTGCTCTGCCAGTTCTTTCGCACGCGCCATATCCTGATCAATCGCAGGATCATCAATAGAGCTGTAAAAAACTGAAAGGTCCCACTCCGGCAGTTCACCAAGGGCAGAGCCTGCCGTGGCTGCATCAGCGCTTTGATAGGTGATGGAAAATGGAGTGACGTGCTTGAGTGTCATATGAGCGTCCGATTATGGGATGGCATTGCGCCAGAAAAGAAACCTGAGGTCTGCAAAACAAGTTCTGCAGTACACTGTTTTAATATGCGTCCAATCCTTACACATGCAATGGCGTCTTTTAACAAGATCCCCAAAATGAAGTGGGCAATTTGTTTACCAAATTAGGTGCAGGATGACCTGAATTGGCACACTATGCATTACTGCCCAATCGATTTGAAGGGATTTCCCATGGCACAGCGCATTTTGATCGTAGATGACGATCCGGTCCAACGACGCTTGCTGGAAGAAGCCGTAAAGCGGTTTGGGTACCGTTCTAAAAGCTGTGTCGATGGTCGCGAAGCGCTGGAAATCCTTACAGGAAGCGCACAATCAGAAATCGATCTGGTTATCCTTGATCTGATGATGCCAGAAGTTGATGGCTTTCAAGTCCTGAAAGAAACCCGCGACGCAAAGAATGCAGTCCCTGTCATTGTTCAAACAGCCAACGGCAGCATTGAAACTGTCATCGAAGCTATGCGCGCTGGTGCACAGGATTTCGTTGTAAAACCAAGCCGTCCTGAGCGCTTGCAGGTGTCCATCACCAACCTTCTCAAAGTTGCGACGCTGGAAGGTGAACTCACCCGCATCCGCAAACACACAGAGGGCACCCTCACCTTTGATAATATCGTCACGCGGTCTGAGCCGATGGATCGTGTCCTGCGACTGGGCGAAAGAGCTGCCTCCTCCAACATTCCAATCCTCATCGAAGGTGAGTCTGGTGTTGGTAAAGAGCTGATTGCGCGCGCTATTCAAGGTTCCAGCGAGCGTCGGTCCAAGCCGTTTGTCACCGTAAACTGCGGCGCTATTCCAGACCACCTGGTGGAATCCATTCTCTTCGGTCACGAGAAAGGTGCATTCACCGGCGCTGTTGATAAACACATGGGCAAGTTTCAGGAAGCCAGCGGCGGGACCCTCTTCTTAGACGAAGTCGGCGAGCTCCCACTGGAAGTGCAGGTAAAACTCCTGCGCGCGCTGCAAGAAGGGGAAGTTGACCCAGTTGGCGCACGTAAGCCGATAAAAGTCGATTTCCGCCTGATCTCAGCAACAAACCGACGTCTGATCGATCAGGTGAAAGAAGGTAAGTTCCGGGAAGATCTGTATTATCGCCTCAACGTCTTCCCTATCTGGATCCCTCCCCTACGAGATCGTAGTGAGGATATCCCTGAGCTTACCCGTCATTTCCTGGCGCGTTTTGCTGCAGAAGAAAGCAAGCCTCAAGTCACGGGCATCACATCTAACACAGTCAATATGCTTAAGAGTTATGACTGGCCTGGCAACATTCGCCAACTTGAAAACGCAGTATTCCGCGCCGTTGTCCTGTGCGATGGTCCAAGCCTGACATGCGATGACTTCCCGCAAATAGCTCAAGCGACTGATACGCCAATGAGTTACGTGGCAGCACCGCCTGCCGGAAACAAAGAACCGCAAGCTGACGTCTATTCTTCATCCCTAAGTGTAGCGAGTAAATGGGAGGAACAGCAGGACGAACGATTTCTTCAGGTCGAGGCCGTTTCAGCCTTCGACGCGGAGCAACCTCCCTTTGGATATATGCGATCACTCGATGGCGAAGGCCACGTGCGTACGCTCATCAGTGTTGAAGAGGAAATGATCCGGACAGCGATCTCCCATTACGGAGGCCGCATGACCGAGGTTGCCAAGCGTTTGGGCATCGGGCGCTCTACGCTTTATCGCAAGCTGAAGGAATACGGTCTGGAAGAAACTCCGGAAAGCAAAACTGCGCACTAAAGCTCAGTTTGCAGGATGGTTGGAAGCGAATGGGTAAGCCTCGCACAAGCCACAGGCACGCGTGCATCTCAATAAATCGATAAAGCATAGCGACTAACAAAAAACCGTGGGTTTAAGTTCATATCACTGATCCTTGAATTTAAAACATCACGCTGTCGTGCTATCTCAAAACGCATTAGTGTATATGCGTAATAAATATAAGTTTGGGCAAAACAACACTCTTAATTTTTGAGGCATTCTTCTTGTGCCTATAAAGATCAAAGAGTTATCAGGTGGGTAGTCATAAATGTTTGGTAGAACGAGCACATCAGCATTGCTCGCAGGGGCAGTTATTGCGCTTTCGTCAACTATGTATTCTGCGCAAGCCGCAATTCCTGACAATTTTGACGAGCAGCTCGAGCAAGTAAACCTCGCTAAGTCAAATCCTGTTGCGCAGGAAATTCAGCAGGCGCTTAGCAAAAAACACCGCCGCCAGAACTTCCATGCAAAACGCGAAGCAGCAGCTGCAAAACTGTTCTACGAAAACAGAAGCTTCCAGCCCGCCTGGATCCTGAAAGGCAAGCTCTCCACCAGCGCTTTGTCCGTTATGGAAACTCTGCAATCAGCCGATAAAGAAGGCCTGCACGCCGCCGACTACCCGGTGCCAGCAGCAGGCTTCAATGCAGATGGCAAAGCAACCCCAGAGCAAATCGCGGAAGCAGAACTTGAGCTGACCCATTCGATCCTCAAATACGCAGAGGATGCTCAGGCAGGCCGCGTCAGCCCCTATGCGATTTCCGAGGACATTACCCTTCGTCCGGAAAGACCAGACCCGATTGAAGCGCTGACATCCATAGCGCACTCGGTTGCTCCGGCAAAAACTCTTGCGGCCTTCAACCCTCCGCATCCAGAATACAAAGCGCTGAAAAAGCAGCTAGCCGAACTAAGAGAACACACTGAAAATGGCAGCCTTGAAAAGCAAGTTGTCATTCCAGCCGGCAAAGTCCTGAAAGTTGGAGTAAAAAGCTCCCGCGTTGCCGTTCTTCGCGAACGCCTGAGCGTTCCGACTGTTGAATCTCAAATGAACGTCTATACGCAGGATCTGGCTTATGCCGTTGAAGCCTTCCAGGCTGCAAACGGCTTGCATCCAGATGGCGCGGTTGGCCCACGCACACTGCTTGCCCTCAATGGGCGCGTTAGCGGTGACCCAATCAATGACGTTATTGCAAACATGGAACGCTGGCGCTGGATGCCGCGCGAGCTGGGCGAAACCCATCTGCGCGTGAATATTCCAGAGTTCATGGTTCGTTTGAACATGGATGGCTTTGTTCTTTATGAAACCCGCGTCGTTGTTGGAAAACGCTCCAACAAAACACCGGTCTTTTCAGACAAGATGCAACATGTGATCGTAAATCCATACTGGAACGTCCCATATTCCATCGCTTCAAAAGAACTTTTGCCGGAACTGCGCGCAAGCAACCCACAAAGCTACCTGCAAAAGGGCAACTACGAGATCGTGTATGGCGGCAAGATCGTTGATCCTCGCCGTGTGAACTGGGATGCCGTGACCTTCAAGCAGATCCGCATCCGTCAGCGTCCGGGACGCGGCAACGCGCTTGGCAAAATCAAGTTCATGTTCCCAAACAAACACAACGTGTACTTGCACGACACGCCGTCCAAATCGCTGTTCAACCGGTCTGAGCGCGCCTTCTCACACGGCTGTGTTCGCGTGCAGAACCCGTTTGAGTTTGCTGACGCCTTGATGGCCACGCAAAACACGATGACGGGTAATTACATCCGCTCACTTGTCGGCAAGAAGCAGACCCAGGTGAATTTGCAAAGGGATATCCCGGTGCATATCTCCTACTTCACCGCATTTGTGGATGAAGCTGGAAAGCTGCAAAGACGTCCGGATATCTACGGACATGACCAGGCGACGATCGACGCTCTGAATCTTTAAAATTGTCACTATCCACATGTATCCACAGTAATATGACGACTTATGCGTGCGGATTCGCGCGCATTTGTCGCATGTAAATAGCGGTTTCTGGCAAAAAACTTGGATTGTTGCCGTGAAGTCACTAGTTCGCGTTAATTGTAACTAAAGTAAAGGCTCATTAACCTTGTCCGCACTAGATAAAGAGGTGGGGCTCTGGGGTAAGGTTTTAGCCGATAACGCGAAAGCGAGATTCAATTGCGTGACATGATTGCATTCGGGCGCTCGGACTTTGGTAAACGTCTGCCTGGCATTTCAATGCTGGTCGCAGCGGTTCTTTGTGCGTTCTTCCTCACCTCAATTGCTTCGGCCAGTGCGAGCACACGCACGCTCAAGCTGTACTTCACCCACACGAAAGAGCGGGCGGAAATTACCTTCAAGCGGAATGGCCGCTACGACAAAGAAGGCCTTCGCAAGCTCAACAATTTCCTTCGGGATTGGCGCCAAAAAGAGCCAACGAAAATGGATCCTGAACTGTTTGACCTCATCTGGGAAGTGTACCAGAAAGCAGGCACAAGCAAGTACATCCATGTTGTCTCAGCTTACCGGTCGCCTAAAACCAACAACATGCTCCGTAAGCGCTCCAGCGGTGTGGCTAAAAACAGCCAGCACACCAGAGGCCGCGCAATGGACTTCTTCATTCCCGGTGTAAGCACAGCCAAACTACGTGCCCTTGGTTTGCGCCAACATGTTGGCGGCGTTGGCTACTACCCGCGCTCAAATACGCCGTTTGTTCACATGGACACCGGCTCTGTACGCCATTGGCCACGCATGAGTCGCTCTCAACTGGCAAAGGTATTTCCAAAAGGTGACACCATTCACGTCCCTTCCGATGGAAAACCTATGGCGCGTTACAAGCAGACACTTGCTGCTGTAAAACGGAAAGATTCAGGCCGCTCAACCAGCGTTGCCAGTCGTTCCACTTCATCATCTAAAGCAAGTGCCCGGGCAAGCTCGTCCAACAGTGGTGGAAGCTTCTTCTCCCGCCTGTTCAGCAATTCAGACGGTAACGAAGGAAGCAAACCGGCACCAACTCCGGCAACAAAAGCACCAAAAGTGCGTGAGCCAGATCCAAGCCGCCGGGTAGAAACCGAGTTCAACGCTATTCCGCAGCCTAAAGTGGCGTTGCTGGCAACTCAGCCAGCAGCAAGCCCGGTTCCAGAAGCGGCCTCTCCTGCTGTTTTGGCTTCAGCAACACCATATGCAAAGCCACAGGATGAGAGTGAGGCTACGCCTGCACCAACGGAGCAGAATCTCAATCTGTTTGCCTCCGCTCGTCCGCGCATAAAACCGCAACAAATTCTTCAGGTCGCCGCTTTGCCGGCGGCCACCCCTGCAGCTCAAAAGCGGGCTCAAGTCATTCCACCAAAAGTGGAAACTCCGAAGGATGGCATTGCAGCGATCATTGCAGCAACTGGCGAGCAAACACCTGACAGCCTACGTCCTCTTGTAGGCGCACAGCTTGCCTACGCCTCTCCTGCCGCGACTGCAGATCTACCAAAGAGCAAGTTCAACAAAAAAACTGCGCTCTCCGCACAGGCACTCTTCGCAGAGCAGCGTCTGCCAGATTTAATTCCAAAATCACAACCAGCTCAACAGACTGTTGTGACAAAGGCCCTGGTCTACGGATCTCCGTTGGTAGGTTTCCATTCAGCTCCAGAGCCAAACGCAGTGCTGATGCTTGATCCAACATGGACAGCAAGAAACCGTCGTACCATCACGATGCAGCACCCAGACCAGAACCAACTGGCAGTTCTGATGAGCCCTGTAACAACGGTTTTAAAGGACGCTCTGACCCAAACGCCATATCGCTCAATTCGCAAACGGATCAACCGCGGATCAGCAATCGCATGGCTGGACTCAATCTACACAGGCGAGATGAAAGTCTCCTCCAGATAGGCATCACGTTGTAATGAATGCTCGTCAGCACGGCATCAAAATGCCGTGGAAGCACTCGCCTGTCCTCAGCTAGATCAACAAAGCCAATCAGCACTGCCCGCTCGGGCACCTCTCACCACTCCACAAACACAAAAAAGGCCCCTCACCGCAGTAAGGAGCCTCTTTCAGAATTTGTGCTAAGAAGTAGCTCGCGCATACACACGCGTTGCCCTCACCAGCTGGAGCGCTTATGCGTCTTCCATTACTGGGCCAGCCATGCCGAGTGCATGCAGGTAAAGATCGAGGATTGCCTCTTCTTCTTCACGCTCATGCGGCTTACGCTTACGCAAAGAAACGATTTTGCGCATCACCTTCACGTCAAAGCCGTTACCCTTAGATTCCGCGTAAACATCCTTGATGTCGTCCGCGATAACTTTTTTCTCTTCTTCAAGACGTTCAATACGTTCAATAAATGCGCGCAGCTGATCTGCTGCTACACCACCGGCATCTGACATATGAAATCCACCTTACGTTCGTGCGAAACACCATTAACCTTGTTGTCTTGCTGCCAGAACTGAGCACACGGGTCAACCGCTCACGACCTCTTTTCAGCAACCTTTACAGGTTCTGGGGGATGAACTGAATTTCAATGGGAGTATAAAACAGTTGCCTCAATTGCCGCACAATCTATTGGCACTCACCTGACGGAAATTCACCTTAGCATTGTGGCCTGTTTTCTCTATCTGACATTCATTGTCAGGTAGCCCCTACAGGTTGTCACAAAAATAAGTACCGCTACGTACGCATTGATACCGCAGTCAAAACATACTCACAATTGTCCAAAGATAAATCTGCGCGACAAATTCGCCAGCTAAATATATCAGCGAACCAGCCTGCTAACTAAAAGTCTTCACTCGGAAATTTAAGATAACAAATTCGAGATTTCCATTCAGCGGAACATTTGCCTCAATCAAAACCCGACAAAGTGTCGCAGCATCAAGAAACAACTTTCGTCTCCGCTACGTAATACGAGTTTTGCTAATCTCCTGATGCTCATTATTGAGCGGCCCAAACCGGACAATTGTCCGAAATGATGTTTATCTCTTTGTCTTATCTTTCAAAAAATCACAGCCAAAAAAGGGAGGAACTGTGGGAGGTAACACTGTTTTTTGGCTTTTCGCTTGATTCCATGTAGAACTCAGGCCAATAAAGATATTCAGATTCCTAGAGGTAAGGTCCGACTTTTGGATCATATTTCAAATGTTGACGGGGGTCGTCCACACTCATCCAGAGTAAGGGTGGCGCAACCAAAGCATGACATGTCGGGTTTAAGCCAATTCATCATCCTGCCGTTTTTGCATGGTCAATGGTGAGCTGGGGCAACGTTCTTTACTCAGAACAACCTGTATTACCCTTTAGTCGTGCTCGAAATCACGTCGGCCATGGGCTGAACCACGTTGACAAGGGCATCAACTGAACGCATTAAACTGCCGTTTGTAGCTGTACATATGACTGTTATGAGAACATCCAGAAACGACTTCGCATCTGCTGTAATAAACCGTTTTCGGAAAAATTCACTGGCTCTTGCCTGTGTTGCTTTTGGAGTTCTGAGCTTTCAGCAGATCCCCTCTGCTAAAGCGGACTTTCGTGCATGCAATAAGACCGAAAGCACAGTTAACATCGCAATAGGCTACCGCGATGGCGCCGATTGGATCACCGAAGGATGGTGGACCATCGACAAAAACACCTGCGACACACTGGTGTCCGGGGATTTGGCGTCACGCTACTATTACTTGTACGCAGTACAAACGGATCAAAATGGCGAATGGGATGGCAAGGCGTATATGTGTGTACGTCAAAAAAAGTTCACCATTCGCGGTATAGAAGACTGTGTCGCTCGCGGTTATGAGCGAACAGGTTTCTTTGAAATAGATACAGGCGAGCAAAGCAGCTGGACGGTCCAGCTGACGGAGCCGGTAGAGCAAGGAACAGGTGGACGATGAAGCGTAATAGACGGGTCAAAATTCTAGCAACTCTCGGCCCGGCGTCTTCCGAAAAAGAAGCAATCAAAAAGCTATGGCTTGCAGGTGCAGATGTTTTCCGCATCAACATGAGCCATTCCTCCCACGAAGTTCTCAACAATTTGGTTGGTCGCATCCGCGAAGTAGAAGCAGAAGTAGGCCGTCCAATCGGCATTCTCGCTGACTTGCAGGGTCCTAAACTGCGCGTTGGCACTTTCGCAGATGACGCAAAGCCAGTTCTAGAAAATGGCGCAACCTTTGTTGTAGACGCAAACGACGCTCCAGGTGACGCATCCCGCGTATACCTCCCACACCCAGAAATTCTTGGCAGCCTCGAAGTTGGCCACCGCCTTCTTGTAGATGATGGCAAAGTTTGCCTGCGTGTAACTGAAGCGTCTCCACAGCGCTGCGTGACCACTGTTGAAGTGGGCGGTAAGATCTCCAACCGTAAAGGCGTTTCTGTTCCAGATACAGAGATCCCTGTTGGTGCATTGACCGAAAAAGACCGCGCAGATCTTCTTGCAGCTCTCGATGCAAAAGTTGACTGGGTCGCACTGTCCTTTGTACAGCGTCCAGAAGACCTCATCGAAGTTCGCAACACCACTCAGGGCCGCGTTGGCGTTCTGGCAAAAATCGAGAAGCCTCAGGCAATTGATCGTCTCTCTGAGATCATCGAGCTGTCCGATGCAATCATGGTTGCCCGTGGTGATCTTGGCGTTGAAATGCCACTTGAGCAGGTTCCAGGCCTTCAGAAGCGTATGATCCGCGCATGCCGCAAAGCTGGTAAGCCAGTAGTTGTTGCAACGCAGATGCTTGAAAGCATGATCACGTCTCCTGTGCCAACCCGCGCAGAAGTTTCTGACGTGGCAAATGCAGTGTTTGAAGGTGCGGACGCAGTGATGCTTTCCGCAGAATCAGCTGCAGGTGACTTCCCGACAGAAGCCGTTACAACCATGGACAAAATCGCCGTGGAAGTTGAGCAGGACGAAAACTACCGTTCCATCATCCACGCTCAACGTACAGAACCAGAAGCAACCGGCGCTGACGCAATCACTGCTGCAGCTCACCAGGTCGCTGAAACTCTGGATCTGGCAGCGATTATTTCCTACACCGCATCTGGTGGCACAGCACTGCGCGCATCCCGCGAGCGTCCTGCAACACCAATCATTGCGTTCTCTCCTGAAATCTCCACAGTTCGTCGTCTGACCATCGGTTGGGGTCTGCACTGTGTTGCCAATCAGGATGCTGCGACTGAGGAAGACCTCATCGACCGCGCATGCTGCCTTGCAAACACTGAAGGTTTTGCAAAGCCAGGTCAGCGCGTTCTGGTTTCCGCAGGTGTTCCATTCGGCACCCCGGGCTCCACAAACATGCTGCGTATCGCATTCGTCGGTTCCAAAGACGCTTAAGTCGTCAAAGAACACATCTTAAAGCAATAAAAAGCCCGTGATTTCGCATCACGGGCTTTTTTCTTTCAATCGATTAAATGAACTTGCCCCAACGCAACGAACTTCACAAAACACATCCTTGCTTTAAAACGCCCATTTGAAGTCTGTGAGCCATTCACTCTCACTCCAAAGACGGCGAGCAACCTCTGGGTTCAGCGCATGGCTAGCGATCTGCGCTTTTCCAACTGGTCCACCAGTCTCCATGCGCTTTGTTGGGCCATAGTAGCCATTCGGCTCAACTTCCACTCCAGCCGCAGCAAGCACCGTTGGCAGCGCACCTCGCTCAGCAGACTGCGCGAACATACTATTCATCCATCTATACGCCATGCTCATCCAGCCTGTCGGACCTGTACTCTGCAAATTAGTGGCTGAATAACCTGGATGCCCCATAGCTACAAATGAAGCACTCCCCGCATCCGACAGACGTCGCTGAAGCTCCAGTCCAAACATCAAAGTGGCCAGCTTACTTTGCGAGTAGGCTTTCATAGGCGCATAATTTTCACGCATCATCAGGTCGTTAAAGTTGATCTTCCCCATTTTGTGCACAAGGCTGGCAACCACAACAAATCTACCCTTTGCAGCTTCAACATTAGGTTTGAGCAAGCCTGACCATAGAAAGTGCCCCAGATGATTGGTCGCAAACTGCAACTCATACCCATCAACACTTTTCAACTCCGGTGTCTGCATAATACCAGCGTTATTGATGAGAGCATCAATCTTGGTGTATCGTGAAGCGACGATTTCCGCTGCATGGCGAACAGACGAGAGATCGCTTAAGTCCAGTTGGACCAGATCTACTCTTCCTTTCGCCTGAGTTCGCAACGCTTGCTGGGCAGCTGAACCTTTTTCAGCATTCCGACAGGCAATAACAACGTCACCACCTGCTTTCGCAAGCATCCTTGCCGCTTCAAGGCCAATACCGGAGTTACCGCCTGTTATGATATAAGTTTTACCCTCAAGAGAAGGCAGTTTATCCGCAGTCCAGTTGGATACTGCGCTGCTCTTGTTCACTGTGCTCATTAAATTCTCCAATGCGCGGCACCTGTTCGTGCCGCATAATTAAGTTGACAATAATTACTAAAGTTGTCAACTGGGTAAACATGAAAACAAACTTTGATAAAAAGAAGGCACTGGGCGTTTTTGCTCAATATGGCTTCCGAAAGACCTCAGTCGGTGACGTAGCAAGCGCGGTCGGCCTCTCACGCCAATCGCTCTACAAAAAGTTTGGAAGTAAGGAAGAGTTGTTCCAGACCATAATTGAGGAGTATTCTGAAGAGGTTGGGCTCCAGGCACTGGATATTCTTGAAGAAAAGACCAATGACTCCAAATCTCGCATCCTACGCGCTTTGGACACGATCATAGGTCAGCATGTCGATCTGATGAGAAGTTCTGTCCATGGCGCTGAGCTAGTTCAGATGGGTGAGCAGGTTATGTCTGCCGTTGGTAAGGACATCATGCCTCGGGTCATGCTCAAAATTGCGGATGTGATCCTGGAGACGCATGAGAACCGAAGCAAAGAGCAGGCAGAAGACGACGCCTTCATCCTCTACACCCTCGCCAAAGGGCTCTCTCTAACGGTCTCAAACTACGCAGAATATAAATCAGGCATCACCAGAGCTGTAAACCGCCTACTAGACTAATTCGAAAGCTCAGTGATACTGCCCCCACAGCTCCTCACGTAAGCTTTTAACAGCATCCTGAGCATTCTCCAGCAACGGATAGATGCTCAGCACATGCTGAAACACTTCAAGTGCCTTATCGTTCTTTCCAGTTTTCCGAAGGATCATGGCAAAACCTGAGAGCGCAGGATAATGACGCGGCTCAATCCGAAGCACTTGCTCAATGTCAGCAAGTGAACGCCCCAGATCCTCTTTCAAGAAATATACGGTCGCCCGGCGGTTCCACCCTTCCACATATCCGGGATCTAAACGAACAACCGCATCCAGCAAGTCAAGCGCTAAACCGTATTCTTTCCCTTCAATAGCTTTAGCAGAACGCATCATAAGCAGATCAAGCGTATGACTCCCAGACTGCATGAACAGGCTGTGTATGCGCCGTGAGATCGACTGCGCATTACCCAATGTATCCGCATCCCTCAACTCAAGGAACAAGGCATCCAGAAGCTGCCCACGCGTGTAGTGAGCAGGCACACCGTGCCCAGGTGCAGACCGCCCTATCTGAGCAGGACCTCCGGCAGGACCATTAAGAGCAGCCTCAGGGCCGGTATTGAGCTTAGGATGCCCCTTTGGCAGTCCACGAGTGACCTGAACCTTTACGGGACCCACAACAGCCACAACACGCTCAGAAGCACTTAAACGCTCCACTCCCACCACAAGCAGCAGGAAACACGCAAGCGCGACAGCACCATAAGCGCCAACACAACGCCTCAACCTGTCAGATTGTCGAGAAAAAGAGCCCCCTACCGAGAAACCGGAGAGCTGAAGTTGTAGAAACGTCGATGCCCCTATGACGGAGCTGTTTGGGCGAGCAAACAAAAAAAACCGCATGGCAAAAGCATCTCACTTTTGCCATGCGGCTCGCAACTCTTAGAACCAAGGGTTTTTCGCGCTGTTTTAGTTTAAATCAGCGCAGAAAACTTAACCCTGACGTGCTTTAAAGCGTGGGTTCTTTTTGTTGATGATGTAAACACGACCCTTGCGGCGTACCATCTGGTTATCACGATGGCGGCCCATGAGTGCCTTAAGAGAATTCTTAATCTTCATTATCCTACCCCCGGTTAGGGTCAATTTTATAGGGATCCTGAAGTACCACGATCCGCCAGTGAAAAGAGGCGCTAAGCGCCTCATTAGTACAACCTCTGATCTCGCCGCGCTGAATTCTTACGAAGCGGCGCAGGACCAAGATCGAGGTCCGCTCCGCCGGATATACATCAAGGATGTTAACCGACGAAAAATGGTGGGCGTGACAAGGATCGAACTTGTGACCCCTACGATGTCAACGTAGTGCTCTCCCGCTGAGCTACACGCCCGAAACTTTCAAAGAAGCTCGTCCGTCAGCGCTTAAACGCTGCGGTGGAGAGGCGTATAAGAGGAATTTTGAGAACGTGCAAGTCCAAAAATGGAAATTTGCTATCTCTTTCCACATTCACCCCTCAAAACTAACTAAACAAGCATTTTTTCCACTTCGCGTACCAAATCTTTTAAGTGAAAAGGCTTGGAAAGAACCTTTGCATCCTGAGGTGCCTTGGAATCAGGATTAAGCGCAACAGCAGCAAATCCTGTGATGAACATAACCTTCAGGTCCGGATCAAGTTGAGTAGCTTTACGAGCTAACTCAATACCATCCATCTCTGGCATCACAATGTCAGTTAGCAATAGGGCAAAGGGCTCTTCGCAAATACGTTCGTATGCGCTCTTTCCATTATCAAAGGAAACAACAGTGTGCCCAGCCTTCTCAAGTGCCTTGGACAAGAACTGGCGCATGTCATTATCGTCTTCCGCGAGCAGAATTCGAGACATGTTCGACAACCTTAAAACTCCAGGTGCAGCGACGGGGTTCTCTTTTCAGAGCACTCCCGTAAATAAATAGAATATGTCAGACGCACTCGCCCCTCGCAATCCGACAGATTCCGAATACCGTACGCTGTTAGGAACAGGAAACTACTCGGGAATACCTGTCAAAACAATAGGGACAAATGAAACAGGTTCACTTCTAAAGAGACTTCTGCGTCAACTGAGGGTCCAGCGCCACACCGCCCCCTCAAACTACGCAAAAACTCGCGCATCTCTTGCCTATTTCATAAGCAAACTTTCTAATGTCTAGCCCATACGCAGATCTCGTTCTATAGTGAGCGGGATTGCAGTGATTAAGGAATGTAGGCTCTGTGACAGTTTTGGAAGATCATCAGATTAAGGCGATAGCGAACTACAGCAGTGCGCTTGACACCGGAGATCAGGTACCCGCATTTGAGGTACTCTCCCCAGATGAACATTCTGTCCCTTTTATTTTTAACAGCCCCCACTCTGGGCGCGCGTACCTTTCGTCGTTCCTGCAAGCCTCTCGGTTGGACACCACTCAGATCAGACAAAGCGAGGATGCATTTGTCGATCTTCTCATCAAGGATGTCGAACAACTAGGTGCACCGGTTCTAAAAGCCAACTTCCCGCGTGCTTACCTTGATGTGAACAGAGAGGCCTATGAGCTCGATCCAAAGATGTTTGAAGGCAAACTCCCCAAGCACATCAACTCGCGCTCTCTGCGTGTTGCAGGAGGCCTTGGAACCATCGCCCGCATTGTGGGTGAGCGTAGGGAGATCTACCACACGCGTATTCCGGCAGAAGAAGCGCTGGATCGCATAGAGCAAGTCTACAAGCCCTACCACAACACCCTGCGTGGCCTTTTGAGCAACGTACAGGACAAGTTTGGTCTCGCAGTCCTGGTAGACTGCCATTCAATGCCATCCGCCAACTCAAACAAGAACCACGACCCCAAAGCCGACTTCGTCATTGGGGATAGGTTCGGGACCAGCTGTTCTGCCTGGCTTTCATCCTGTGCAGTCGGACTGTTGCAAAACATGGGCTATAACGTAGCTCTCAATCGCCCGTATGCTGGCGGCTACATCACAGAAAACTACGGCAAGCCAGAACGCGGCGTGCACGCGCTGCAGGTTGAGATCAACCGAGCACTCTACATGGATGAGCACACCCACCAGCCACACTCAGGTTTCCACGACCTGCGCAAAGACCTGATGGAGTTCATTACTGCCTTGGTCGAGATGGTAACGGAAAGCTTTACCAGAGAAACTCTGGCTGCAGAATAACCTGCAGCCCCAGTCCATACTGCCTAAAAACCAAGCCAGTAGTCGTAAAGCCTCTCAATATCTGAGGAACACATAAGAGGCATTGCCCCTTTCAGGACTTCATCTGTCCAATCCCACCATTTCATCTCCAAAAGCATCTGAACCTGTTCTTCAGAAAAGCGGGAGCGCACAACTGTTGCAGGATTACCGGCCACAACGGCATATGCTGGTACATTCTTAGTCACGACAGCACGGCTGCCAATCAATGCGCCGTTACCGATCTGCACACCCGGCATGATCATCGCTTCAGAACCAATCCAGACATCATTGCCGACACATGTTGAACCTGCAGGTTTGAAACCGTCGTGAGCTCCTTCAAAAGCAGGCTCATCAAAATAGTGAAATGGAAACGTTGTGGCCCATTCAGGACGGTGTCCCTGGTTACCGGCCATCATAAACGCTGCCCCTGAACCGATAGAGCAATACGCACCGATTATCAGCTTGTCTTGCGTCTCTTCATCTGAGCGTAGGTATCGGGCACACTCATCAAAGCTGTGGCCGTGATAATAACCAGAATAGTAGGAATGCTTTCCAACAATAATATTGGGATTGGTCACCTGCTCCTGAAGCGGGATCCCCTTAAACGGACTCTCAAAGAAATTCGGCACCTTGTTCTCCCCTTGCCTGCACCTCCCTACGACGGAGAACATTAACAACCAGACAAAAAAAAGGCCGCTCTCATCTGGAGGCGGCCCTTAGTCTAGGGAGGAAACGCCCTTCGCGAAGGGCGGCGCAGACACTGAATGTCGCGCTGCAATAAAACTCGCATCGCATCGCAAACACGTCAAGCATTCAGCTCCGTAATCGGGCTGTTCCCATACGAATTGGCCAGTTTGTATCCTTGAGACAACACCCTGATTTTTCAGGGATCATAGCCGTTGGTATGAATTTCACACGATAGTTTAGCAGTAAGTCGTAGACACCAACGCATGGTTTCAACAAGAGCATTTACGAACTAAAACCGGTCTCAGAGCCATAGACATTTGCACTTTTCTAAATCCTGACTATGGTGCGCATGCAATTGACTGCTCCTACCGGATAAATTGATATGACCTCTCCCAGTCCTGATTATGCTTTTCTTCACAAACTTGCTGACGCCGCGGATGCTAAAACCATGCAGCACTTCCGCAGTGGCTACGAGGTCGACAACAAGCTGGACGCAGGCTTTGATCCAGTCACTATTGCGGATCGTTCAGCAGAAGAAGCAATCCGCGCGGTTCTGGAAGCAGAGCGCCCGGATCACGGCATCATCGGCGAAGAATATGGCAAAGTCCGCGAAGATGCCGATAATGTCTGGGTTCTTGATCCAGTCGACGGCACACGCTCTTTCATATGCGGCACCCCGTTGTGGGGCACACTGATTGGCCTCAGAACCAACGGCAAAGCGTCTCAAGGCATCATGAGCCAGCCGTATAACAGTGAGCGCTTTTGGGGCGATTGTAACGAAGCTTTCATGACTGGTCCGCTCGGCAAGCGTGTTTTGAAAACCCGCAGCTGCGCATCCTTGTCAGAGGCAATCATCACTACAACCGAGCCAGCCCTGTTCAATGAAGTCGAGCGCCCGGTATGGGACACGATCTGCGCAGAAGCTCGCCTCACCCGCTACAGCACAGATTGTTACGGCTACGCCATGGTTGCAGCAGCAGGCTTTGATGCAGTCATTGAGACCGGCATGAACACCTACGACATCCTTGCCCTCATTCCGATCATCGAAGGCGCTGGCGGTTTTGTCACCAACTGGACCGGAGGCAATGCAGCAGACGGTGGGCAGGTGCTTGCCACAGGCGACAAGCGCCTCCACGATGAACTGCTCACCAAACTGGCAAAAGCAGCTGCTTAGTCCGCGCTTCCCGGAATAAACGCATCAAATGCAGCCCAGAACTGCTCACGATAAGGATCTCGCTCCATAAGAATCTCATGGCGAGATCCTCGAATTTCCAGAAAGCTCATACCCGGACAAGAGCGGCAGACTTCCTCAGCATCGTCTGTCGAGACGATCTGATCCCTTCCCGCGCCGATGACTAAAGATGGTACGCCGAATTCAATCTGGAATTCAGGTTCTCTGAAGCGCTCTGTCGCCAATCCCATCGCACGGAACCAGCTCACAGTCGGAGAACCCAGCCCCAATTGAGGCGCTTCTTCGAGAATAGCATTCATGCGCTTGAAGCGATCCGGGTCAGACGTGAGCGTATTGCCGTCATAGTCAACAAGGATTTTGTCATTGCCGCCAGGAACAAAAGCGTTCCCCATGCCAACCCAGACAAGCGTCTTGGCAAGCGCACCTGCCATCTTGACCATACGCCCCTTCATAGCAAGGCCGACGAGGGGAGCTGTTAGCACCGCGCGGTCAATCTTGGTCTTCAGCCGCCGGTTAGCATGCATAACCACAGCACCACCAGTTGAGTGCGCCAGCAGGAAGTGCGGCCCAGGACAATCAGAAAGCGAGACATTGTCCAAAACAGCATGTAGGTCCAAAGCGAACTCATCAAAGCTCTCAACGTGGCCGCGCCGCTCGTTCTTTAACAAACGCTCAGAACCACCCTGCCCGCGCAGATCAAAAGCCACCACATAAAACCCACGCGCTCGCAGTTCCTCAACAACCTCAAAGTATTTCTCAATAAACTCAGTACGGCCTTGGACAACCGTCACGGTCCCCTTGAGCGGAGACCCGGTAGGAGCCCAGCGTGCCCAACGGATTTTCACGTTGTCTTCTGTCTGGATAAAACCAGACTCAGTTCCCTCTGGAACCCGATTGAAATCCGTATTGACCAGTACCATCAGCGCGTAACCTCTAGTTCTCTCACTCTCAATTTGATAGCCTTTCCAAGCAACAGGCCGCAACCGCAATTTCTGGAAGTTTTTTCCATCTCAGTACGCGGTAACAAGGATATTTACATGCAAGACACAGACCTAACATCTGTTTCCCACGAGATTACTAGCCTCGCTCAGCTTGAAGAACTCTATGGAAGCCCGAAGCAAATCTCGATCGATAAAGAAGTCGGCTATATTTCTCAGCACTACAAAACCTTTATCGAAGCCTCCCCTTTCTTCGCACTCACAACTGTTTCTGAAGAAGGCACCGACTGCTCTCCACGTGGGGACCCTGCAGGCTTTGTAAAGGTCATTGATGAAAAAACCATCGAGTTTCCGGACCGTCGCGGCAACAACCGCATCGATAGTTTACGTAACATCGTTCAGGATCCACGCGTCTCTTTGCTGTTTATGATCCCTGGTGTCGGTGAAACCATCCGCATCAACGGAAAAGCCAAAATCTCTGCAGACCCATTCCGGCTGGAAGCTCATAAGATAGAAGGTAAACTGCCGAAATCTATCATGGTTGTCACAGTCGAAACCATCTACTACCAGTGTCAGAAAGCCATCTACCGCTCAGACCTATGGACGGAAGATGCGAAGGTAGACCGCAAAACGGTTCCAACTGCCGGACAAATGGCGCAAGCACTGTCAAAAGTGGAGTTTGACGGCGACGCCTATGACAAGGCTTATCCGGGGCGCATTAAAGAGACAGCATACTAGAGCCCAAACACCGAAAGACCTGCCTTGATCGCAAAGAGGCAGGTCAGACGGATAAACAGATTAAAATCTCGGGAATGCTTCTTAATACCCCAGATAACGGTACTTGATGATCCAGCCGCTATAGGCATCAACAACCAGACGCGCCCGGTGCTGCCCCTGCCAGCTGGCTTTTACAATATACACGTCGCCCTTACGCTTTACTTTTTTGAAGTTGCGATAACCCCAGGCCCGTAGACGGCGTTTCACCTGCTTCTTGTTCAATGCATGGTGTTGCCCATGTTCCCAATGACGGTTCTTCTTATAGTGAGCCTGCGTGACCTGAACGCTTACGTTTGGTCCATCGTAGGTGAATTGAGCGCCTGCATTTGCCGGAGCCGCCGCACCAGAAACTCCCAGAGCAACAACAGCTGCAGCGGCTAGTCCGGTTACTTTTTTCTTCAAAGCATTCATCTGTTCTCTCCTTGTCGGCAATAGGGTTTGCCTGAATACAAGGAGAACGTAACAAGGCGCGGATGTACGGGATCAGAAGCGCCTGTTCAGGTTCTGTTAATCTGAAAATGCGGGCATCATTCCAGCAAAAACACCTATTTTGAAAAAAACTCTTGAAACTTATTCGCCCCGTCCCCATCTCAAAATCACAGGCGCCACAGAGTGGGTCTGACACCGCTTAGAACCTTCGCCACGAATGGGAAGGCACTGTAAGCAAAAGGAAATTTCATCGTCCGCGCGCTTTGCGGCGAATGGTGAACGTTGCTCAGATGACCAGTTGGTCACATAAAAGAGGACACATAAAATGCGTCATTTCGATCTTACCCCCCTCTACCGTTCCACTGTTGGTTTCGACCGCCTTTTCTCCATGCTGGATTCAGGAACGGAACAGCAGGGATCAGCTTATCCCCCTTATAACATTGAGCGCACAGGAGAGAGCGCATACCGCATCTCCATGGCAGTCGCTGGTTTTAAGGAAGATGAACTGACGATTGAAGCTAAAGAACATGTCTTGACTGTTTCTGGCGAGAAAAGTCCTGAAAGCGACGAAAAAGAAGTTCTCTACCGGGGAATCGCCTCCCGCGCTTTTGAACGCCGCTTCCAGATCGCCGAATATGTGAAAGTGATTGGCGCAAGTATGGAGCACGGATTGCTCCACATTGACCTCATCCGAGAAATTCCTGAGGCAAAAAAACCGCGCAAAATCAACATCACGGCTGGAGATAAAAAAGAACACAAACAAATTGAAGGCGAAACAGTAGCTCACTGATGTGTATTCCTGAAAAGTGGAAACCGATTTTCAGATAAGAATACGCCTTTAAAACCCAAAGCCCTCGCGAGGACCTTCCTCCCAAACTCCCACCCTCGCGAGTGGCCACCCTTGTAACATTCTAGATTTTCTAATGTCTCTCAAAGATTGATTGGCACGCCCCTGCCAATCAATCCCACTCAAATCAACAGGGTTCCTCCTCCGCAATCCTCCCATGCGGATCTGTCTGGCTGCCTTTCCCCCCAGTAAGGGCCAGACACAATCAACGCCCCGCTTGCCCCAGCGGGGCGTTCTTTTATGCGCGCTTCAGCAAGCACAAAGATACTCTCTCTGCATCTGTTTCTATTTTCTGGAATTACCGCGTTCCCCACGACCACACAGCCACTTAAGAATTATCGAGTGGTAAGTTACACGCAAAATAAGAAGGGTAGGTTAGTTCACTTAAGGCCTTGCCTTGAACCCACTGGACTGACACCGCAAGGGTTGGCCTCTAACACCCTTGCTAACCCCTTGCAGGTGCCCCGCTGGTCTGCGGATCTATATCCCTCCGCAGACCAGCATTCTATGCTGCATTTCTCGACACTGCAATCATAAGACGTAATCACGAATTGAGCAGTCTGCCACGATTACCCGCGCAGATGCATCAGAAACTCGTCAACCATCTCTGGAGTGGTCGCAAAGCAGGTCACCAAGCGAAGGAACACTTCATCTTCTGAGACGAAATCCGCTGGAATATCATAAAACTTCGCACCGGCAGCTTCCAGACGTGCAGCTTGCGCTTTGGTGAACACCGGGAACAATTCGTTGGCCTGTGGTTCAATTGGCAAACGCACGCCTTCAATATCGCGCATACCATCGGCTAGGCGCATGCACATCGCGTTGGCATGACGCGCTGAAGCCAGCCAGTCATCGTCCTTCAGGTAGCCTTCAAATTGCGCAGAAATAAAGCGCGCCTTTGAGAAGACCTGTGCAGCCCGCTTGCGCAAATATTCAAAGCCCTCGGATTCTTCAGGGTTGAAGAACACAACAGCTTCAGCACACCAGCAACCGTTCTTGGTACCACCGAAGGACAGAACATCCACACCGGCTTTCCATGTCATCTCTGCTGGAGAAACATCTAAAGACACCAGCGCATTTGCAAAACGAGCGCCATCCATATGCAGTGGTACATTACGGGAATGTGCTACGTCCGCCAGCGCCTGAATTTCATCAAGTTGGTAGATGGTCCCAAACTCAGTCACCTGAGAGATAGAAACCGCAGCAGGACGGCCATGCATCGGATTATTATCCGGCACCTTGTCCATCGCTGAACGCAGCGCATCAGGCGTAAGTTTGCCATGCTCGCCACCAATACCAATCAGCTTGTTACCAGCTGTAAAGAACTCCGGAGCGTGACACTCATCAACATTGATGTGTGCATCTTCATGACAAAATACTGCCCCGCCTGGCTTCGCATAGGTCGCAAGCGCCAGGGAATTGGCTGCTGTTCCTGTAGAAACCAGAAACACGGCAACTTCTTTTTCAAAGAGATCATTGAATTGCTGCTCAATAGAGCGGCTCAATGGATCAACCCCATAAGCGGTGGCAAAGCCGCTTGTATGGTTCGCAAGTGCAGTCATAACTGCACTCGTCGCACCTGCCCAGTTGTCACTCGCAAAAATCATAGGATTTGAATAACAACAAACCGAGGGAACTCAAGCCATTTTTGGCTTATAGGGCGGTGCTCTCCGCCATAAGCTCTCTAGGCCAACAACACTTGAACAGAGTCTTTGCGCAGTTGATCCTTCTGAGCATCTGTTTTCAGTGTCAAAACAAGCGGACAATGATCAGAAACCTCAGGCTTTTGAAGCACTTGAAAGTCCATAATCTCGTCAACCCGATCGATCAGCATGTAATCGGCAAATTTTCCCGGCTTTTTGTAATGGGAGTTCCGAGTGGTTTCGATCCCATAGTGATTGACCAACTCAACAAAACCATCGTCTTCCAACAAACGAATAGTCTCGCTGCCAGGCTCTACATTAAAGTCGCCACACACCACTCTTAGATCACCGGGCTCAGAAACCGACTGCGAAATATTGAGCAACCGCTTCGCTTGTTCAAAGCGTTCTGGCGTGTCCTTCTTACCATTCAAGTCACGCAGGCCATGCATATGGGTGATGCTCACGGCACGATCTGTTGTATAATCATAAACACGAATTCCATGCGCACTGCGAGAGCGTGGATGGTCTCCATAACTTTTCGCAGCATAACCTTTGTGCACAAATCTTTGCACCTGACCAACGATGGGAAAGGAACGATGCACAAACGTGGCCAGACCCCATTGAGATGAGATAGACTGCTCTTCATCCCACAGCACACCCTGAGCAGCAGGACAAAAGGCGGCAACATGCTCAGGCAGTGCCGCACACACATCACGGAAGAAATTTGCCCGCTGAGGTAAGACGTGATCGCCATCCCTATAAGTCAGCCAGTCCTTATCGCTTTCCGGTGTATGAACCACCTCTTGCAGACAAAGAACATCAGGCACAGCCTGAGATAAATACGGCAGCAAGTCAGAGTAGAGCGTCCCTCCCCAACCATTCAAGCACATGATCTGCAACACGATCTCCCATAGTTCTGAGTGCGCATGCTCCAGTCATATACGCAAACGAAAAAGAGCGTATCACTTCAACAGTGATACGCTCTAATATCTATACGCAAACCCGCAGGTTTGTCAGGCTCTCAGTGTAACCTTATGCGTGGCTCTTAGTGTCTGAAACACCAGTTTCGTGGTGAATGCCAAACCACTTGCCCAGCACCCAGTCCAACGAGAACACGCCAGGACCACGGATCACAAGCACAGTTGCCAGGAAGATCCATAGTGCGCGCTGATCAAAGATCAAAGCAGATGGATGACGATCAAACAGTGCACCAATTGTTGGCATATCAACGCCATGACCAACCACGTCCACAATGGACATAACAATCACGAAGCCAATGAAACCAATGCTTGCGGCACGAGTAAACAAGCCGACAACAATCAGTACCGGAATGATAACTTCACCCCAAGTTCCCAAAAGCACAATCAGGCCATATGGGAAAAACGGGATCTGAGAGATATCGTATCCAGCCGCCTCGGTAATATGCGGCAAGATCTGCGCATATGCACCGGTTGAGGGAAACAAGAACCCGAGCGCACCATCACCAAACTTGGTCAGCGCCGAATTCCAGAAGTACATAAACAGGACGCCTGCGAAAAGAAAGCGCGCAGACAAGCCGAGAAACCAGCCTTCAGTTACGCGCTCCAGCCAGCCAAATACGCCCTGGTATAAATTTACAAGCATTCTCATCGGATTCCTCCTCTGGTGCTTTCCACCACTCGGGGGCCTTACCGCCCGGCCCCTCGCAATCAATATTAAGCTTTGACGTCCACGCTCGCGAACACGCGTGCGCTCAGCAGGCTGCCCAATGCCTGCGACAGATCAAAGAATTTGTAAGAGGATGAAACTGCTTCTGCAGCTTCTCCCAATGTCTTGCCAAAGAACAGTAAATCAGCGAATGCCGCTACGTCCTGAGCCAATCCGGTCAGTGTCACGTCCATATCTGGTCGGCAAATCAAAATCACTTGATCAGCCTCTGGAGTGATGCCTCCCACATCTTCCGAGCGGTTCTGTTTCCAGATCTCGCTAAGCGGAAAACGGGAGTAAATCAGTCTATGTGCAGGGATAGGGGTAAACACCGCATTCCCTAGTTTTGCTGGATCAATCTTGGATAACACATCCGGCGCAACAGGCGTCGCATTTGGCCCGTGGTAAACACGCAGCCATGCCCATTCCAACGCAGCAACATCTTTCAGATAGGGATAGTCCGCGAGTGGAGGAAACGCGCCAATGAACTCAGAGAACTTGCCCCCAAACTCACTCAGTACCGGCTGCTCTGGCGGATGCTTACGAACGAACTCCGCAGCAAGTGCCCGGAAATAATCACGCCCAACCAAATCATATACTGCTGGAAAGTTGGCAGCCATCGCATCAATCAAGCTCGCCATTACGTTATTGCGATAAACGCCATAACGCTTCTCAGAGGGATGACCATCACGCCCTACAACCCCATCGGGCACAGGCACAGCTGGATTCATCAGCCCATCCGAAAACATGTCAAAACCTTGCATGTTCGACTGCAAATCCTGCAAAGGAACGCCAAAACCTTTCAACGCAATCTTTTCCTTAGTGCTATCAGGCGCTTGGGACATGATCACCCCGCTTCTCAGCGGCTTGAGCCTGCGTCTCAATGTGAGATTGTATCACCACATCCGCCTGTTCAGCTTCATAAGCGAGAATTTCCCAGGTCGGAATATTCGCATCCCACTCAATAAGAGTTGGCTGAGGGCCTGTCCGGTCAATTGTCCGCGCATAAAGCGCCCACACAGGATCAGCAACTTTACGATCATGTGCATCGATTAGAAGAGGATAGCCCAGCTCATCTGTTTCTGGTGCATGCCCGCCAAGGTGAATTTCCTGTACGTGCTCAACCGGGAATCGGTCCACATAATCTTCAGGAGAACCACCAGAGTTCGTCGCAGAAACAAAGACATTGTTCACGTCCAGCAGCAATCCGCAGCCAGTTCGTTTTACAATCTCGCGAAGAAACTCAGTTTCTTCATAGGTGCTCTCCTTGAAGATCACATAAGCACTTGGGTTTTCAAGCAACATCTGACGACCAAGGAAGGTCTGCACTTCATCAATATGGTCGACGACCTGCTGCAATGTCACCTCAGTGTAAGGCAGAGGCAGAAGATCATTGAAATACTCGGTGTCGTGTGTTGACCAGGCCAGGTGCTCACTGAAAAGGCCCGGATCATAACGATCAGCGACATCTTTCACGCGAGAAAGGTGCTCTTTGTTCAGCGGATCAGCTCCGCCAATAGACAAGCCGACACCATGAAGAGAGATAGGATAATCACGCCGGATCGCTTCAAGGTAACCGTGTGGAGGACCACCAGCACCCATATAGTTTTCCGCATGAATTTCGAAGAAGCCCATGTCAGGCTTGTCATTGAGAATACGATGATAATGATCAGCTTTTAAGCCCACGCCACCTCGTGCAGGTAGTTTTGCATTGACTCTTTGCGCACACATATCAGTACCTCGTTCTATATTATGACTTCTTCTTAAAGAAACACCGGAGGGGAAAAACCCGCCCCGGTGCAACGCAGTATATTGTAAAGTAAAGCGATTAGTGAGGCAGATCGCGGGAAAGTTCAGTCAAAGAACCTTTACGGTCACCTGGGACTTCAATGGATTCACATGTACCGGTTGGTACGAGGGTCCAAGCATTGCCCTGATAGTCAACAGTGGAAGTACCTGCACAAGTGGTGCCAGCGCCCGCTTTACAGTCGTTTTCACCAGCAAGGGAAACGCCGTAACATTTTTCTTTAGAAGCAGCTTCAGCAACAGTAATGTTTGCACCAGCTACAGCAGCAGTAACAGCGGTTGCAAGTACAGCAGCGGACAACGTTTTTTTGGACATTTCAAAACTCCTCAAATTGAAATTCGGCGATGTGTTCAACAGGTTTGGTTCGCCTCTGAAGACAGTTCTGACAAAAAACTCGATCAATGGGAAATCAAACACATGTTATTTTCACGCGATTAAATCAATAAAATGAGATCATCGTCCTCACAGGTTCGTGAATAGTTGAAATATTATTGCATCTAACTTGAGTTTTAGATGCCAATGCGACAATCGGCCTAATAAAATTAAAAGAATAGAAATAAAGACTTTCTGAAACGCTCTTGCTCTACCCTCTGAAATCTGGCATGTTCGCGACGCGGAAAAGGACAGGAGTGCTGTCCTTATTATCCCGCATGCGTTGATGACAATCTGGAAGACAGCTTCCAAGCGATCCACCTAAGAGATCCACACAACGCAAAAGAGAAGGATGTAGGCGCGTTCCCAACGCCGCGACATTCTCCCCCAAATGTGTGCCATGCGGACATATCGCAATGCACTCGCCAAAGGGGTAAGATAGATCGGAGGAAACTCCGAATGGGCGGCCCTATGTATAAAGAGGCCGTGCTTCATTCGACAGATCCGGGGCAAGCCGTGCCGGGGCTTCGAACGAGCCGCGAGGAAGACCTCCCCGCGACCCGAACGAGGAAGTGACCTTAACCGGTCACATTGAGATGAGCGAAAGTGAGGCCAAAAATGGCAGAAAAAGGAGGAAACACGATGCATATGAGTGGGGGGGAACCTATGAAAACCCGAGCTACCACCACAGGCACCGTTACGGAAAAACTCCGCACTGCTGCCACTGAGGGGCTTTACAATCCAGCCAAAGAGCACGATGCCTGTGGCGTCGGCTTTATAGCTAACCTCAAAGGCGCACAATCTCACCACGTGGTACAAAGCGGCCTTCAGATCGTTGAAAACCTGACACACCGCGGCGCAGTTGGCGCTGACCCATTGATGGGCGACGGTGCAGGTATGCTGACCCAGGTCCCACACGAGTTTTTCAAAGAAGAATGCTCGAAGATCGGATTCGATCTTCCAGAAGCTGGCGAATACGGCGTTGCGTTCTTCTTCCTTCCACAAGATAAAAAGCTCCGCGAGCAATGCGAAAGCATCGTTGCGGAATGTGTTTCTGATGAAGGTCTTGAAGTATTAGGCTGGCGTGATGTTCCGGTCGACAATTCTTCTTTGTCGAAAGCACCGGATATTGCAGCGACAGAACCTGTTTCCCGTCAGTTGTTTGTAACTCTACCAAACAATACAGATGGCGACATTCTGGAGCGCCGCCTCTTTATCCTGCGCAAAGTGATCTCCAACGTAGTGCGCGAGAAATCTGAGGCCGTAGAAAAAGGCTTCTACGTCGTTTCCTTCTCCAGCCGCACCATCGTCTACAAAGGCATGTTCCTCGCGTACCAGCTTGGCGCTTACTATGACGATCTGCGTGATGAGCGCTTCATCTCTGCGCTGGCGTTGGTTCACCAGCGCTTCTCAACCAACACTTTCCCGTCATGGGATCTGGCTCACCCATACCGTATGGTTGCGCACAACGGTGAAATCAACACCTTGCGCGGCAACGTAAACTGGATGGCAGCCCGTCAGGCATCTGTGTCCTCTCCTGCATTTGGTGACGACATCAACAAGCTATGGCCGATCTCTTACGAAGGTCAGTCTGACACAGCATGCTTCGATAACGCCTTGGAATTCCTCACCACTGGCGGCTATTCCCTTGCGCATGCAGCTATGATGCTGATCCCGGAAGCGTGGGCCGGCAACCCGCTGATGGACGAAAACCGTCGCTCTTTCTACCAATACCATGCCTCTATCATGGAACCATGGGACGGACCTGCAGCGGTAGCCTTCACAGACGGTCGTCAGATTGGCGCAACGCTTGATCGTAATGGTCTACGCCCTGCCCGTTACATCGTCACTGATGATGATTTCGTGGTTATGTCTTCTGAAGTTGGTGTTCTCGACATTCCAGAAGAGAAGATCATCCAGAAATGGCGTCTCCAGCCAGGCAAAATGCTCCTGATCGATTTGGAAGAAGGTCGTATTGTTTCTGACGAAGAAATCAAGCGCCAGCTCTCCACGGCAAACCCTTATAAAGACTGGCTGCATCGCACGCAGATGGTTCTTGAAGACCTCCCATCCGTACGTGAACGCGCGCCGGTTGCAGGTGAAACCCTTCTCGACCGTCAGCAAGCCTTTGGTTACACGCAGGAAGACATCAAGCTTCTCATGCAGCCAATGGCAACCGTTGGTCAGGAAGCACTGGGGTCTATGGGTACTGACACACCTGTGTCCGTCCTCTCAGACAAATCCAAGCTTCTGTACACCTACTTCAAGCAGAACTTTGCGCAGGTAACCAACCCACCGATCGATCCGATCCGCGAAGAATTGGTGATGAGCCTCGTGTCCTTCATTGGACCACGTCCGAACCTGTTTGATCTGAAAGGTCTTTCTACCTCCAAACGTCTGGAAGTACGTCAGCCAATCCTCACCAATGCTGATCTGGAAAAGATCCGCGCTATTGGTGATATCGAAGACAATCAGTTCCAAACCAAAACCCTCGACATCACCTACTCTGCTGAGAAGGGGACCAAGGGCATGGAAGATGCTCTGGAGCGCTTGTGTGCTCGCGCTGAAAAGGCTGTTCATGGTGGTTACAACATCATCATCTTGTCTGACCGCGTGATCTCACGTGCCCGTATTGCAATTCCTGCACTATTGGCGACAGCTGCTGTCCATAACTACCTGATCCGCAAAGGCCTTCGTACCTCAGTGGGTCTTGTGGTTGAAACAGGTGAAGCACGCGAAGTTCATCACTTCTGCGTTCTGGCCGGTTATGGTGCAGAGGCAATCAACCCCTATCTCGCATTCGAAACAATCCGTTCAATGCACTCTGAAGGGTCTTTCCCTGAGGAAGTGGATGAGCATGAAGTTGTCTCTCGCTACATCAAGGCCATCAACAAAGGCATGCTCAAAGTCATGTCCAAGATGGGCATCTCCACCTATCAGTCTTACTGTGGTGCGCAGATCTTTGATGCGGTTGGCCTGAATTCAGAATTTGTAGAAAAATTCTTCTTCGGTACAGCAACAACCATCGAAGGCATCGGCCTAAAAGAAGTTGCTGAAGAGACTGTTGTTCGTCACCACGATGCATTTGAGGATATTCCTGTTCTGCGTCGCTCGCTGGACGTTGGTGGTGAGTATGCATACCGGACCCGTGGCGAAAACCACATGTGGACCCCGGACAGCATCGCCACTCTTCAACATGCGGTACGCAACAACCTGCCTGAAAAGTATCTGGAATTCGCCAAGGAAGTGAACGAAGCCTCTGGCCGTTACACAATCCGTGGCATGTTCCGCATCAAATCAGCAGAAGAGCTGGGACGCCGTCCAGTCAACATCGATGAAGTTGAGTCCGCAGAAGACATCGTCAAGCGCTTCTCAACGGGTGCAATGTCTTTCGGCTCAATCTCTCGCGAAGCTCATACATCGCTTGCGATTGCTATGAACAAGATTGGCGGTAAATCCAATACTGGTGAAGGTGGCGAAGAAGCCGAACGCTTCAACCCACTGCCGGACGGATCTCCAAACCCAATGCGTTCTGCGATCAAGCAGGTTGCATCAGGGCGCTTTGGCGTAACAACCGAATATCTGGTCAACTCTGATATGATCCAGATTAAGGTCGCTCAGGGTGCAAAACCGGGTGAAGGCGGACAGCTGCCAGGCCATAAAGTGGATGCAGTGATCGCAAAGACACGTCACTCCACACAGGGCGTAGGCTTGATTTCACCTCCTCCGCACCACGACATCTACTCAATCGAAGATCTGGCGCAGCTGATCTACGATCTGAAGAACGTGAACCCAGAGGCGGATATCTCAGTCAAGCTGGTGTCTGAAGTTGGTGTTGGAACAGTTGCAGCAGGTGTTGCCAAAGCGCGCGCAGACCACATCACGGTCTCTGGCTTTGACGGTGGCACTGGTGCATCCCCACTCACCTCTTTGAAGCACGCCGGTTCTCCATGGGAGATGGGTCTTGCTGAAACCCAGCAAACACTCGTTCTCAATGGCCTGCGTTCCCGTATCGCTTTGCAGGTTGATGGTGGTCTTCGCACAGGCCGTGACGTACTTGTTGGCGCTCTTCTGGGCGCAGATGAATACGGCTTCTCAACCGCTCCGCTGATCGCTGCTGGTTGCTTGATGATGCGTAAGTGTCACCTCAACACCTGCCCGGTTGGCATTGCGACCCAGGACCCGGTTCTACGGAAGCGCTTTAAGGGCACTCCAGAACACGTCATCAACTATTTCTTCTATGTAGCAGAAGAACTTCGCGGATTGATGGCAGAACTCGGCGTCAGGAAACTGGACGAAATCATCGGTCGCTCCGACATGCTCGACAAAGAAACTGCGATCAATCACTGGAAGTCTGAAGGCCTTGATTTCTCAAGGATCTTCTATCGTCCAGATGCGGCGCAGGAACAAAGCCGCTGGTCACAGCTTCAAGAGCATCCAATCAACGAAGTTCTGGATCGTGAACTCATTCGCAACGCGATGCCAGCACTCGAAAGCAAAGAAAAAGTTGAGTTCCCGGCAAAGATCAAGTCAGTTGATCGTTCCGTTGGCGCAATGCTTTCTGGTCAGATTGCTAAACGCTACGGTGCAAAAGGCCTCAAAGACGATACCATCCATATCTCGATGACAGGTACAGCTGGTCAGGCGTTTGGTGCCTTTGTTGCCAAGGGCGTGACGATCGATCTTGAAGGCGATGCAAACGATTATGTAGGCAAAGGCCTCTCAGGTGGCCGCATTATCGTACGCCCACCAGAGAACACCCGCATCGTGCCGGAAAATTCCATCATTGTTGGGAATACCGTTCTTTACGGAGCAACCAGCGGTGAAGTGTACTTCCGCGGTGTTGGCGGCGAGCGTTTCGCAGTTCGTAACTCCGGAGCAACTGCGGTTGTTGAGGGTGTTGGCGACCACGGATGTGAATACATGACTGGCGGTGTTGTTGTTGTAATCGGTCAGACTGGCCGTAACTTCGCAGCAGGCATGTCCGGTGGTGTTGCTTACGTATTGGACGAGGATGGTACTTTTGGCTCCCGTTGTAACCTTGCAATGGTAGACATTCAGCCCGTGCAAGAAGAAGACGACCTGCTCGAAAAGCTGCATCACCATGGCGGCGACATCGAGTACAAAGGACGTGTGGATCTGTCAGCTGACATGACACGCCACGACGACGAGCGTCTGCGTCTCATTCTTGAAAACCACGTGAAGTATACTGGTTCCACCAAAGCTCAGAATATTCTGAATGACTGGGAGAACTGGCGTCCGAAGTTTGTGAAAGTTATGCCGGTTGAATACCGTCGCGCGCTTCAGGAAATGAAAGCTGCGCGTCTGGGCCTCGCGGCTGCGGAATAAGAGGGGAAGACATGGGTAAGGTAACTGGCTTTTTGGAGATCGACCGGCAGGAGCAAAACTACCAGCCGGCATCAGATCGCATCCGCCATTTTCGCGAATTCACTGTCCCGCTCTCGCAGCCGGAAGTGGAGCGTCAGGCAGCTCGTTGTATGGATTGTGGCATTCCGTTTTGCCACGGTCCTGCCGGTTGTCCAGTAAACAACCAGATCCCCGATTGGAATGATCTGGTATTTGCAGGGGACTGGGAAGAAGCATCACGCAATCTGCATTCAACCAACAACTTCCCTGAATTCACGGGCCGTATTTGCCCAGCTCCATGCGAGGAAGCATGTACGTTGAATCTGGAAGACATTCCGGTCGCGATTAAAACTGTCGAACAAGCAATCGCTGATCGCGCCTTTAAGGAAGGTTGGATCAAGCCCGAACCAGCAGCTACCAAGACAGGTAAAACTGTTGCAGTTATTGGGTCTGGTCCTGCAGGTATGGCAGCTGCTCAGCAGTTAGCGCGCGCTGGTCACACAGTTCATGTTTACGAACGCGAACCGAGTGCTGGTGGTTTGATGCGATATGGTATTCCTGACTTTAAGATGGAAAAACACTATATCGACCGCCGTGTAGCACAGCTGGAAGGAGAAGGCGTAACCTTCCACTACGGTTGTGAAATCGGCAAAGACGTAGAGTTTGAAGAGATCCACACACGTCACGATGCAACACTGCTTTGCACTGGTGCAGAACGCCCGCGTGATCCAGGCATTCCGGGCATGGACCTCAAAGGTGCGATGTATGCGATGCCTTTCCTCGTACAGCAGAACCGCCGCGTTGGTGGTGAAGATGTATCGGGCGAAGAGCCATACTGGGCTGGCGGCAAACACATTGTTGTTGTCGGCGGTGGTGACACCGCATCTGACTGCGTTGGGACATCCTTCCGTCAGGGCGCTCTGTCTGTAACCCAGATGGATATTCGTCCAATGCCACCACTGAAGGAAGATAAGAACCAGTTCTGGCCATACTGGCCAACGAAGTTCCGCACCTCAACCTCTCAGGCTGAAGGCGCAGAACGTGAGTTTTCCGCGGCAACGCTCGAAATCGTAGGTGATGAAGACGGTCACGTAACAGGCGTAAAATGTGCTCGTGTAGATGAAAAACGTGTTCCGATTGAAGGAACCGAGTTCATTCTCAAGGCAGACCTTGTTCTTGCAGCCATTGGTTTCTCAGGCCCGAACATGGAAACTTACGTCAAAGAAGCTGGTGACGACCTGGAGTTGGATCCGCGCACCAACGTGAAAGCAAACACCGAAGACTACAAGACCTCCATCAAAAAGGTCTTTGCAGCTGGTGACGTGCGCAAAGGCCAGTCCCTTGTGGTCTGGGCTATCCGCGAAGGTCGTCAGGCCGCTCGTTCAATCGACGAGTTCCTGACAGGATCTTCCAATCTGCCACGCTAAACACAGCGGACAATCAAACAACAAAGCCCCGGAAAGCCCCGCTTTCCGGGGCTTTTTGATGTTGCTCCATTCTTTCTCACTCATACATTCTGAGTTGAACTTGCAAGCACTAAAAGCACCGCATGGCCTCCCATGCAGTGATGAAACGAGAATTCCCGAAGGTCGGGATGAGCAAGGCGGCAGGCAACGCCTGCGCTACTTGTTAGAAATGAGTCTTTGGCAT
>NZ_LMCJ01000002.1:0-77133 GCF_001623085.1 Pseudovibrio sp. W74
AAACCCCGCCAAGCCATGTTTGGGTGAAGGGCATCACCACCTCTGGTGTTGCGCGTATCGAGGTGTTGTTCAAGAAGGTGGTCTATGTGGGCACAGGTTCTGGCATTGGCCCAATCGTGCCGCATCTGCTCGCAGGTGACGTGCCGAACAAGGTGATTTGGTCCACACGCAACCCACGTAAAACCTATGGCGATGCTTTCGTTGATGAGATTGAGGCAAGCACTGAGGATCCGGTGATCTGGGATACGGATTCTCAAGGAAAGCCTGATCTGACCGCATTAACTCTGAAAGCGGTTGAAGAGAGCGGTGCAGAGGCTGTTATCGTGATTTCCAACCAGAAACTGACCCGCAAACTCGTTCACGACATGGAAAGCTTCGGCATTCCTGCTTACGGCGCGATTTGGGATAGCTGATCATGTATGAAACCATTGAAACATCCGTTGAAGGGCGCGTTGCAACCATTCGCTTCAATCGGCCAAAAGCGCTGAATGCACTTAACTCCCAGGTTCTGGAAGAGGTGTTGGATGCGGCAACCAAGTATGATGCAGATCCTGCCATCGGCTGCCTAATTCTGACTGGTAATGATCGAGCCTTTGCAGCTGGTGCTGATATCGCAGAGCTCAACGTGCAGGATTATGCCAGCATGTACGCCAGCAACTTCTTCGCCGGATGGGATCGTTTTGCAGCGCTTCGCATCCCGAAGATTGCAGCGGTCTCCGGCTATGCCTTGGGCGGCGGCTGTGAGGTCGCCATGATGTGCGATATCATTTTGGCGTCAGACACGGCCAGGTTTGGCCAACCAGAAGTGAAAATCGGTTGTATTCCAGGCATCGGTGGGTCTCAGCGTCTGACTAAGTTGGTTGGTAAAGCACGCGCCATGGATCTCATCCTCACGGGCCGCATGATTGACGCGCAAGAGGCTTACGACATGGGTCTCATCAGCCGAAAGATCCCTGCTGACGAGCTGATGACCGTTGCGAATGAGACCGCAAAAACCATAGCGGGATATGCGCGGGACATCACCATGATGGCACGGGCCTGCGTGAATGCGGCGGATGAAAACTCATTGGAAAATGGTATCCGCTTTGAACGGCAGATGTACCATGCCTTGTTTGGCTCTCCCGCTCAAAAAGAGGGCATGGCCGCGTTCCTTGAAAAGCGACCGCCAAACTTCAATGAGCAAGCAGAGCTGGAAGACGCTTAACTAAACGAAAGACGCCCGGATGCGATATCAGCACTCCGGGCGTTTCACCTTTTAAACATCAATCACCGATAAACGGATTGTCTCGCAAGCGCTCAGCGGCGAAGTCCACGAAAGACCGCACTTTTGCGCTGGCACGGCGGCCTTCCATATAAACGATGTGGACTGGAAGCGGCTCAGGCTCATAATCCTCCAGCGCCAGCTGAAGCACACCGTTCGAAACGTCTTTCGCCACCTGATAGGACAGCAATCGGGTAATGCCAGCCCCGCCTGTTGCTGCCTGAATAGCTGCGCAATTGTGGTTGCAGCGCAAATGCGGATTGATCTTCACCACCTCGGCCTTCTCTCCTGCAAACTTCCAATGGTTGCTCGTTTCAACCGATGTCGGCTGGATGATTTTGTGTTCGGCAAGGTCTGACGGTGTTTGCGGGGTGCCGTGCACGCTAAAGTAAGCTGGTGAAGCACAAATCACCCGGCGGATGCTGCCCACGCGGGTCGCATAAAGCCCGGAATCCTGCAGGTGTCCGATACGGAACGCCACGTCCAGATTATCTTCCACCATATTGACGATACGGTCGTAGAACTCGGCATTGGCAGTCACTTCAGGGTAGAGGTCGAGGTACTCTGTGATCAGAGGGATGATGTACTTTTGCCCAAACAGTATGGGCGCTGTGATGGAAAGCTCTCCGATCGGCTTGGCATAACTGCCGCTGACAAACGCTTCTGCCTGCTCGACACTCTCCAAAATGCCTTTTACATCGCAAAGATAGTGCCTGCCTGCATCCGTCAGTCGGACGTGGCGCGTGGTTCGGTTGAATAATCTTGTTCCGAGAGATTGCTCCAGCCGGGCAATAGAGCGCGTTACCGCAGGAGCTGAAAGGCCAAGCTTTTTGCTGGCTTCCACGAAGCTTTCCCGTTCAGCCACTTCTACAAACACCTGCATTGTTTCGAGCTTATCCATTTCAATCCCACAATCACGCTCATTTATTGCGCTGAGTGTAATAGTGAATTGCACAGAAGCCCAATTATTTCCTTTCAAACATTGGTTACATGAAGACCATCATCCGATTTCAAAAATATGGAGATAAAATAATGTCACGCATTCCTACCCCATCTTCCATTGAGGCAGCTCCTCAGGGCTCCCAGACTTCCCTTCAGGCCGTCAACTCTCAGCTCGGCTCGGTGCCAAATCTGTTCCGAATTGTTGCCAACAGCCCGCAGGCGCTGGAAGGTTACCTCGGTTTGAACGGTGCGCTCGGCAAAGGAACACTGCCTGCTGCTACGCGTGAGCGTCTCGCATTGGCCGTTGGCGAGCAGAATGGCTGTAACTACTGCCTCTCCGCGCATACTTACCTTGCATCCAACCTTGCCAAACTCTCTGCAGATGAAATTGCCAAGAACCGCCGCGGCAGTTCTGAAGATGCGAAAGCAGCCGTTGCCGTCGAGTTTGCCGTCGCAATCGTCAAAAACCGCGGAAAGGTTTCTGATGCGCAGGTGCGGGCTGTACGCGACGCTGGTTATTCTGATGCGGAACTCGTTGAAATTGTTGGCCATGTCGCTCTGAACACGCTGACCAACTACATGAACGAAGTTTTGGGAACCGAAGTTGACTTCCCTGCTGTTAAAGAACTTGCCTGACACCACGGGCGGGTGGAGCCCAATCCACCTGCCACCCTTCCGGAGATCGTCATGACCAGACCACCACTCCCTCCATTCACACGGGAAACAGCCAGCATCAAAATCCGTGCGGCGGAAGATGGCTGGAACTCTAGAGATCCGCAAAAAGTAGCTTTGGCCTACACGCCAGACTGCCAATGGCGGAACAGAGCAGAATTTGTAACTGGACGCCCTGAGATTGAGCAGCTGCTCACTCGCAAATGGACCCGAGAGCTCGATTACCGCCTTATTAAAGAGCTATGGGCCTTTGAGGGAGACCGGATCGCGGTTCGCTTTGCCTACGAGTATCATGACGACTCCGGACAGTGGTTCAGAGCCTACGGCAATGAAAACTGGGAGTTTGCAGAGGACGGCCTCATGAAGCGCCGGATTGCAAGCATCAACGAGCATCCGATCACACCAGAAGAACGCAAGTTCCATTGGCCGCTGGGTCGCCGCCCTGATGATCATGCAAGCCTGAGTGATCTGGGTCTTTAACTGGAGGAAACCCCATGTATTCCAGTGATATTGCCTTCACTCCCAGAGTGAAAGCGATCCAGAGCCGCAAAGGCTCGCGACGCGGCTATGCCAGCATGGAAGAGGGCGGTGGTTGGAAGAACGAAGTAACAGAAGAACTGGCGCGGTACATCGCCGATCAGCGCAGTTTCTTTCTGGCAACGTCCAATGCTGATGGCCAACCCTATATTCAGCATCGCGGGGGCCCAACCGGGTTCCTTAAGGTGTTGGACAATCGCCACCTCGGGTTTGCGGATTTTCGCGGCAACCGTCAGTACATCAGTCAGGGAAATCTGGAGGATAATTCCAAAGCCTTCATATTTCTAATCGATTACGTGCAAAAGACGCGGATCAAGATCTGGGGCACAGCTAAGGTCATCGAGGATGACCCAGGCTTGATTGAACAGCTGATGGACTACGATCAACCCTATCGTGCAGCACCAGAGCAGGCAATTATCTTCAGTGTTGATGCATGGGATGCCAACTGCCCGCAGCACATTCCAGTGCGCATCGACGCAGATTGGATCAAATCCGCTCTGGAAGAAAAAGAACAGAAGATCGCTGAACTGCAAGAGCAAATCCATAAGCTGCAAAGCGCAGTACAAGCGAACTGATAATATCGAATAGCGGGTGAGCAAACTCTCCCGTTACTGCGTATTCCCGAAACTTATCTGGCCCTAATATCGGGAATACGCACTACCTCTCACAACTATTGTGCCCCCCCATAAAAATCACCCCATTGCTTCCTTTCAATCTCAGTGACCGCACTCAGTAGCTTTTCGCTGAACGCATCTGCCAGGACAGACGCTGGCCGCTGTGATGGCAGCAAGATTGAGATTGCCAGCACCACCTTGGGTGCAAACGGGCGGAAAACGAGAGAGCTGTGTTCCCGTGCAGTGTTCAGATACCCATCCGCTGTCATTGGGTCACAAATGCAATAGCACAAGCCATCTTCCACCAGCTTCAGTGCAGGGAGGAAGTTGCGTAACTCGAAGCGTTGATTGAACACCGCTTTCTGCTCATCAAATGCCATCCGCGTGGAAACGCAATTTGGATGCATCTCTGGCAGTGTCGCCAATGGCTTGCCCGAAAGGTCTTTCGCTTCAATAATCTCCTTGCGTGCCAATGGATCATCGCTGCGCAAAGCACAAATGCAATTGAGCAGGAAATCATGCGTGATCAGCGCACTGTTGGGAGCGGGAGTTTCTGCCAGTCCCACATCATATTGCTGAGAGGCGACCCACTCTTCAATCACGTTAGACCCGCGCATCATCAGCGAAACCTTCACCTCCGGCTTGTCATGCACAAACTCTGAGATCAGTTGCGGAATGAGCACCTGAGAAGACGCAGGCATGAACGCCACATTGAGCCGTCCTTGTTGCAAAGAGCCGATCTCGCGCATGGTGCGGGTGGAACGGGCCAGACGGTCCAGAATAGCTTCCGCTTCCCCCAAGAAGAACTGCGCTTCCGGTTTGCGGATCAGTTTACCGCGCTGACGTTCAAACAGTTCGATCCCGAGCTCCTGCTCAAGGTTCGCAATGAGAGAACTTACCGCAGGTTGCGTTCGGCCCAAGGTACGTGCTGCTTCGGAGATAGAGCCTGTTCGCATTACTTCACGAAATGCCTGCAACTGTCGAAAACTTAGGTTCATGTAACCACCTGTTATTGTGAGGCAATTACCAACCTCATAACTTTTTCCTATACCTTAATAGATTAAATCACTTTGATTTTATAGGTCAAAATCGAAATCTTCCCCGAACAGCGCTGCGGACATCTACTTAGGGAGGATTGCTGATGGATCGCTTAATGAGCCTGCTGCTGACGGGGCTGATTTGCCTTGTTGCACTGGGCCAATTTGTACAGGTGATCACGCGATACCTGCTTGAGATTCCAGTTTTGGGGCTGGAAGAAAGTCTGCTCTATCCAACAATGTGGCTCTACATGGTGGGCGCAGTTAATGCCTCCCGCGAGAACAGTCATATCCGTGCCAATGTTCTGGAAATCTTCCTGAAAACGCCGAAGCAAGTGGCCGTGCTCGCCCTCGTTGGTGAAGCGCTGAGCCTCGCAATTGGCTGCTGGCTCACCTACTGGGCATGGGACTTTACCAAGTATTCGATGCGTGTATGGCGCGAGAGCCCGACCCTCTACATCCCGACCTTTTACGTGGACATCGCGCTGATCACTGGCCTTGTCCTGATGATGGTGTTCACCGCAATTCAGCTGGGCCGACACATCCATCAGGTTTTGACAGGGACGTTCCCTGAGCCGCTCCCAACCACCACAGAATCCCCAAAAGAGGAGCTGGCCTGATATGGTTGAGATCGCACTTCTTTCCGTTGCAGTTCTCGTAATTCTGCTCACTCTTGGCGTACCGCTGCCTTACTGCTTTGGCGCGGGCCTGATGACCATGTACTTCGCTGGTGACGTCATCATGAAGGGCAACATGCTTTGGGGCTTCCAGCAGCTCGGCAACCCGGTGCTGCTTGCTATTCCGCTGTTTGTTCTGGCGGGCACAATTATGAGCGTCAGTGGCATCGCCGCCAGTTTGCTCAACTTCGTCAACATCTTCATCGGCCATTTGCGTGGCGGTCTGGGCGTTGTGGCCACCGTCAGCTGTGCGTTGATCGGTGCGATTTCCGGCTCTGGCCTGACTGGCGTTGCCGCTATTGGTCCACTCCTCATTCCTGAGATGGAAAAGCAGGGCTACCCGCGTGCCTATGCAACTGCGCTCATCGCCAACGCATCCTTGCTTGGCCTGCTGATCCCACCAAGCGTGACCATGATCGTCTACGGCTGGGTAACTGACACGTCTATCCTCGCCTGCTTCCTCGCAACGCTTGGCCCGGGCCTGCTGATCATGTCCAGCTTCTCCGTTGTAAACCTGCGCCTGGCCCGCAAGTTTGACCTGAAGTTGGAAGACCGCCCACGCGGCAAAGCATTTGTGCAGGAAGCCAGCCACCGCGGGTTCAAGGCAACTCCAGCGCTTCTCATGCCCGTTATCATCCTCGGCGGCATCTACGGTGGCATCATGACCCCGACAGAAGCTGCGGCTGTTGCAGTGATTTACGCGATCCCTGTCGGTTTCCTTATCTACCGCGGGTTGGATGCCAAAACATTCCTCGGTGCGGGTAAAGAGGCAGCAACCTCCGTTGGCGCGATCATGCTGATGATCTTGTTCTCCATGATTCTCTCCCAGATGTTCGTGCTGGAAAGTGTGCCGCAGGAGCTGGTTGAAGCGATCTTCTCCATTACGGAGAACAAGGTACTGCTGCTGATCCTCATCAACATCCTGCTGTTCCTTGTGGGCATGGTGGTGAATGACGTGACTGCGATCATCCTGATTGCCCCGCTGCTGCTGCCGCTCATGGAAGCCATCGGCATCAGCCCGATCCAGTTTGCAGCGATCATGGGCGTTAACACAGCTATGGGCGGCGTAACCCCTCCATACGCTTCGATCCTCTATCTGGGCGCACGCATCGGCAAGGTGCCAGTCACACAGGTGATCCGCCCGGCCATGATCCTGATCCTGTTTGGCTATCTGCCAGTGGTGTTCCTGACCTCCTTCTGGGCAGACCTGTCTCTCTTCATTCCCCGGCTCTTTGGTTACTGACCCCATCACCAGACAAGAGCCCAAAGCGAGCTGTGGGAGCAGCTCCGATAACAGCAACCTCAGTTGCGATTGAAAACAAAACACAGAGGTGATCTATGATTTTGAAGGCATTGAAAACGACCCTTGCGCTGGCAACCATCATTGGTGGTGTAAGTGCAGCATCCGTCGCACACGCCAAAACGCTGAAGATCAGCCACATCCGTCCGCAAGGCGCAACTGTTGATCTGGAAGTGAAAGACCTTGCTGAAGAGTTGAAGAAAGCAACCAATGGCGACCTGAAGATGAAGATCTTCGCAGCAAGCGCACTGGGTGACTACACCACTGTGCAAGAGCGTATTTCCGTTGGTGCGATCGACATGGCCGTACAGCCAGCAGCAACCGCTGTTGAGCGTAAAATGCAGATCAGTGCCTTCCCATATGTGGCAGAAAACTGGGAGCAGGCGCAAAAGATTTACGGTCCGGGAGGCGCAATACATGACGCGATGAAAGAGCTTTACGCCAAGCAGGACATCACCATGCTGGCAGCTTATCCGGTGTACTTCGGCGGTATCGCGCTGAATCGTGATGCGGTGGCTCCAGGTGATCCAAACGCTGACAAAGGCATCAAAGTTCGTGTACCTGGCATCAAGAGCTTCCAGCTGACAGCAGATGCTCTGGGTTACATCAGCTCCCCAATCCCATTCTCAGAAGCCTTCACCGCTGTTCAGACCGGTGTTGTTGATGGTGTCGTGGGCTCCGGTGCTGAAGGTTATTACGCCTCTTTCCGCGATGTTGCGAAAACCTACATCCCGGTGAACACGCACTTCGAAGTCTGGTACCTGATCATCAACTCCGAACGTTTTGAAGGTCTTGACGAAAGCTCCCGCAAAGCACTCGTAGAAGCAGCAAAAGAGTTTGAAGCCAAGCGTTGGGCTAAAGCGGAATCCGATCAGGGTGCGTTTGAGCAGAAACTGGCAGACTACGGAGCAACCATCGTCAATCTCTCGGATGATGAGCTGGCAGCAGCGGCCAAGAAAGTTCGCGCAGACGTATGGCCACAGATCCTGAACGATGTTGGTGCTGACTGGGGTCAGTCCATTCTTGAAAAAATCAAGAACTAACAGTCCAGACCGATAGGTCTCCAAAGGATCAGGCAACTTTGTTCCCTAACCGGATCCCAATCCCGGTTTCACCTGAGCTGCCTGATCCTCCCGGTTTCATTGGGAAACCCACTTGTTTTTAAAGCTTGCCACTAAAGGTCAGGTCCAATGTTCCGCTCACTGCGCAAACCCGAGACCCAAAGCGTCTCCATCAACATCAACGGGCAGATGGTTCAGGTTGCTGAAGGCTCCAGCCTTTGGGCAGCCATGGCGTTGCACGGTGAAACACAAACCCGCCTTGCTTCAGTCTCGGGCCAACCACGCTCCGCTTATTGCGCCATGGGCGTGTGCTTTGAGTGTCTCGTTGAGGTCAATGGCGTGCCTAACCAGCAGGCCTGCCTGACGACGGTAGAAGAGGGCATGCACGTCTGTAGCCAAGACCTGACCGAACAATCCATTGCTGCACTTCATCAAAAAGAGAGTGCTGATCATGAGTGACATTTTTGATATCGCAATCATCGGGGCAGGCCCGGCCGGCATGTCCGCCGCACTAGAGGCAGCACAGCAGGGAGCCTCGGTCGCGGTGCTTGATCGCAAGGCAACTCCCGGCGGGCAGATCTACCGGGACGTGACGCAAAGCCCCTTGTTGGACCCGTCCGTTCTCGGGAGTGAATACACCGAGGGCGCGGAGTTGGTTGAAGCCTTTATGGAGGCAGACATTGACCGCCACCAAAATGCGGATGTCTGGCATATCGGAGAAAACGGCGAGGTCCTGTACTCCCAAGACAATCAGACCCGCCGTCTTGTTGCACGTGAACTCATCATCAGTCCGGGCGCGATGGAACGCCCGTTCCCTATTGAAGGCTGGCATTTGCCAGGAGTGATGACAGCAGGCAGCGCACAAGTGATGCTCAAGTCTGACGGCATGGTCAAAGATGGTGCTATCTTTGCTGGCTCCGGACCTTTGCTTTACCTGATCGTGGCTCAGTATCTGCGGCTTGGTGTAACCGTCAACGCTGTAGTGGACACAACGCCAGCAGGTGGTGTTGGCCGCGCGATGCAGTACATTGGTGGTGCGCTCCGCAAACCAGCCTACCTCATCAAAGGTCTGATGCTCCTCAATGAAATTCGCCGTGCTGGTGTTCCCGTCTTCCGCCATGCCTCAAACCTGAGCGTGCTTGGAGAAAGCAAGGCCGTTGGCCTTCAGTTTGAACAGGATGGACGAACCCACTCCGTCAACGCAGATCATATCTTCCTGCATCAGGGCGTCATACCCAACCTCAACATGACCCGCGCACTTGGTATGGAACATCATTGGGCAGAGCAACAACTGTGCTGGACACCGACACTGGACGACTGGGGCCAAAGCTCGATCCCACACATTGCAGTGGTCGGTGATGCAGCTGGTATTCAGGGGGCGGAAGCTGCGCGACATGCCGGACGCCTTGCAGCACTTAAGGCCATGAGCAAACTTGGCAAACTCAGCGAGGCAAGTCTGCAGCAACAAAGTTCTGATCATCTGAGAGCCATGAAGTCCTTCAAAGCCTTCCGCAGTTTTCTTGATGCGTATTATGCACCAACACCAGAGCATCGCATCCCTGCTGCGTCCAGCACGCTGGTATGCCGCTGTGAAGAGCAAACAATGGGTCAGCTGCGTGCTGGATTTGAGCAAGGAGCGAAAGACCCGAACGCGCTTAAAGCATTGACCCGCTGTGGAATGGGCCCGTGTCAGGGCCGCCAATGCGGGCATACCGTCAGTGAGTTGCTTGCTGACTGGCAGAACAAGCCTGTTTCTGACATCGGCTATTATCGCCTGCGCTCTCCGCAAAGGTTACTCAGTGTTGATGAGTTAAGTCAGTTCCAAAACGTCAAACCAGCACAAAACCCGGCTGAGGTGTCCGCATGAATTTTGATGCAATCATCATTGGCGGCGGCATTCACGGCAGCGCAACGGCTTACTATCTGTCCAAGGCTGGTATGAAGACGCTGGTGCTGGAAAAGGACTATGTTGGCCGTCATGCCTCCGGTGTCAACGCAGGTGGTGTGCGGTTGTTAGGCCGAGATTTTGCTGAGGTGCCGCTCTCCAAAGAAGCCATGTCCCGCTGGCAAACACTGGATGATGAACTTGAGGGCGATACTGGTTTTCGCAGGCGTAGCCTGATCAACATTGCCATTGATGACACAGACATGAGCACGATCAGGACACGGACCACTAAGCTCGCCGGATTGGGTTACGATCACGAAATACAGATCGACCAGCAGGAACTGCGCGAGCGGTTGCCTCATGTGGCGCATAACTGTGTGGGCGGCGTTGTGTCAGAACAAGACGGCTATGCTATCCCTTACAAGACAACCAGTGCTTTTCGCCGTGCAGCTGAGCGATTTAGCGCAACGTTTCATGAAGGTGAGACGCTCGCAAACCTACGCCAAATTGGCGATGCCTGGCAGGTGCGAACCGACAAAGCCAGCTATGACACAGGCACTGTGATCAACTGCTCTGGAGCATGGGCGGACAAAACTGCCATGATGATGGGCGACAACACCCCGCTCTCTTACAGCGCGCCTATGTTGATGATCACCGCCCGAATGCCGCATTTTGCTGGTCCGGTCGTAGGCGCCATCTCTCGTCAGCTGTCGTTCAAGCAGTTCGAAAATGGCACTGTGCTCATCGGTGGTGGCGCCAAAGGTTTTGCGGATCGCGACAACAATCGCACGACACTGGATTACAAGAAGCTGGCCCTTGCAGCTGAGACAACCAAAACCTTTTTCCCAATCATGAAGACAGCCGTCATCAACCGGATGTGGGCTGGACTGGAAGCTTACATGCCCGACAACCTGCCTGTGATTGGGGCAGTGGTGAATGCGCGCAATGCCTACCATGCCTTCGGCTTTTCGGCCCATGGGTTCCAGCTCGGACCAGTCGTTGGTGATGTACTCGCGCAGTTGATCACCACAGGAAAAACCAGTTTTGACCTGAACCCGTTCCGCATCGACCGCTTTGAACGCAAGGTTCTTTAGCTCCCAAGATTTCCAAGACAACAGGAAAGTAAACCATGACAATTGAACGTGTGGATTCCAACCACCGCATGAGTAAGATCGTGAAGCACAACGGCACAATTTATCTGTGCGGACAGACGGCTGCTGATGATCCAAGCTGGGACATCACCGAACAGACAAAACGCTGTCTGGCCAAAGTTGATGCCCTGCTGGAACAAGCTGGCAGCGATCGCAACAAGATCCTGTCCACCACCATTTATGTGCGCGATATGAAAGACTTCGCTGCGATGAACGCCGTGTGGGATGCCTGGGTTGCAGAGGGTGAAAAGCCAGCACGTGCCTGCGTTGAAGCACGCATGGCTCGTCCAGACATTCTGGTTGAGTTTACTGTGGTTGCAGCTCAGTAAAACACAGAGAGCCTGTGGTAATCACGGGCTCTTACCAAGCCCTGCTATTTCTGTACGAGCCCTTCCACCATCACCTCCCAGGAAGCAAGGAAGCGTCGTTCTACTTCATTGTTCGTGCCTTCCAAACGGCTGAGGATCAGAGTCCCTTCAAACAACTCGACAATGGCCTCCACGATATGCGTTGCATTTGCCTGCCGGATAACGCCATTTTCCATTCCCTCAATAATCTGCTCACTAATACGCGTGCGAAGCAGACCAAAGAACTTCTTTAAAACCACACGCGCCACATGGTGCTTGTAAAACTCCACCCAAATCGCGGTCAGCTCAGAATGTGTACCAAGATAGATGAGGGTGGTGACACAAATGGACTGAATCCGTTCCAGAACATCTGTATCTGATGCAGTTTCTTCTTTAATTTGCTGAACGATCTCGTCGTCACACATTTGCAGATATTCCGCCAGAATCTCATCCTTACTGGCGAAAATGGATCCGATAGTTTGCTGTGAAAGCCCGGTTTCCTTGGCAATTTCTTTGAAAGTGGTGTTGAAATAACCGTTGCGTGCGAAACAACACAACGCCCCATTGAGAATGATCAAACGATCATCCTGTAGAGCAGGAGCAGCATCCTCTCTCCGTTGCTGGGGGTCGTCCATAAACGCTCTCCACACGCTGGTTTGCGAACTCTTTTAGAGCTGAAAGTCAGCTTCCTTCAGGAACTCAGCGGAAAAGCTAGCATGCAATCACGGAGTTGAGGCCGCACGATGTTGAGCAAGGTTGATACGCTTTTCTCCCGTTCACTAAGCTCAAAGCTTCTATTGATTTGAGTTTGACGAATTCGCGTAAGTTTACAAACTTGTAAAGTTCATGTCCGGCAGCTGAAAAACTGAATGAGTACTCCTTGGATGTCCCGGCAATAACGCCCCCAAGGAGATACATTATGAAGACAATTAGTATTTTGATGAGTTCCGTTCTTTTGACCGTTGCTTCAACCGGTTTTGTTGCTGCCGCTGGTTCCTCTAATCTGGAAGAAGGCCTCCAGATCAAAACACCATTTATTGTTGCCGATGCAGGCTCTGTTCGGGAAGAACACCAAACCGAAAAAGCAGAGGCCTGCAAAGATTACGATGAGAGCTCAGAACACGACAACAACCATGACAAAGACCGTCATGACGATCGTGAAGAACATGATGTACACGACGGAGACAAAGGCTACGACGATGATCGCGATCACAATGACTGTGACGATCACGATGATAAAGTGCAGCGCGAACATGAACACGAACGCTCCAGCCGCTCTCACAGCTGAGACTTCCCGCGGGTAGTCCCCAACATTACCTGAGGAAGGGCGCATCAACGTTCCTGAGCGTTGGTGCGCTTGCTTGACCGAACCAAACCGTTGGTGCAAACACATCTCAGAGCTATAGCCAGAGTATCTTATGCGCATTCTTTTGCTTGAAGACGACGTTGAAATCGGAACATGGGTTGAGGATGGTCTTTCCAAAGCCGGCCATGTCATCGATTGGGTCAAAGACGGGCACGATGCATTCCTGAATGCAACAACACGGGACTACGACGTCATTGTTCTGGATCGAATGACACCAGGCCTTGATGGCCTCTCGGTTCTGAAAGCATTGCGCTCAACCAAAAATGCAGTTCCCGTCCTGTTTCTGACAGCGCTAGGTTCGGTCGAAGATCGCGTTGAAGGGCTGGATGCTGGCGGAGATGATTATCTGCCCAAGCCCTTTGCTTTTTCCGAGTTGTTGGCCCGCGTGTCTGCCCTCGGTCGGCGGCCAAGCACCAACTCATCTGAAACGATTAGTTGTCTGGAGGTCGAAAAATTTCAGCTTAACTTGCTCAAACAACAATGTACGCGGGCTGGTCAACCTGTTCCGCTCAATGCCAAAGAATTTCGTCTGTTTGAAACCTTCATTCGCAATAAAGGCCGTGTTCTGACCAAGAACATGTTGCTGGAGAAGGTCTGGGACATGAACTTCGACCCGACCAGCAGTGTTGTGGAGACTCACATCAGTCGGCTGCGCGCCAAAATCGAAAAGCCGTTTGATATTGAGCTTATTCGAACAATCCGCGGAGCAGGGTATATTCTTGATGACTAGCTCTTTGAAACATCTCTGGCAGATGTCCGCGCTGCGTCAGACATTTGCGCTCACACTGGTATTTTTGGGAGTCTTGGTTGCAACAGGCTTTCTGGCAGATGTTTCTATTCGCGCCAACCTCAACCAAACCATCGACAACGACCTTCTTACAAAGTTCAATCAGATCAAAGCTGATCTCGCTAAAGGTGTTTCCTACCAATCCATTGCAGGATCCTATCAATCTGAGAGTGAGCACTTCAGCCTTGATGAGTTTGTCAGCTTCAAGTCAGACTCTGGCAGAATATATGGGTACCCAATCCCAGACGTTTACGGAAAGACAGGCTTTATAAACCTCGCTCCCTATTACTTTCACGAGGAGGACGAGGAAGAAACCGAAGAGCACGCAGAAACTGAGACCAGTTGGCGTGTATATATTGGCACTATCCCGGGAGGCAGGTTAGCTATCGGTTCCAGTCTTCGCGCCCGTAACCAGCTTCTGAATACATTGCCCTATGCATTCCTGTTCAGTGGTGGTGTCATGATGTTCATTACGCTGAGCGGTGGTCTCTGGTTTGGCTGGCGCTCGCAGCGGAGGCTCTCCAAAATAACGCGTGCTTTGGATCAGATCGCAGCAGGCGATTTGACGACCCGCATTGCACCTCCAAGCTGCAGAGACGATCTGGATATTCTTTCCGTCAAACTGGATGAAACCACACAGCGACTTTCAACCACACTTCAGCAAGTTCGCGACTTGTCAGTCAATATCGCACACGATTTGAAGACACCTCTCACTCGTCTCAGAGCGCAACTGGAACAGACACAGGAGCAAAACCAAAAAGGTGTCAGCGATGCAGAAAGCGTTGCCGGAGCACTTAAGAAAACAGATGATCTGCTTGAGGTATTTGACGCCCTGCTGCGAATTTCGCGTGTTCAGTCTGGCGAAAGAAAAAAACAGTTCCAACACATCCAACTGGCTGACCTGATCCATAATGTTGCCGAAATCTATCAAGCTGTGGTTGAAGAAACTGGCCGTTCATTTTCCGTCGAAATTGAAGAAGCTGGAAGCATATCCGGCGATCAGGTGCTTCTTGTTCAGGCACTTGCTAATCTCATTGAAAATGCCTTACGCCACACACCCATAGAGGCCAAAGTTACGCTGTTTGTTTCAGGAAACACGATTGGTCTGCGGGACAATGGGCCGGGTATACCCGAGGCGTACTATCCACGCGTTGTCGAGCCTATGTATCGAATGGAGCAGAGCAGGAGTACACCAGGCGCCGGGTTAGGGCTTGCTTTGGTGAAAGCCATTGCCGATCTGCACCAAGCCGAACTCGTTTTATCCTCTCCTGCTTCTGGTAAAGGCCTCAGTATTCAGTTTGTCTTCCATCCACCAATCAACGAGCAACTCGGCACAATCTGACTTAATCACGGATCAAAACTGAGTTGATCGCCCAACAGTTTGCTCAGCGCACCATGGCATCTTTCACACCAATTATTTTGGAGGGATGTCCTTATGAAGCTCAAGATTCTGCTGATTACCGGTGACTTTGGCGAGGACTATGAAGTCATTGTTCCGTTCATGCTGCTGAAAGCCATCGGTTATGAAGTTCATGTTGCCTGTCCTAAAAAACGGGAGGGCGAAACGGTTGCCTCGTCCATTCACGATATCAATAAGGACTATCAAACAGTCACTGAATGGGAAGGGCATCGGATCAACATCAACGTGTCTCTTGAGCATCTGAATCCTGCCGATTACATCGCCCTTGTACTTCCCGGAGGTCGCTCGTGCGAATACTTACGCACGTATCCGATTGTCCGTGATGTAACATCTCATTTCATCAAGGAAAACAAACCGATTGCCTCCATTTGCCGAGGGGTGCAGATCCTGCTTGCCACGGGCCTATTGAAGGGCAAGACCATGACGGGAAACTTTGTGTGCCAGACAGAGGTTCAGATGGCGGGCAACACCTACGAGAAGCTGGGATATGAAGGCGTCGTGGTTGATGGAAACATCGTTTACGGCGTGGAGTGGCATGGCCTTTGGACGTGGATGCAGGCCTTCATGGAAAAACTCGGAGTGACAATAGATTTACCCCCCAAGGCCGGGCGCGTGAAACCCGTGCCCGGTGAGGGGTATACTTACAAAAGCCTCGGTTAGAGCATCATCCGTTTGAAAGCAATCATAGAGGATACTCCAACCAAGGGCTCAGCCTCAGCTGGACTCGTCAGGCAACCGGATTGTGAGAGCCGGGTTGCGAGGGAAGAAGTTCATCGGCTGAATATGGATGGTCTTCCATTCTGTTGACATGACCGGCCAATCTTCCAAACGTGGAACATGGTGGAAGCCAGCAGTGAACCACGTGACCACATCTTTGTTCATGAGTTCGCGGTCCTGCTTGACCCATTCTGCCAGACCATCAGACCCATCAGACCCCATGGCAAGCGCGCCAGCTGCATAACGCTCATTTGGATCGTAAGCAGTGTTCCAGACACTGTACTCGATGTAGCGGTTACGCACGAACGGAGCATCGTTTTCAAAGTCAAATGGGGCATAGGACACGCTACCGTGGTGGAGCATGTATGCTGGTTTGTGGCCAAGGTAGCCGTCCACATTTCCGTTCATCACCATAAAGGCTTTCGGCTTCATGGAGCTTAGGCGGAAGCGGCCTTCCATCTCACTTTTGACCGGTGTGTTCTTAACCGTCCAGAGTGAGCGGCGTGGCACATTGACCGGAGGTTCACCACCAACGATTTCCTGCACCATCATGGTGTTGTCCGGCCCATCTACGTCAAAGTCCAGGCGGAAGTTGAAGTAGTGGTCGTGGAATGGAGCAACCAGATAGGGCGCAATGAGCGAGCCATATTTCGTGTCTTCGGCAGCGGTTGGATCCTGTAAGGACTTGGACGCAACGCCCTTCACGGCATCCAGACCAGATGCGCCAACCTTCAGATAAATCGTGCCATCCTGCTTGAAGCGATAGTCGATAAGGTAGTCGTAGTTGCCAACCTCAGAGGCGGTCCGAATGACCAGTTCTGTTTCTGGCCGCCCTTCAGCAGGCACAAATTCCGTTTCTGACTGGGCAAAGACTTCAAAGTGGCGCCATGCAGGGTTTCCGATATCTCGCTCGAAGATGCAAATCGCATCAGGGATCTCCAGTGGCTGGCCCATATCATCATGGATTAATGCCGGAAGGAAAGTTGCGTAATCCGGACAGTCCACATTCTTGCGCAATGGTGTCAAGAAGAGGCCAAACCCGTATTCGCCACTGTCCATATAGGTCCGCCAATACCAGCCAGCGGAGGGGTCCATATACGGCACGAACACTTCGGACAAAGAGGCTTGATAGAGCACTGAACGCCAGTTCGCACCATCATTGGCTTTGACCTGCGACAGAACAAGACCGGGACGTTTGTCGACGCGATACCGCATCTTCCAGATGTCCCAGGTGATCTCACTGCCATCAATGGTAAAGTTTGGACCACCCTCCTGACGCAGGCGTGCCGGATTGGTTTTGGCTCTCAATGCTGTACGTTTGGCGACTTCATCCTCGTTGTAGCCCCAATCATCTTCTGGAAGAGGGACGGCGCCTTCATCGATAACTTCCAAAACTTTACGCTCAGAAAGCTCCACCACAGCCACCAGCCCCTCAACCGGTTTGGCATAGAAGTTGGAGCTTGTCGGGTTCACATAACAAGGCACCTTCATCAGGCGTTTGCCTTTTTCTGCGTCAGTAAAAAAGTTACCGGCAGTCAGTGGAAGGCAATAAACGTCATCTGGCGTCAGGCCGCGCTTGGCGAGCCCGGCAACCATGCGCTCATCTCCCAGCGCGATCTCCATAGCCGACAAAAAGTCCGCCAGCATGATCATGGGCTGGCCTTCAAGGTCTGATCTGCTTTCGATAGTACCTTTGGTGATATTCACCACCGCTTGGTGAAATTTGCCATCTTCCTGAAAATGAACAGTCGCTCTGCGATCAAGGCTCCCATCTGTCGCATTGCTCATGACCGCTTTCTTGTGCGGTTCCAACAGCTCAATCAGCGGATAAAGGGTTTTATCACTGGCAGCATTGGCTACAATCAGGGTTGCACGAACCGCATTAAGTTCGTCTCCCGTCAGGCCATCGAGTGGATGAGGGTCTGCAGCATACGCGGCAGACGTGAGCATTGAGGCGGCCACAAGCCCCCCCAGCATCTTTAAAGTCATTGGTTCCCTCCCATCGGAAGGGGAGATGAACCCACCTGTGTCTTCTCCCCCTAAATCCGTCCAATCAAAGCTTAGGCGAGCCCGGATCGCTGTGTCTGCGCATCCTGTGCAATTTACTAGGCATATCGGTTCACAGCTGGCTCGTTCTGCCGGATCTGCTCTGCAAAGGTCCGTGGAGACATGCCCACCTGTGCCCGAAATGCTCGGTTGAAGGTCGACAGGTCACGAAAGCCAAACTCAAACGCCAGCTGAGAGATTCTGAAGGCCTGCCGGGAGTGCAGACGGCGCGATAACTCGCGTTTGAACCGCCCGACACGCACCTTGGCGATCTGCTCGTTACAGCTCAATCCGTGTTCTCTGAAAAGACGATAAATGCTACTGCGCGACATGCTGGAAAGCTTTGAAAGCTCATCGATATTGAAGCTCTCTTCCAACGCATTGTCGTGAATAAGAGACAACAGGAACTGCAGCTTGTCATATCCTTCCTGCAAAGCACTGGTGTCTTCTTCAAGAAAGGTCGCACTCACCACATCATTGAAAGCGCCTGAGAGCAAATGTTGTTTCTGACTTCCCGGCTGCGCTTCAAGCAGCAGATTTAGGTGGGCGTTGATCAGCTGGCCAGCCCCGGAAAACGCGGAGACCTTGCGACCACAGGCATAAGCAGAATTGAAATACCGATGCAGCAAATGGCGCGGGATATGAATGGATATCTGGTCAGACCCTAAAGTACGGTTTGCCCGGAAAGTGGAGGATTTGACGGAATCGATCAACGTCATGTCTCCGGGCTTGGAAAGCAGCGCGGTTTGTCCGTTCTGTTCCAGCTCAGCTTCTCCCCGAAGCTGCAGAATCAGAAAATAATAGGCCTCGCCATCCTTGCTGATATCAGCAGGTCCACGGGTGATCTCTCTTGCATTGTGAGTGACGCGGGCGCAATCAACATCGCCAAGCTGGAGTATGGAGGCATTTCCCATGACACTTCCGTCTTCTGTGTTTGTAACAAAGTGACCACAGATTTCAGTCAGCCGTGTGTTCCATTCATCCAGCTCATATCGGCAGGATTGAGTTGAAGGTATCTGAATACACACTGGCGCCTCCCCTAACCATGGGGAATGCTAGAAAGAATCTAAACAGCAATCAAGCCAGATATATGCATTTTCCTATAAATCGCTTATTTCATGCTCAGACTAAGTCAGTTTCAACTATAAGCTCAACTAAGCACGCTTTGGATATATTGTTGTAAAATAATTGCTTTATTAGAAAGAACGGCCATTAAACCACAGGAGTGAGTACGATATTCGAAATACATTCAAACGCTGATTATTTGCAATTCCATAAAATTAATATTGCGCAAGCTGCCCGTTACTCCCGACCCAAAGTCCAGCTGTGGGCGAACTCCCGAAAGGATTTGAAGACGGGGCTCTGGTATTTCTCCGTGTTATAGACCAGCGAGAATTGTCGGATCATCTTGTGCTTCAAGGGAACGATCGATAGGCGACCCTCTTGAACGGCAGCATTGACAGAGCGGCGAGAAAGCACAGTCAGACCGAGCCCTGCGATGACTGAGTTGACGATAGCCGTGGTGCTGTTGAGCTCGAACGCTTCTGTCCACTCTTCCAGGTTCGCTGCAACTTCAGTCAGAAAATATTCTCGTGTGCCAGATCCCGGTTCCCGCAAAACCCAGCTCTTGCCTTCGAGCGCATCTAACTCAAGCGGCTTATCGGAAGCGGGACACTGAGATGGCGCGCAGACGACTACCATTTCGTCCGTCATCCACGGCTCAACCTTGAGACGTTTGTCACTGACCTTTGCCTCAATGAACCCAAGATCCAACTCAAAATCCAGCAGCATTCTGCAGGTTTTGGTGGAATTGGAGAGACTCATGGACTGATGCAGATACCCCGTGTTTTCGCGAAAATCTCCAAGCAAGGTCGGCAAGAGATGGTTGCCAATTGTGTAACTGGACCCAATCCGCAAATTACCGTTGGTTGCATCATCGCCTTCAAAAAGCTGCGTGATCGCTTCAGATCTATCCAGCAGTTCATCCGCCAGAGGGAGTAAACGGCGGCCTTGCTCGTTTAAGATGAGTTGCTTGTTGGCACGATCAAACATCTTCCACCCCAGTTGACGTTCCAGCTCAGCAAGAGCCATGGAAACGGCTGATTTGGTGAGAAACAGTTTTTCTGCCGCAGCTGTGATCGAGCCTTCCTGCGTAATCGAAACAAACACTTTGAGCTGACGAAACGTTACATTCATTTCTTTTCAAGGCCAATCTGTGGGACAGTATTGTATGAGGTTCAATTTTACTGAACCACCTATTCAATATATTCAGATTTTCAGGACATATCAAATCAGCTAGGAACTTGAGTTGCATACTTTGTCTTCTCACCCTCAGGTTATTGGCATTTCCTATGAATACTCTTCGAAACAAACTGGCTCACGTTCCGGCCCCTCTCGGTGGTCTCGCGCTAGGGATAGCAAGTCTCGGCTGGTCGATGGAAAATGCTGGCAATTTTGGTGGGGCGCTGCAACTCACGGGCGCATTGATTTCGAGCGTTTTGCTCGTGCTACTGCTTGGAAAAATCTTTTTTGCGCACACCGCAGTTTTTGAAGATCTGAGGCATCCAGTTGTTGGCAGTGTGCTCCCGACAACCGCAATGGCGCTGATGATCGTATCCTACGCAATCGCGCAATACAATTTCACAATCGGGCAGATGCTTTGGCTATTGGGTATTGCCCTGCATCTCACGTTCTTATCTGTGTTCATTTATCATCGTGCAAAAAGCTTCAGTCTACAGCACATGGTCCCAAGCTGGTTTGTGCCACCAGTTGGAATCATCGTGGCAGCTGTTGCTTTTCCCGGCGGTGTGTTTGAAGGCTTTGCGAACGCCTTGCTCTGGTTTGGTCTGGTCGCCTATGCGCTGATGTTACCAATGATGCTGTATCGTTTGATTTTTCACGCCGAAGTGCCCGATGCAGCGAAACCAACCATCGCGATCCTCGCCGCACCTGCCAGTCTTTCGCTTGCTGGTTATCTCACTCTGACGAGCAATCCATCTCCAATTATGGTCGCCGTGCTTGGCGGAATTGCAGTTGCTATGACGGCGCTGATTTATATCTCATTCCTGCGCTTGTTCCGCTTGCCGTTTTCTCCGGGCTTTTCCGCCTTCACATTTCCGCTCGTAATTGGCGCAACAGCGCTCTTTAAAACGGTAACATGGATGGAAAGTCTGGGCGCCAATGCCAATCTTGTCGCGCAGATCAGAGCCTTGGCGCACATTGAACTTTATGTGGCAACAGCCGTCGTTCTCTATGTCAGCTTCAAATACCTGACATTCTTCGCACCGGCTCTGTTGCCAGCGCGTGCAACGGGACAGCAGACCAACTAACTGGACTTGCTGAACATCTTGGTCTTGTCGAACAGGTTCTCCAGCGTGTTCATCCGCTCCTTGGTCACCTTCCATGTGGAGGTGGTCATGGCTTCAATCATGGCTTCCAGAATAAACATGATGACAACGCTGCTGTCCCAGGCCGATGGTGCTTCAATGCGAGCGTTGAAAACATATTCCGCATTAACAGCTGCTGGTGAAGTCCACTGATCGGTAAAGACGATCACAACCGCCCCGCGTTCGCGCGCCAGATCGACAAAGCGCAGAATGTCGTGTTCGTATCGACGGATATCGAACACCACCACAACATCACCCGGTTTCATGTTCAGAAGATAGTGCGGCCACGTGTTGGAGTTGGAGGCGATGGCAATTACATCGTCACGGATCACCTGCAAATGCGTAAAGAAATAGTCCGATAAAGCGCGTGTAATGCGGCCACCAACAATGTGGACAGCCCGCTCGCGCTCCGTCAACAAACCCACAGCCTGATCGAAATCCTGCGTATCGAGTTGCTGTAAGGTTTGTTTCAGATTGTCGATGACCGCGTCAGCAAACCTGTTCAGAATATGTGCATCGGGTGCATTTCGGGTCCAGCGCTCTTGTTTGGAAATCGGGTTGGAAATTGTTTCTTCCACTTCCAACTTCAAGGCTGATTGCAACTCGGTGAATCCAGCAAAACCAATCTTTTGCGCCATTCTGACCACCGTTGGACCAGAAACATTTGCCGACTTTGCAAGCTCTGACACGCTGCCTAATCCGCTGACTGGATAATTTGCAAGCAAGGAGACGGCCAGCTGACGCTCTGCACGAGTTAACCCATTAAAATGTCCGCGTAATTTTTCTGCAACGGTCTGTTCATTTGGGTCTCGCACGTCTCTCACCTACCTGATGTATGTATATTTGCCTAGTTTTTAGGCTTTGTGAAACGTTCCTTTCAGATTAGTCTCCTCGGAAACGTTTCTTTCAGAAACTCTTTTACGAATAAAAAGACTGAAAGTACAAGGAAAAACAAGATGCATTCGGGGGGACTGTTCTTGTCTGAAGTCAAAACTGACCAGATAGAATTTGTTGGCAACGACACTGTTGAAACGATCAATACAGGAGGAACGGCTCCAGTTGTGTTGGTCTGCGAACATGCATCCAAGTTTATTCCTGCATACCTAAATGGCCTCGGTCTAAGTGAAGAAGCTGCAAGCAGCCATGCGGCTTGGGATCCAGGAGCTTTGGCGATTGCCAAGCTTCTCTCCGCCAAGCTGAACGCACCTTTGGTCGCTCAACGAATTTCGCGCCTCGTTTATGATTGTAACCGCCCACCGGAAGCACCGAGTGCCATGCCGGAAAAAAGCGAGATCTACGAGGTGCCGGGCAATGTTTCGTTGAATGATGAACAGCGGCAAGACCGGGCCAACAAATTTTATCGTCCCTTCCAGTCAGAAGTAAAACAGGTGATCGACGCCAAACGCGCCGAGGGTCAACTCCCGGTGATGGTCACGATCCACTCGTTCACACCTGTTTACAACGGCAAGAAAAGAGCCGTTGAGGTGGGTGTACTGCATGACAGCGATACCCGCTTTGCTGATGCTCTGCTGGAAGCACTGTGCCCGTCAGATCTCTACGACATCCAAAGAAACGAACCATATGGGCCGGAAGACGGGGTTACGCATACCCTCGTTGATCAGGCACAATCCCGCGGCCTGCTAAACGTTATGATTGAAGTGCGCAACGACTTAATCGCAAAGCGAGCAGACCAGGAGAAAATTGCAGACTTGTTAGGAGAGGCAATTCTGCAAGTCCTGCCACAGTTTAGCGCTGAAACAACTGTGAGCGGGCAGGGAGCAACAACAAAAGCAAGGGCAGCAGATTAATGCCAAGGGGAATAGTTGTTTTCGTCAGGTATGTGGACTGGATCAACAAATATGTTGGCCGTTTTGCCATGTACCTCATTTTCGTGATGCTGGGGGTGCTGTTGTATTCCTCCATCGCGAAGACCTTTTTCGCACCGCCGCTCTGGACGCTGGAAACAGCCCAGTTCACCATGGCAGCCTACTACCTTCTGGGTGGCGCCTATTCCATGCAGACACAGTCTCACGTGCGCATGGACCTGTTTTACGGAAGCTGGTCTCCACGGCGTAAAGCTACCATGGATGTCATGACCATCCTGCTTCTGATTTTGTACCTCATCTTCCTCCTTTACGGCGGTCTTTCCTCATTGGAATACGCAGTCAAATACGGTGAGGAAAGCTACTCGGCTTGGGCACCACCTATGGCGCCGATCAAAGCCATTATGTGTTTTGGAATATTCTTGATGCTGCTTCAGGCAATCGCGACGTTCTTTAAAGACTTGGCCGCAGCCCTTGGGAGGCCGGCGCCATGAGTTATGAACTGATCGCAATTTTGATGTTCTCCAGCATGATGCTGATGCTCCTGACCGGGCAACGTGTTTTTGCTGCAATTGGTTCCGTTGCTGTTATCGCCGCCCTTCTTTTGTGGGGTGATGGTGGCTCCGAAATCGCCTTCTCCGCCAGCATGAAGCTGATGAAGTGGTACCCGCTCCTCACGCTGCCACTGTTCATTTTCATGGGCTATATGCTCTCTGAATCAGGCATTGCCGAAGATCTTTATAAGATGTTCCATGTCTGGACAGGTGGCCTTCATGGTGGATTGGCCATCGGCACAGTCGGCCTCATGGTGATGATTTCAGCCATGAACGGTCTGTCTGTGGCCGGTATGGCCATCGGCGCAACCATCGCGCTGCCTGAGTTGCTTCGTCGTGGTTATGACAAGGTCATGGTGACCGGCGTTATTCAGGCTGGTTCCTCACTGGGCATTCTCGTACCGCCAAGTGTCGTTCTGGTTCTTTACGGCATGATTGCCCGCCAACCTGTCGGCAAGCTTTGGCTCGCAGGTGCTATTCCGGGTTTGCTGCTGGCAGGGCTGTTCATTCTTTACATCGTGGTGCGTTGCCGCCTTCAGCCGGAACTGGGTCCAACCCTTTCTGAAGAAGAGCGCAAAGAGATCACGTGGTCCGAAAAGATCCGCTTGTTACAAGCTGGTGTGATCCCGCTGTTCATCTTCTTTGCGATGACAGGCCTGTTCCTGATGGGTGTAACCAGTCTCGTGGAAAGTTCCGCCGTTGGTGCAACAGCTGCCACACTGGCCGCTGCATTCAAACGACGTCTCACTTTCCGCTTGCTGCACATCACCACTGAAAAGACGCTGCAGATCAGCTGTATGTTCATGTGGATCATTCTTGCAGCTCTTGCGTTTGGCGCTGTGTTTGACGGATTGGGCGCTGTGCGTGCGATTGAAGGCTTCTTCGTGGGTGACCTCGGTCTTGGCCCATGGGAAATCCTTCTGCTGATGCAGCTTTCCTACATCGTGATGGGCATGTTCCTGGATGACACTGCGATGCTGGTGATTGTGGCTCCGCTTTACGTGCCATTGGTCAAAGTGCTTGGGTTTGATCTGGTCTGGTACGGCGTGCTGTACACCATCACCTGTCAGATCGCCTACATGACACCGCCCTTTGGCTACAACCTGTTCCTGATGCGTGCCATGGCGCCGCCGGAGATCTCGCTGACAGACATCTACAAATCCATCATTCCATTCGTGGCAATCATGGTGTTTGGATTGGCTCTGGTCACGGTCTTCCCGCAAATCGCGCTCTGGCTGCCCAACCTTTACTACGCGAGGTGACATGACAAGGCACCACAAACGTACCCATTGAAGTAATTAGCGAATTCCGGATGGAGACAGATAAAAATCACACCCCTCGCTATAAAAAGTCCACCGGTTCTGAGGGATCCAAAAATTCATATTCCAAGGGGAATTGAGTATGACGAATAGACGTGATTTTCTTAAGAAAGCTGGTTTAACAACCGTCGCCGCTGCTGGTGCATCTACCCTTGCAGCCCCGGCTGTTCATGCTGCAGGTCGTCCTATCAAATGGCGCCTTCAGACATATGCTGGTGCAGCACTTGCTCAACATGTGATCAAGCCATCCATTGACGCCTTCAACAAGGCGGCAAATGGTGAGATGGAGATCGAGCTGTACTACGCGGACCAGTTGGTACCAACTGGTGAACTTTTCCGTGCCATGCAGCGCGGCACCATTGATGCTGTACAGTCTGATGATGACTCCATTGCAGCACCAGTAGATGTATCTGTTTTCGGTGGCTACTTCCCATTCGCTTCCCGTTACAGCCTTGATGTTCCAGCCCTGTTTAACCACTGGGGCCTGAAAGAAATCTGGGAAGAAGCTTATGACGAAGTTGAAGGCGTTAAGTGGCTTTCCGCTGGAGCATGGGACCCTTGTCACTTTGCGACAAAAGACCCGATCCGCAGCCTTGCTGACCTGAAAGGCAAGCGCGTCTTCACCTTCCCAACCGCTGGTAAATTCCTGACACGCTTCGGCGTTGTTCCGGTCACCCTGCCATGGGAAGACATTGAAGTTGCAATGCAGACTGGCGAACTGGACGGTATTGCGTGGTCCGGTATCACTGAGGATTACACTGTAGGTTGGGCTGACGTGACCAACTACTTCCTCACCAACAACATCTCCGGTGCATGGGCTGGCTCTTACTTTGCCAACGAAGAGCGCTGGAATGAGCTGCCAGATCACCTGAAGACCCTCTTTAACCTGTGCATGGATAGTTCTCACTACTACCGCCAGCACTGGTACTGGGCAGGCGAAGCCAAGCTGCGCACACAAGGCGAGAAGATGGAGCTGACCTCCATTCCGGATGAAGAGTGGGCAACTGTTGAAGACGAAGCTCTCAAGTTCTGGGACGAGATTGCAGCCAAGTCCGAGCGTAACGCCCGCGTTGTTAAAATCCTGAAGGAATACAACGCAGCAATGGCAAAAGCTGGTCGTCCTTACCGCTACGGCTAAGCTGTTTTTCCAAGATTGGTCAGCCCGGTTTTTGGGCTGACCACACCACACAGTAACGAAGCAGTGTCGGTGATGCCATGCAGGAGAGGCACAGGCATCCGCCGCTTTAACAGGGTCCTCGGGGAACAGGTATGTTGCGAGAAGAAACCAAAAAGACACGTAGAACCGGAAAACTGACCCTCGACGAGTTACGCGAGCTGGTCGACACCGGTGAGATAGACACCGTTATTGCCGCACAAGTGGACATGCAGGGCCGCTTGATGGGCAAGCGCTTTCAGGGTGAGTTCTTCGTGAACAGCGCCTGGGAAGAGACCCACAGCTGTAACTATCTGCTTGCAACAGATATGGAGATGGCCACTCCGGATGGCTACAAGGCCACAAGCTGGGAAGCGGGCTATGGCGACTACGTCATGAAGCCGGACCTTGCCACCTTGCGCGTTGTTCCATGGCTGGAAGGCACTGCACTGGTATTGTGTGATGTGCTGGACCACCACACCCATAAAGAAGTTCCACATTCTCCGCGCGCCATTTTGAAAAGCCAGGTCGACCGCCTTGAAGGCATGGGTATGACCGCTAACATGGCAACCGAGCTGGAGTTCTTCCTGTTCAAAGAGAGTTTTGAAGAAGCCCACGCCAAGGGTTACCGCAATATTTCGCCAGTCTCCGCCTATAATGAGGACTATCACATCTTCCAGACCACCAAGGAAGAGAACGTGATGCGTGCCATCCGTAACGGCCTTAACGGCGCCGACATTCCGGTCGAGTGTTCCAAAGGTGAAGCCGATGCGGGTCAGGAAGAGATCAACGTCCGTTATTCCGATGCGCTGAACATGGCAGACCGCCATTCCATCATCAAAAACGGCTGTAAAGAGATCGCATGGCAGAACGGCCAGAGCATCAGCTTTATGGCCAAGTGGCATTATGATGCTTCCGGCAGTTCCTCCCACGTGCACCAGTCTCTTTGGGGCAAGGATGGTGAGTCTCTGTTTTACGATCCATCCGGCGAATACGGCATGTCCAAGATGATGCGCCATTACCTCGCTGGTTTGCTGAAGCACGCAAGTGCGATCACTTATTTCCTTGCGCCAAACATCAACTCCTACAAGCGCTTTGCGGCTGGTACCTTTGCGCCGACCAAAGCAATCTGGAGCATGGACAACCGTACCGCTGGCTATCGCGTATGTGGCGATGGCACCAAGGCTGTTCGTGTTGAGTGCCGTGTTGGCGGCGCAGACCTGAACCCATATCTGGCAATGGCCGCGCTGCTCGCTGCTGGTATTGATGGCATCGAAAACGAACTTGAGCTGGAGCCAGAGTTCAGAGGCGATGCTTACGGAGGTGAGGGTGCTCGCGAAATTCCGACAACTTTGCGCGATGCTGCTACCGAGATGAAGTCTTCCGAGATGCTTCGTGCTGCGTTTGGGGGCGATGTGATTGATCACTACGCACATGCCGCCAAGATCGAGCAGGATGAATATGACCGCCGTGTAACCGACTGGGAAGTTGCGCGCGGGTTTGAACGGGCCTGATAAAATCAGCCCACGCTGTGAATGATGAGTTGACCATGACAAAAACACTAAAATGTATTTCGCCGGTTGATGGTTCTGTATTTGCAGAACGTCCGGTGGCAAGCCAGAAAGAAGCAGAAGCCGACATTGCCAGTGCCAAGAGCGCGCAGAAAGAGTGGGCAGCGCGTCCACTTGCAGAGCGTATCAAACTGGTAATGGCTGGCGTCGCAAAGATTGGTGAACAGAACGACGAAATCGTTCCGGAACTTGCAAAAATGATGGGCCGCCCGGTCCGTTACGGTGGCGAGTTCGGCGGCTTTAACGAGCGCGCCTCGTACATGGCAAAGATCGCGGAAGAAAGCCTGAAACCGATCATTGCCGAAGAGAGCGACAACTTCGAGCGTCGTATCGAGAAGGAACCGCACGGCGTCATCCTCGTGATCGCACCATGGAACTATCCATACATGACTGCGATCAACACCGTTGCTCCGGCCCTGATTGCTGGCAACGCGGTGATCCTGAAGCATGCCACCCAGACGCTTCTGGTTGGTGAGCGTATGGCAAGTGCCTTTGCAGAGGCAGGTGTTCCGGCAGAGGTATTCCAGAACCTCTTCCTGGATCATGACACCACCTCCCACCTGATCGCAGGCCGCAATTTCGGTTTCGTCAACTTTACAGGCTCTGTTGGTGGCGGTCGTGCGATGGAGATCGCAGCAGCGGGCACCTTCACGGGCCTTGGCCTTGAGCTGGGTGGTAAAGATCCGGGCTACGTGATGGATGATGCGGATGTTGAGGCTGCGGCTGAAACACTCATTGATGGTGCTATGTTCAACTCCGGCCAGTGCTGTTGTGGTATCGAGCGCATCTATGTCCATTCTTCCAAGTACGATGCCTTTGTAAAGAAGGCTGTCGAGATCGTTTCCGGTTATAAACTCGGCAACCCGCTGGATGAGAAAACCACCATCGGCCCGATGGCGAACGTGCGATTTGCTGAGCTGGTACGTAAGCAGGTGGCAGATGCTGTTGAGCAGGGCGCAAAGCCTATGATCGACGCGGGCCTCTTCCCGGAAGATGATGGTGGCGCTTACCTCGCACCTCAAATCCTCGTGGATGTGAACCATGATATGGAAGTGATGCGCGAAGAGAGCTTCGGTCCTGTGGTCGGCATCATGAAAGTGGAGAGCGACGAAGAAGCAATCCGCCTTATGAACGACAGCCACTACGGCCTGACGGCATCGCTGTGGACACAGGATCCTGCACGAGCAGCAAAGCTCGGCGCCCAGATCGAAACCGGTACCGTGTTCATGAACCGCGCGGATTATCTGGACCCGGCTCTGTGCTGGACAGGCTGCAAAGACACGGGCCGCGGCGGTGCTCTGTCTGAGATCGGCTACCAGAACCTGACCCGTCCAAAATCATATCACCTTAAAAAGGCATAAGAAAAATGACTCTGACAGCAAACTGGAGCTACCCGACCGCCATCCGCTTTGGTGCCGGGCGCATTAAGGAACTGGCCGATGCTTGTGCTGCTGCTGGTATCAAAAAGCCGCTGCTTGTCACTGACAAAGGCCTTGCAAATCTGCCTGTCACTGCCGGCACTTTGGATGTGATGGAAGAGGCTGGTCTTGGCCGTGCCATATTCTTTGAGGTTGATCCAAACCCAACCGAGATCAATCTGGAAGCGGGCGTTGCAGCCTTCAACGCTGGTGGTCATGACGGTGTTATCGCGTTTGGCGGGGGCTCAGGCCTCGACCTTGGCAAGCTGATTGCGTTCATGGCAGGTCAAACCCGTCCAGTCTGGGACTTTGAAGACATTGGCGATTGGTGGACACGGGCTGATGCGGATGCGATTTATCCAAACATCGCGGTTCCAACAACTGCTGGTACCGGATCTGAAGTTGGCCGTGCAAGCGTTATCACCAATTCTGAAAGCCACGTGAAGAAAATCATCTTCCATCCGAAGATTCTCCCAAGCGTGGTAATTTGTGATCCTGAGCTGACTGTTGGCATGCCGACGATGATCACAGTTGGTACCGGCATCGATGCATTCGTGCACTGTCTCGAAGCTTATAGCTCTCCTCACTACCACCCGATGTCTCAGGGCATCGCGCTGGAAGGCATGCGCCTTGTTAAGGAGAACCTGCCGAAAGTCTTTGAAAATCCAAATGATATCGAAGCTCGCGGCCAAATGATGAGTGCAGCAGCTATGGGTGCAGTGGCCTTCCAGAAGGGCCTTGGTGGTATTCACGCGCTGGCACATCCGGTAGGTGCGGTTTACAACACCCATCACGGTCTGACCAATGCTGTGATCATGCCAACTGTGCTGAAGTTCAACCGTGCAGCGATTGAAGAGCGCATTGAGAAACTAGCGGCTTACCTTGATATTCCCGGCGGTTTCGACGGCTTCTTCGATTTCGTTATGAAGATGCGCTCGGATATGGGCGTGCCAAATACCCTTGCCGAGCTTGGCGTGGGTACTGACAAGATTGACGTGCTTGCAGAAGAAGCAGTGAAAGATCCAAGTGCTGGCGGCAATCCGGTCGAGTTTACGCTGGACGCTGCGAAAGCTCTGCTCATTGAAGCGATTGGAGAACAGGTTTCTGCCTGATTTCTCTCTAACTTACAAACGACTAGCCCCGCAAAGCTTCAAGCTCTGCGGGGCTTTTTTTGTCAACCGCAATTACTCCGGCAGTTCACAACAACTTATCAGATAGTCATAGGCGTCCGGGCTCAGTTCCGGGCCAAGAACCCGTTTTAAATCAGCATTGTAGTCGCCAAGCCATTTGATTTCAGCGCGGGTGAGATCAACCATGTTGAGCATCTGCGGTTCAATCGGGATGTAGGAGAGGTTCTTGAAAACGAGGAAACCATCGTCTTCCTCTACGATCTCAAAAAGGTTCTCAATCCGGATACCGTATCGATCTGCAACGTAATATCCCGGTTCAATGGACATCACCATGCCAGCAACAAGGTCCACCGGATTGTACGGCTTGCCGATGCGTTGCGGCTGTTCGTGAACGGAAAGGAAGTGCCCGATCCCATGACCGGTACCGTGATCATAATCGAGCCCCAGATCCCAAAGTGGTCTGCGGGCAAACCCGTCGATGTGATGGCCTTGCGTTCCCTTTGGAAAACGCAGAGAAGCCAATGCCACAAAGCCTTTGAAAACAGCGGTGTAGGCGGCTTTGAACTCTTCGGATGTTTCCGAAAAAGCAAAGGTACGCGTGGCGTCCGTTGTACCGTCCTGGTACTGACCGCCAGAATCCAGCAGATATGTGTGTTCAGGAAGGATCGCGGTATTGGAGGCATCCGTAGCTGCATAATGGCACATTGCGGCATTGCCGGCTGCAGCAGAGATGCTTCTAAAGCTTGGATAAACAAAGTCTTTCTGGCGTTTACGCTCGGTCAGGATACGTTCTTCCGCTTCCAGCTCGTGCACCGGATCGCCTGCCTTGGCTCTTTGCAGAACCTCCCGTTTCAACCACGCAGAAAATTCGGTCCACGCAATGCCGTCACGCACATGACAGTCGCGTAACCCTTTGAGTTCACACCCGTTCTTCTTAGATTTAGTGAGCGTGATTGCACCCTGTTCCATGACTGGAACGCCACCAGCAGCCTGAACAGCAAGACGGGTTGCGACGGGGGAGAACATCGGGTCGATCAGAACCTGCGTTCCTTTTCCGGTCATTTTTTCCAATGAGCCGATGAAGCTCATAGGATCTGCGGTCTCTACATTTTCAAGCTCATACTCATCCAAGCTATTGGAAAGCTTACGAGAATCTACGAACCAGCTGGCGGAACCATCATCTTTCAGGAGCAGGAAGGAGTGTGGGATGGGGTTGAACTCGACGTCATCACCGCGGACATTGAGAAGCCAGGCGATATTGTCGGGTTGGGTTTCAACCAGCACCTTTGCGCCTTTGTGCTTCATTTGCGCTGCAATCTCAGCGCGTTTCTCCAGACTTGTTTTCCCAGCCTTTTCAAGGGAGTACGGTGTGATGGGTGAGAGTGGTTTGTCTGGTTGATCAGCCCAGACTGCATCGATGATGTTGCCAGGAGTAGCGATCAGGGTAGCGCCTGCTTCGTCTGCGCCACCAGCGAAGCGATCCCACCATGCGGAGGGGATAAGCATCGGATCGACGCCGATTTGCTGTCCTGCCTTTATATTGGCAGAAATCCAGTTTTCCAATGGTTCATCAAAGATATGCTGGTAGGAGAAAAACTCGCTGCTGCATTGGTTGCGCACCTGAACGGTGTAGCGGCCATCAACAAACATAACCGCTTGATCTACCGTGACAATCGCCAGACCAGCGGAGCCAGTGAAGCCAGTTGCCCATGCCAGACGCTCGTCATGCGGGGCGCAATATTCCCCCTGATGCTCATCAAAACGCGGGATGATAACTGCATCCAGTCCGTTGCGCTTCAGCTCGTCTCTTATGAGGTTCAAGCGATCTGTGGTTCTTTCAAATTTCTGATTTTCCAACATTTTTTGCTCGATCGTGTGATGGGGTTTTATGCTGATAAAAGAGCTTCGGCATGATGACAAGCCACATTACCGAGCTCATCTAATGCCCTCAATCGGGGAGTTTCACTTTGGCATCGCCCTGAGGCATGGGGACATCTTGCATGGAACGCGCAGCCCTTTGGCACGTTGAGCGGGCTGGGCAGTTCGCCAGAGATTGACGGGCGAGTATGGCGTTTGTCTGGATCAAGAGAAGGTGCAGCTGCCAGAAGAGCCTTGGAGTAAGGGTGTTTTGGGGCGTTAAAGAGCTGTTCTGAATCGCCGATCTCAACAATTGTGCCCAGATAAATCACCGCGACCCTGTGGGAGACATGGCGGACAAGTCTGAGGTCATGCGCCACGAACAGGATGGTCAGATCCAGTTTGTCCTGCAGTTCCAGCAGTAAGTTCACCACCTGTGCCTGAACTGATACATCCAGAGCTGACACCAGTTCGTCCGCAACCAGCACCTCTGGTTCAACCGACAAAGCGCGTGCAATTGCAATGCGTTGACGTTGCCCACCGGAGAACTCGTAGGGCAATTTATCCGCAGCATCTTGCGGCAGGCGCACCAAGTCCAGCAACTCGGCAATCCGATCATTGATCTGCTCAGGTGGCCGCATGTTGTGAACACGCAGCGCCTCGCTCAAGACCTGCCGCACTGTCATGCGGGGATTGAGGGAAGAATACGGGTCCTGAAACATCATCTGAACCTTGCGGTTATACTCCCGCAAGGCAGCGGCATCCTTGGCTGCAACCTCTTGCCCGTCATAATGTATTTTGCCCGCATCTGCCTCATAAAGGCGGGCCAGACAGCGGGCTAAAGTGGACTTCCCGCAGCCGGATTCGCCAACAATGCCAAGGGTTTCACCCCGTTTCACCTCAAGGCTTACCCCATTGAGTGCTTTGACGATGCGTTTTTCTTTGCGTTGAATTGCGTCGAAGAGGGTTCTTTTGAGCGGAAAGTGTAAATGCAGGCCCTCAACTTCCAGAACAGGAGCTTCATAGGTCATGCCAGCACCTCCTCACGAATATCTGCAGTGAAATGGCAGGCAGATGAAATTCCATCTCCCAACTGGGAGAGAGGTGGTTTGCTACCAAGACACACATCCTCCGCTTTGTGGCAGCGCGGCGCAAAGGCGCATCCTTTCGGCAAGGCATCCAGCGCCGGTGGTGTACCGGGAACAGAATAGAGTGGTGTGCGGGGTGGAATGTTTTCCGGTACCGACTTCAAAAGGCCGAGTGTGTAAGGGTGCTGAGGTCGTTTCAGGACATCACGAACGGAACCAGTCTCTACCAAGCGACCAGCGTACATCACCGCCACGCGATCACAGGTTTGCGCGACCACACCCAGATCATGTGTCACCAGCACAATCGCCATATTGAGGTTCTTGGCCAGCGACAACAGCAGCTGTAGGATCTGATCCTGAATGGTCACGTCCAGCGCCGTGGTGGGTTCATCCGCCAGCAATAGCTCCGGATTGGACGCCAGTGCGATGGCGATCATCACACGCTGGCGCATGCCGCCGGAGAACTGGTGCGGAAAGTCCTTGAGCCGTGATGACGCGCTGGGGATGCCCACCATATCCAGCAGTTCTATGGCACGTGCCTTGCGGGCGCGGCGGTCCAGATCGGTGCGGGCTTTCAGGTTTTCCTCAATTTGCAACCCAACAGTGAGCAGCGGGTTGAGTGAGGTCATGGGCTCCTGAAAGATCATGGAGATCTGGCTGCCACGAACAGATTGCAACTGTTTGTCTGTGCGAGTGAGCAGATCCTCACCCTTCCAGTAAACGTTGCCTTCCACCGTGCCATAGTCGCGGGCAAGGCCGATGATGGAGCGCAAACTGATGGATTTGCCAGAGCCACTTTCGCCCACCAGTCCTAGCACCTCACCAGCACGTACATCAAACGAAATGCCATCAACAGCGCGCAGAACGCGGCCTTTGCTGTGAAAGGTGGTGGTGAGATCGCGAACCTGTAACAGGCTCTCGTTTTGGTTGGTCATCAGGATGCCCCCCGTGGTCTGAGAACATCGGCAAGGCTGTCTCCAACAAGAGAGAATCCAAGCCCCGTCAACACGATCGCGATGCCCGGCATCAGGCTCATCCACCAGGCGGTGGTGATGAAGTTGCGGCCTTCTGCGATCAGAACTCCCCATTCTGCTTGCGGTGGCTGCGCGCCAAGGCCGAGGTAGCCAAGAGAGGACCCGAGCAGGATGGCGAGAGCCATGTCAGTCATCCAGTAGGTGATGAGCGGCGTCATGGCGTTGGGCAGCAAATGGCGAAAGATGATGCGGCCAGAGGAGTATCCCATCACCCGTCCGGCAGAGGCGTAATCGCTGGTCATCTGCGTCATGATTTCAGCGCGGGTGAGGCGGGCATAGTAGACCCACTGCACCAGCGTCACCGCCACATACATGTTGGTCAGCCCCGGCCCCAAAACCGCTACAACTGCAATGACCAACACCAGAAACGGGAAGGTGATGGTCACATCCACCAAGCGGCCAAAGAGCACATCTGCAATGCCGCCGTGATAGGCGACCAGCGATCCAACAATTACACCAATCACCATGGCGAAGAAGGTGGCAAAAAACGCGATTTGCATATCAACCTGATACGCCCAGATCACGCGGGAAAGCGTGTCACGGCCCAGATTGTCTGTGCCAAACGGATGCGCCCAGCTTGGTGACTTCTGGATCGCATTGAAGTCAAAGGCGTTGGGATCATACGGCGCAAACGCCCATGGGAACACAGCCAGCAGGATGGAAGAGGACAGGATGAAGAAGCCAAGCAGGAAGCCTGGACGAAGCAGAGCTTTGACCCGTGGATGGAGCTTTTTCTTCTGCGGCGTGCTGGCTTGGAGTGTATCGAGCTGGGTCATGACAGGCGTAACCTCGGATCAAGCCATGCCTGCACCATGTCGGTGAACAGAAACACGAGAGAAACCATAACAGCGAAGGTGAGGGTGAGGCCCTGTATCAGCGGGTAGTCACGGGCAAATATCGCCTCCAGCATCAACCGGCCAAGACCGGGAACCGCGAACACCGTCTCCGTCACCAGCGTTCCGCTCATCAGATTCCCGATAGAAAGGCCGAGCAGTGTAACGGTGGAAATGAGCGCATTGCGCAGGACATGGCGACCCAGAATAACGCTTCGGGATAACCCTTTGGAGCGGGCGAACTGAACATAGTCCGCATCCAGCACCTCAATCACCGCAGAACGCAAGTTCCGCATGATGATGGCAGAGGTGTAGAGCGCGACCGTCAGCGCGGGCAACATCAAGTGGTGCAGGTGCTGCAAAAACGTCGTGCCATAACCACCAACCGGAAACAATCGCAGGGACGCTGCAAGGAACGTGAGCAACAACAGGCCGATGTAAAACACAGGGGTCGACAAGCCGACCTGAAAACCACTGCGAATGGCAATGTCGAGCCCACGGTTTTTGTTCAGCGCGGCGACAAAGGCCAATGGGCCAGCAATGAGAATGGAAAGACAAACGGCATAGAGCGTGAGGAACGCAGTGACTGGAATGCGTTCAATGATGACTTCCAGAACTGGCGCTTTGAGAAGAATGGATGTGCCCATATCTCCACTCAAAGTGTTCCTGACAAAATAAAAGAACTGCATGACCAGCGGTTCATTTAGCCCGAGTTTTTGGCGGATGAGTTCCAGCTGAGCTTCGGTGGCTTTGGCATCGGCCATGGCGATGGCCGGATCCCCTGGCAGCATACGTACCAGCAGAAAGATAACGACCATCACAAGAAGAAAGGTCGGAATAATCTGCAGCAGCCGTGACACCAGATAGGAAAGTGACGACATTCCTGAGTCCTAATAGGGCGTGAGCATTGAGAGCCGAAGCGACTGATAATGGGATTGACGCTTCGGCTTTCCGGATTGCATAGGGCAGACGGTCTGGTCCTGCCGTTTTCTGATCAGACCACCCGCTCCGTTTACTTCACACCCGGCTTGCCTGTTGATGCAGGCCGGGTGCACTCAGAGGAGGAGTTATTTTGCAATCCACGCCGAGGAGAACTCATTGTTCCCCAACGGTGTCTGGAGATAACCGTTCACGTTGGCCGACAGTGCAACAGCAAATGGCGTTTCATAGAGGAACAGAAGCGGGGCCGCATCTGCATAGATTTCCTGCATGCGCTTATATTGCTCACTGCGTTTTTCCGGATCGATCTCGGTGTTGGAGGCCTCAAACAGGGAGTTGAACTCCGCATTGTTCCAACCAGTCCCAACAGCTTTACGGGTTGGGTAATAGCCCAGCCAACCTGCAACCTGTGCCGGATCATTCACATCATTCACCCAGCCATAGGTGTGAATGTCGAACTCGCCGGAGCGGTTCTTCGCGCCGCGGGTCGGGTTATCAACCTGCTCCACTTTCACGTTGACGCCAATGGCGCCCCACATCTGCTGGATGGCAGCAAACAGAGTTGCGTCATCAGAAGAGCCTGCAAGTGTGGTCAGCGTGATTTCAGCCCCTTCAAGACCTGATGCAGCAGCCAGTTCTTTCGCCTTGGCAACATCATAAGGGTAAAGCGGGCCACCATCATGTGCCAGCTGGGTTGTCGATGCCATCAGTGGGGATGTCATCGACTTGCCAGTGCCATGCGTAATCAACTGAACCAGCGCATCTTTGTTGATGGCATAGTTCAGCGCCTGACGCGCCTCTTTGGTTGCCATCGGGTTTGGAGAGCCATCTGCGCGGGTCTCACGAGAATTGATCGGGCTGTAGATGATGCGGGTGGATGGATACAGCTCCATGTTGATCGCAGGGTCTGCCTTCAGCTCAGCCACGCGAGAGAATGGAACAAACTCAGCACCGTTCACTTCACCTGCCTGCAGTTTCAGGATACGGGTTGCATCATCCGGAATCACGACGAAGCTGACCTCATCCAGATACGGTAGTGGTTTGCCGTCTTCGCCCTGACGCCAGTAATGCGGGTTGGCAGAGAACGTCATGGTACTGCCGCGGCTACGGTCTTTCAGCGTAAACGGGCCGGAAACAGGCGTACCCGGAGCGAAAAGGGCAGTTGCCTTTTCCTGATCGTTTGCCCCTGGCGCAGCGTCAAACGCGGCCTTGGACACGATCGCGGTGTTGAAGGTCGCCAGAATTGAGATGATGGTCGGATCAGGGTTCTTCATGGCGAGCGTCACGCCATTGTCGGTCTCAGTGATACTTTCAACAGAGCCCAGAAGACCGGACCATGGACCGAAATCAGGATTGGTGGCGCGCTCCAAAGAGAATTTCACGTCTGCCGCAGTAATCGCGGAACCATCGGAAAACTTGATGCCGTCGCGTAGGGTGATGGAGATGGTTTTACCATCTGCGGAAACCTCATAACCGGATGCGAGGCCTGGAACGATGGTTTTGCCATCTGCCTTGGTGCGGAGCAGGGTATCATAGAGGTTTGTGACCATCCAGATATCCGGGTTCCGGTCTGCATAGACTGGATCAACCAGATTGGAATCATCATAGCGGGCAAAGGTGAGCGTGCCACCACGTTCCACGGCCTGAGCCGAATTGATGGCGAGCATCGACACGCCTGCAAGCGCGGCAATCAACAAAGTCTTCATGATAGTCCCCTCAATTGATACACGCCGGACCTGCTTATTATTTTATGATGCATGGTGGCGTGCAGGTGGTGGCCTCTCCCAAAAATTCCATTAGCCACCGGTGATATATCAGTATTATCTCTGATATATCTCTGTTGGCAAGAGGCAAAACTCAGTAAAGAAGAATTTTCATGACAACAAATCTATGCGGGGAGATAGTTTAGAAGTGAAATATTGCTAAAATTGCAGTTTCACTGAGAGAAACTTGCGCCCATCCTTCCTAGGAAGCTTGGAGGTATTCTAACAATCTCGGAGCCAAACTATTGATGTATTCTGGAATGATGCTCTTCAAACGCGAAAACGCGGCGCAGGAATATTTTTCCAACACCGCGTTAAAAATGAAGCTCATTCATTGAACTGAGGGATATTTTCCCTCACGCATTTTGTTTTGGCGCTGCCTTTTGAAAGGCCTCAATCTGCTCTGTTTGCTCGAAAATAGCATTGATGCGAGTGAGGTGAGAGCGGTCCACGCCCCAGCGATCCGCATTGTAAACCTGCGGCACAAGGCAGATATCAGCCAGTCCCACCTGATCCCCATGACAGAATTTACCGCTCTGCCTATCTGCCAGCATCTGCTCAAATGCATCGAGGCCTTTGGCGATGAACTCACGCATCCAGTCAATTTTGATCTGATCGTCTCCGCCAGCCAGCTCTACGATGCGCTGAACGACACCCAGATTACAAACCGGATGAATATCCATCGCGATTGCATGAGACAGCGCGCGGACGCGGGCCCGTTCGCGGGCGGTGGATGGCAACAGGGCAGGGGATGGGTGCAGCTCATCCAGATATTCGATGATGGCGAGCGACTGGGTCAGCATATCGCCGTCCAGATCCAGCGACGGCACAAAGCCTTGCGGATTGCGGCTCAGGTTTTCATCGGTCTTCTGCTCGCCTTTGAGCAGATTGACCGTGACCATATCGTAGGAGAGCCCTTTCAGGTTCAGTGCGATGCGGACCCGGTAGCTCGCGGAAGAACGCCAGTAATCATATAATTTTATGTTGCTCATCGTATTGGCGCCCCCTCCCAGAGCTCAATTCATGATCTTACGCGTATCCTTCCCCGAGAGTCGGTTCCCGACTTTTGGGAGATACGCTTTAGGTCCCGTCGGCAGCCTCGGCACTTATTTCCCCAATAAGTCCCTCTGCGTTTTTCTGAACCTTTTCCATCAATGTCAGAAGAACCGCCTGTTCTTCAGCGGAAAGGTTCCCAGTCAGTGCTGCTTCCACATCCCGGACCAACGGAATAACATCGTTGAAAACGGCAAGGCCTTTTTCGGTCAGGCGCAGGACGGACTTGCGGCGGTCTTCTCCGTCAATGTCGCGGCGCAGGAACTCTTTCTTACGAAGGGCCTGCACAGCGCGGCTGACATTCACCTTGTCCATACTGGAGCGCTCGACAATCTCAGAAGCGGACAGCGCCTGATTGCGACCCAGAATTGCCATGGTGCGCCACTCAGAGACGCTGAGGCCGTACCGTTCCCGGTAAACACTTGAGACAGCAGTACTAACGGCAGTGCCAAAAACACGGACCTTATAGGGAAAGAACGACCCAAGCTGGAAGTCTTCCTTGTCCATCGTGTTATTCGCAGTCACCATGTTCATGTCTCGTTGGTTTAAAATGAAACTATTGCGCACTCATACTTGCACAATTATCCTGATAGTATCAATTGCAACTATATGTCAAGAGCTTGATCAGCGCCTCTGATATATATCCAAAAGTAGAATAATCAGCTATTTTTAGCCATTTTTCAGCATTTTAGCCCGCTTTCTTACGCTTAGGGAATTTGTTTTGGCGGAAAATGTTATTGACAAAGTTACAAGTGAAACTATTCTGAGATTAGATAAATTACAGATTGCCTGAGTCTGGGAGGACTTTGCTGTGATCTTCAATTGCCAAGGATGTGTTATGACGAGTTGGATCGAGAGTGCGAACGCACCGCACTGCCATTTCCCAATCCAAAATCTTCCCTACGGTGTGTTTGCCAAAAACGGAGAAGAGCCACGATGTGGTGTTGCGATCGGTGACATGGTTGTTGACATGGCTGTGCTGGAATCTGCCGGTCTGCTCAAGGCGGGCGGCACCACCACCGTTTTCGATAAGCCAACTCTGAATGACTTCATGGGCCTTGGCAAAACATCCTGGGACAGCGTTCGTGAGCAGCTGACTTCCCTGTTTGCTAAAGGCGGCAATGACGCGCTTTCCGGCAACGATACGCTGAAAGCAAAAGCGCTGGTGCCTATGAGCGCGGCGCAGATGTATCTGCCCTTTGCAGTTTCCGAATACACCGACTTTTACGCCGGCAAGCAGCATGCCATGAACATTGGCACCATCTTGCGCGGCGCTGAGAATGCACTACCACCAAACTGGTTGCATATCCCAATCGGATACAATGGCCGCGCCTCAACGGTCATTGTATCCGGTACAGATATCAAGCGCCCATTGGGCCAGACCAAAGCGCCAACCGCTCAGATCCCATCTTTCAAAGCCTGTGCGCGCCTCGACATTGAGCTGGAAATGGGCGCTGTTGTTGGGACGCCAAGCACCATGGGTCAGCCGATCACCGTGCAGGAAGCCGATGACATGATCTTCGGTTACGTGCTGCTCAACGACTGGTCCGCCCGTGACATTCAGGGCTGGGAATACCAGCCGCTTGGTCCGTTTCAGGCAAAAGCATTCGCAACCTCCATCAGCCCATGGGTTGTAACGAAGGCAGCGCTGGAATCCTTCCGCACCAGCACACCGGAGCGTGAAAAGGAACTTCTGCCTTACCTCAATGAGCCGGGTCCGATGATCTACGACATCGAGCTACAGGCCTACATGCAGCCGGAAGGCGCTGATAAAGCGACACTGCTCTGCCACACCAACTACAACCGCATGTACTACTCTGCGGCACAGCAGCTGACACACCATGCCATTGGCGGCTGTAAAATGAACACGGGCGACTTGCTCGGCTCTGGCACCATTTCCGGTGCAGAAAAATCCGAGTTTGGCTCCCTGATGGAACTCACATGGGGTGGCAAAGAACCAATCACTCTGGACAGCGGTGAAAGCCGCACGTTCATCGAGGATGGTGACACCCTGACGCTGACAGGCTGGGCGCAGGGCGATGGCTTCCGCATTGGCTTCGGCGAATGCACCGGTAAAATTCTGCCAGCTCCAGATTTCAAAGCTTAATTAGGATAGTGACGATGGCTAAAGCATTTGCATCCAGTGGCGACATGGAAGCCAAAAAGATCTCCTTCACCGAAGTTGGACGCGATCTGTACGCGTTCACCGCTGAAGGTGACCCAAACACCGGCGTTATCATTGGTGATGACAGCGTCATGGTGGTTGATGCGCAGGCAACCCCTGTCATGGCTCAGCTCGTGGTTGATAAAATCCGCGAAGTGACTGACAAGCCGATCAAATACGTGACTTTGTCTCACTACCACGCTGTGCGCGTGCTGGGTGCGTCCGGTTACGGCGCTTCAGAAATCATTGCCTCTGAAAAGTGTGAGGGCATGATCTATGAGCGCGGTCAGGAAGACTGGGACTCCGAGTTCGGTCGCTTCCCACGCCTGTTTGATGCAGCAGACTCCATTCCGGGCCTCACATGGCCAACCATGACCTTCAAAGACCGCATGACCATCAACATGGGCAGCCGCAAGGTTGAGCTGATGCATCTGGGCCGTGCCCACACTGCAGGCGACATTGTTGCATGGGTTCCCGATGAAGGCGTGATGTTCACTGGTGACATTGTTGAGTACCACTCTGCTTGTTACTGCGGCGACGGTCACTTCAAGGACTGGGGCAACACGCTCGACGCAATCAAAGCCTACAATCCAGACGCAATTGCACCGGGTCGCGGTGATGCGCTTGTGGGTCAGGACATGGTCAACAAAGCCATTGAAAACACGCGCGACTTTGTTGAGAGCACCTATAAACCAGCCGCCCGCGTGGCAGTACGAGGCGGCACACTGAAAGAAGCATGGGACGCAGTGCGCGCTGAATGCGATCCGAAATTCGCTGACTACGCAATCTACGAGCATTGTCTGCCATTCAATGTCGCACGCGCTTTTGATGAGGCTCGCGGCATCGACACCCCACGCATCTGGACCGCTGAACGCGATCAGGAAATGTGGGCAGCGTTGCAAGGTTAATATGAATGAGCCGAGGTGAGGATGTCCAAGATCCTCCTCACCACCTTTTCCCCTTCAAGGGATAAAGACCGCAAAGCTCAAGCAAATTCGAGGTGGAAGACCTAAAGAGAGACGACAGGAAACTACAGAATTTGGGTCACTCGCAACAGAGCGAATGCGTCCAAGAAATAGAAAATACTGGCTCACGGCAACACCTTGAGTTCTTGTCTCTCTCAGCATTTTGGCAGTGTTTATCCTGAACACCAATTTTGCTGGCCCCTTCCACCTTCAATACCGCAGGCGAAAGCCACCCCATATGCGTCAGGGCGCCGGATGGACCCCAAGTTCCAACCGGCACTCCAAAGTTGATTGATGTTTTGCCGGATGCTGGCTGAGGCATCACACTTGCTGGGAGGCAGCGTATGACGAAAAAAAAGATTTTCGAAGTTCCGCTTTATCCATATGTCCGGTCGCCGGATCAGGATGCGGAAAAGGCAGTGCGCCATAAGGTTGTTGTGGTGGGAGCAGGCCCGATTGGTCTGGCCGCAGCAATTGAACTGGCTATGCAGGATGTTGAAGTTGTTGTTGTTGATGACAACGACAAGGTGAGCTGGGGCTCTCGCGCGGTTTGTTATGCAAAGCGCCCGCTGGAAATCCTCGATCGCATCGGATGCGGTGACCAGTTTGTCGACAAAGGCGTTCAGTGGAACGTGGGCAAGGTCTTCTTTGACGAGCGTCAGGTCTATCAGTTTGACCTGTTGCCGGAAGACGGTCACAAACGTCCGGCTTTCATCAACCTACAACAGTATTACTTTGAAGAATATCTGGTTGACCGGGTTAAAGAACTTCAGGCCCAGGGCAAGCCTATCGAGATCCGCGGCAACAACAAGGTTGTCTCCGTTGATCAGGGCAATGACTTTGCAACTGTTGAGCTGGAAACACCGGAAGGCAACTACTGCATTGAAGCCGACTGGGTGATCGCCTGTGACGGGGCTGCCTCTCCAATCCGTGCCATGATGGGTCTGGATTTTGTAGGCCGCATCTTTGAAGACAACTTCCTGATTGCTGACGTGGTTATGGAAGCGAACTTCCCGACAGAGCGCTGGTTCTGGTTCGATCCGCCATTCAACCGTGGTCAGTCCGCTCTTCTTCACAAGCAGCCAGACAATGTGTGGCGCATCGATCTCCAGCTTGGCTGGGATGTCGACAAGGAAGAAGAGAAGAAGCCGGAAAACGTCATTCCACGCCTGAAAGCCATGCTAGGCGAGGATGTGAACTTCGAGCTTGAGTGGGTTTCCATCTACACCTTCCAGTGCCGCCGTATGGAACAGTTCCGCAAAGGCCGTGTGATCTTTGCTGGTGACAGCGCTCATCAGGTGTCTCCGTTTGGTGCCCGTGGTGCGAACTCCGGTCTGCAGGACACAGACAACCTGATCTGGAAGCTGAAGCTGGTGATGGACGGTACGGCTCCGATGAGCCTGCTGGACACCTATGATGAAGAGCGTGTGTTTGCTGCTGAAGAGAATATTTTGAACTCTTCCCGCTCCACTGACTTCATCACGCCGAAATCTGCGATCAGCCGTGTGTTCCGCAATGCTGTGCTGGACCTCTCCGAGGCTGCTGAATTTGCACGCCCGCTGGTAAACTCCGGTCGCCTGTCCGTTCCAGCTACCTATGACGGATCTTCGCTCAACAGCAATGACTGCGCTGGTATGCCAGTGCGCTCCCGTCCGGGCTCTCCGGCAGCGGATGCGCCAACTGCTGATGGTTGGTTGCTGGACCAGTTGGGCAACAAATTCCAGTTGCTGGCAATCAACACGGATGTGCCGGACACTGTCGACGTTGGCGGCGTGACCGTTTCAGCGCTGCGTGTCAACGCGACGGATGAAATTGCTGATCGTTATCTGGGAGACAAGTCTTCCGCTGTTTATCTGATGCGCCCGGACCAGCACGTTGCTGCCCGTTGGGAAATCTATGACGGTGCCAACGTCGCACAGGCCCTGAACCGCGCTATCGGTATTTTTGAGCAGGAGGCCGCACAATGAGCCATCTGAATACAAAAGCAAACATCGCCAAACCGGACGAGTTTTATCACGATCTTCTGGTTCTGCATGAAGGACGATCTGAAGAGGAAAGCGAAGCGCTCAACGCCAAGCTGGTTCTCATTCTTGCTAACCACATCGGGGATGCAAGTGTTCTTCGTGAAGCAATGGACCTGGCTTCCAAAACACAGGCCAGAATACAGGGAGGAGGCGAGGCTTAATCGCCTCGGTTAGAGTCTTATGAAAATTGAGCAAATTCACCACGTTGCCTACCGTTGTAAAGACGCAAAAGAGACCGTTGAGTGGTACACCAAAAACCTCAACATGGACTTCGTACTGGCCATTGCAGAGGACAAGGTTCCTTCCACACACGAGCCTGATCCGTACATGCATCTGTTCCTTGATGCAGGCAACGGCAACGTGCTGGCATTCTTTGAACTGCCAACCAAGTCAGAAATGGGCCGTGACGAGAACACACCAATCTGGGTGCAGCACATTGCCTTCAAAGTGAAGGACCGTGAAACTCTGATCGAGTTTAAAGAACACCTTGAAGGCAACGGCATTGATGTGCTGGGCGTGACAGATCACTCTATCTTCCACTCCATTTACTTCTTCGATCCAAACGGACACCGCGTCGAGCTGGCATGTCCGGATCCTGCAGAAGAAGAGAAACTCAAGCGTCTCGATGCGGTGAAGTGGGACATGCTGGAAGAGTGGAGCCGCACCAAGAAAGCGCCAAAACACGCTGACTGGCTGCACGCAAAAGAACTCGGCAAAGCCTAGGATTAGGACTGCCTGAAGAATGGGGACTGGGAGGTTCCCGTTCTTCACCCAACAAAATGATTTTATTGGTATCTTTAGGGAGGGAGCCATGGAATTCTTGAAGACGAAAGTTGCCCGCCGCACGCTGCTTGGCATGGCAACAGCTGCCATGTTGGCGCCGACTGCATTTGCAACCGCTGCTTACGCAGAAACCAAGCTGGTTCTTTCCAGCTGGCTGCCACCACGCCACCCGATTGTGGTCAACGCAATCAAGCCCTGGGCAAAGGAAGTTAAGAAGGTTACCGATGGCCGCGTTTCTGTGCGCGTTCTGGCGAAATCTGCTGGCGCACCACCTGCGCACTTTGACATGGCTGCGGATGGTGTTGTCGACATCACCTACGGTCTGCATTCCTTCACCAAAGACAACCGTTTCCAGCGCTCCCGCATCGGCCAGTTCTCCTTCCTAGGAGATGACGCTGTTTCCGGCTCCAAAGCATTTTGGGATGTTTACGCAAACGATCTGGATGCACAGGCTGAGCACAAAGGTACCAAGGTTCTTGGTCTCTTCGTTCACGGTCCGGGCGTGTTCCATAACAACGTGCGCAAGCTGAACACTCCAGCAGACATCGAAGGCCTGAAGATCCGTGTACCGGGCGGTTACATTGCTGATCTGGCAAGCGATCTTGGCGCGTCTCCGCTGTTCATGCCATCCGGCGAAGTCTATGAGACCCTGTCTCGCGGCATCATCGACGGTGTGACTTTCACTTATGAAGCGTTGACCGCGTTCAAACTGCTGGACCACGTTAAATACTCCATGCGCGTTCCAGGTGGCATCTACAACACCACATGGTTCCTCGTCATGAACGAAGGCAAGTGGGACGGTATTTCTGCTGAAGATCAGGCTGCCATCATGGCAATCTCCGGCGATGCTTTTGCTGAGCGTGTTGGCAAGGCATGGAACGGTGCGGATGAGAAAGCAATCGAGCGGATCAACAAAGCTGGCATCGAAATTTATGATGCCTCTCCTGAAATGGTTGCGGCCATCAAGGAAAAAGCTGCTGCCTACGAATCCGAATGGGCAAAGGCTGTTGCAGAAGATGGCTTTGACGGCACTGCTGCTCTCAAAAAATTCCGTAAATCTACAGGCGTAGAAAAGTGATCGGGTCTAACAACTCTTCAGGGGGCGCATCGCGGGTGCGCTCCCTCGCCAACCTCATTGAGCTTGGCCTTGGAATATGTTGCGCGTTACTCCTCGCGGGTCTGACTGGCCTTACAGTCGTTGATGTTGTTGGCCGTTACTGGTTCAACGCTCCTGTTCGCGGTGCTTTTGAGATCACCCAGCTGATGCTTGGCGCTCTGGTTTTTACAGCTTTGCCGCTGACAACCTCTCGTAAAGAACATGTTGAAGTGGACATGATCTACGGCATGGTTCCGCCGGTCATGCAGTCTCTGATGAAGGGCATTGCCTGGTCTGTTTCCACTGTCACGCTCCTGATCCTCTCCTGGCGGCTGGCTGCACACGCAGAACGCCTCATGGAAGATGGAGCCGTCACCAATGCTTTGGACATCCCATTGGCACCCCTTGCCTGGATCGCTGCTGTCTCTGCGCTGCTGAGCGCCGGTTACACATTCGTATTCTTCAAAAAAGCATTCCGCAGAGGTTTTTAAAGTCATGTTCGAATCCCTTGTCGGCTTTGCAGCTCTGCTCGTCCTCATTTTCCTGCGTGTGCCAATCGCCTTCGCTATGATCTTTATCGGGGCGGCTGGTTTTGCGTGGCTGCGCGGTTGGTCTGCCACATGGTCTGTTGTCAGCAGCGTGGGTTTTGAAACCAGCCTGTCTTATTCGCTCTCCGTTGTTCCGCTGTTCATCCTCATGGGCAACCTGCTCACCATCTCCGGTGTCAGCCACGGCCTTTATGCTGCTGCAAACCGCCTGTTGGGCGGCGCGCGCGGAGGCCTTGCCATGGCATCAGTTGTGGCGTGCGGTGGGTTCTCAGCTGTTTGCGGATCGTCTCTGGCGACAGCGGCCACCATGTCCAAAGTGGCCATGCCGTCCATGCGCAAATACGGTTATGCAGACAGTCTGGCCTCTGGTTCCATAGCCGCTGGCGGTACGCTTGGCATCCTCATTCCGCCATCTGTTGTGATGATCATCTACGGCTTGCTGACGGAGTCCGACATCGGCAAATTGTTCGTCGCTGGTGTCATTCCGGGTATTCTGGGGCTTCTACTTTACATCGGTGCCATCTACGTCGCCACTTTGATCAACCCGTCTCTCGCGCCCAAAGCAGAAGGTGTTGAGCCATTCACCCGCAAAGAAAAGCTCGGTGTCTTTGCTGTGCTCGGCCTGTTTGCAGTAATCATGGTTGGCATCTATGGCGGGCTCTTCACCCCCACCGAAGCTGCTGGTATCGGCGCTGGAACGGCGTTCCTGATCGCGCTGCTGATGGGTGGCATGACCATTCGAAATCTCTACCAAGCCATGCTGGAGAGTGCCCGCACCACGGCCATGATCTTCATGATCATTATTGGCGCGGAAGTGTTTTCCAACTTCGTGAACTTTGCTGGCCTGCCGGACACGCTGGCAGAATGGGTGCTTGAGCTTGAAGTCAACGCCTACATGGTGATCCTCGGCATCGTGCTCATCTACATCGTACTTGGTTGTGTGCTGGAGAGCCTCTCCATGATCCTGCTGACCGTGCCTGTGTTCTACCCGCTCATTCTGGAGTTGGACTTTGGCACAGAAGTACTGAACGATCCGGAAGCCGTGCTCATCTGGTTTGCTGTGATTGTGGTGGTTGTTACCGAGATAAGTCTGATCTCGCCACCGGTCGGGCTCAATGTTTTCGTGCTGCGCAACGTCCTCCAGGATGTCAAACTTTCCACGATCTTCAAGGGCGTGTTCCCATTCTGGGTATCCGACCTTGTACGCCTCGCGCTGCTGATCGCGTTCCCGTGGTTCTCTTTGTGGCTCGTTGGAGCCATGTAACCACACCGGATCTGAGATCAACGAAAAAAGGGAGGGCACCAGCTCTCCCTTTTGCATTTTAGAGCCGCGCACTCATCTCGCATCCTAACAAACACGCGAACGGGCAATTAACCCGCAAGGCCCATAGTAGCTGCAACCATAATAAGGCTGAGGGTTTCATGGCTCCTAACATCGCCATTATCGGGGCTGGCCCAACCGGGCTCACTGCTGCGATTGAGCTCAAGCGTCGCGGCATAATTCCAACTATATTTGAAGCACGCAACTGTCTGGGTGGACAGTGGGCCTATGAGGTTCTCACGGACGAGCCCGTTGATGTACGCGATCCGCAAAGCCAGAGCGTCTATTCCGCAATGTACCCCAAGCTTTGGGCCAACCTGCCCAAACGCGCCATGCAAATCAGCGATTACAAGCTGCCGGAAGACTTGCAATTGTTTCCGGGCCGCGTGGATGTGCTGGATTACATTGACGCAACCGCCAGAGAAGCAGGTATCCAGCCGCTCATCGAGTTCAACACTCCGGTCAAGCACGTTGCCAAGGCCGGTGATGGTTGGCGTGTGAGCACTGAAGGCACCGAAAAGATCTTCACGCATGTGATTGTCGCAACCGGTAAGGACAGCTACCCCAACATTCCCAAGATCGAAGGACTGGAAAGTTTTGAAGGACCAGTCACTCATTCGCAGTCTTACCGCCTGCCGAACCTTTATGAAGGCAAGCGCGTTGTTTTGATTGGAGCCTGCGTTTCCTCAGAGGACATATCGCTGGACCTGAGCCCACATGCCGAGCAGGTGTATATCTGTGGTACGTTCCCGCCAAACGGTCACAAATGCTATGTGCGCGACGGGCTTTACGGGGAGGGGCTCAATATAAGCCAGCATGCACGGCCAGAACGCATTGAAGGACGTAAAGTCTACCTGCAAAACGGGGAAGTCCTGCACAACGTGGATGATATCATTCTTTGTACAGGATACATCTACAATTTCCCCTTCCTGAAAGGTTCACTGGATGACATTGAACTGAGCGGGTGCTCCATGGGACCGCTGTATCTGAACATGTTTTACCCACCAGACCCGACCCTTATTTTCCTAGGTCTGCCGCGGTTCACCGTCCACTTCGCCAACATTCATCTGCAAAGCATTTATTGCGCAAAGATCTTAAGCGGAGAATTGGATCTACCGTCTGCCAATGAGATCAACAGGGAAATCGCCAATGGTGGCTGTGTCCTGCAAAAGAACCCTGCCAATCTAGAAGAGTACCACAACAGCGTGTTCGAGAGCTTTACCAGGCTGAGCGACATGACCGGAGAGCCTGATCTGGATTGGAGGACCTTTTTAAATACGCTCAACGATCATAAACGCCAGTACCAGCAAAACTACCGTCTTCACCCCTTCACCTACGACCTGAAGGAATAGAGCAAAACAGTCTTTCTGATCTGCTGCACCCACTGCAACTCACCTCTTGCCTTTATGCGATTCGTATACGATATGTATATCAATCATATAAAGGACCATTTCCATGGGCATTGTAAAAATCTCTGATGACCTGCATGAGGAAATCAGAAAAGCGAGCACGGTCATGTCTCGCTCCATCAACGCGCAAGCAGAATTCTGGATCAAAATGGGTATGCTGGCAGAGCTGAACCCGACACTGAGCTACACAGAACTGGTTCAACAACAGCTCAAAGCTTGCAAGGTCGCTCCCCCAGAGGTGATCGAGACATGAGCGCGATCATCATCAAAAACGCCGATGAAATCGCCCTGATGCGCCAGTCCGGCAAACTTCTCGCGCAAGTCTTCAAAATGCTGGAAGACGTCGTGAAGCCTGGTATCTCTACGCTTGAGATCAATGACCGGGTAGAAGATTACATCGTCAACGAACTGCAAGCCCGCCCAGCCAGCAAAGGCCAATACGGCTATAAGTTCGCGCTCAACTCCTCCATCAACGAAGTTGTTTGCCATGGCATACCTGACAAGGCACGCAAGCTGACAGCCTCAGATATCATCAATGTAGATATTACATTGGAGAAGGATGGCTTCATTGCAGATTCCAGCACCACCTTTGTGATGCCCGGCGCCTCCCGTAAAACACAAAAGCTGGTCAAGACCACTTACAAGGCCATGTGGGCCGGCATCAAGGAAGTCCGCCCCGGCGCAAGACTGGGCGATGTGGGTGCTGCCATCCAACAACTGGCAGAAAAGGCCGGCTACTCAATCGTGCGTGATTACTGCGGCCACGGCATTGGCCGCGACATGCACGAAGGCCCTTCCGTGATGCACTTTGGCAAACGCGGCACTGGCGTTGTGCTGAAAGAGGGCATGACCTTCACCATCGAGCCCATGGTCAATGCAGGTACCGACCTCACCGTTACCAAAGAAGACGGCTGGACCGTAGAAACCCTCGACCGCAAACCCTCAGCCCAATGGGAACACACCGTATTGGTGACAAACGACGGCTTTGAAGTGCTGACATTGCGAGATGGGGAGAAGGTGCCTGAGTAGGAAGAGCTGGGCTCTCTCTTTCCCCTATGGCAGTTCTCAAAAGAAATCGAAACGTCCCTGCAAGCGTTGCTCACCTGCGAGGACGTTTTGGAGTATCAGTGAACCGCCAGCCTATGCCAGCTCAGGCTCTGCTTTAGCTCGCTGTGTTGCATGAAGAGTGCTGCGTTTGTATTGCTGCCAGTCCTCGGCGTAATCACAGTCCAGATACTCTTCGAAATAAGGGCCACCATAGGTGTAGTGAACAAGGGCAGCCTCTGGGTTGTATGGATAATCCTCGACCAGATGGTTCCAGACAAGCGGCAGAGAACCTATCTGCTTGTCATCTCCAAGCCATTTGAACTGGTGCAGTTCGAGGCCTGACCGAGTGTTTACATATTCTGGTGTGAGAGCTTTGCACTTGGCATTATTGAACATCATAACACTCGACCAGTTCTTCTTCTCATATTTGGACTGGACGTTATTGAGGAACTTCGTATCACTCACTGGCGTGTAATCATGCTTGCAGCACATCACGGCATAGTCGTCATCACGCATGTTCCAAAGCTCTGCAATATCTTTTCGCACGATCATGTCGCAATCCATAAAGATCGACCAGCCTTCATAATTGGACAAATACGGCGCCAGAAAGCGGCTGAATGAGAACTCGGTGGATTGAAGAGGATGCTTCTCACGCTTGAAGATACTGCGTACGTTATTCAGAGCAATGGGCGTGATGGAAAGTGGGAGGGATGAGTTCTCAATTACGCTTTGAACAAGCACATGATAGGCAATCGTTTCATTGGAATCATAACCAATGAATATCCGAACACTCTCTGACATTTTAAGCACCACCACTTTGTTGAGAAAATAAATTTCACAAACTTGATGGTGCAATTTGAATGGAAAATGTCAGACTAATAAATCCGCGAGTTCTTGCTGTGTTTTAATGCGTTGTCATATTCCATAGGTTATTGATATATTTTAATAATTCTAAGATCATGCATAACTGCAAAGCAATCACTCATATTTCCATCTTTGCTCAATTCATTAGTTTAGTTAATTATTCGCAGTGCATTGCAAAGTTAGGTTGCTGTCACTGACGCATACCGTTCCAAATAAATATTCAATGCCGATATCGCTCTTCAGCCTCATAATACGCATCGAAGCCGACAGCCTTTTGCAGGTCTTCAAAGGTCATGGCAGGGTCAGAGAAGATGTCTCGCTTCATCTTATCCAAGGCCTCCTGCTGCGCTTTGATCATACCCATCAGGCCGGTAAACGGATAGGTTGAGATGGCGAAACCAAGCTCCTGAAGCTCAACTGGTTGAAGGAATGGTGTTAGTCCGCCCTCCAGCATGTTTGCCATTTTAGGACCTTCAACTTCATCACAGTAGCGTTTCATTTCTTCAACGGTCCGCGGCGCTTCCACAAAGGTCATGTCAGCACCGATTTCCCGGAAGGTTTTGGCGCGCTCTATGGCTTCATCCAGGCCATGCTCGGCGCGGGCATCTGTGCGGGCAAGCACCAGAATATCTGCACCTTCGTTCTTCGCATCGACAGCGGCACGAATGCGCATGAAGGCTTCCTCACGATCCACCACGTGTTTGCCTTTCGTGTGACCGCAGCGTTTGGGCGCCAACTGATCTTCAATCATCACACAAGCCATGCCTGCATTGGCATAGCCCTTGACAGTGCGTTTGACGTTGAGAGCGTTTCCATAACCTGTATCACCATCCCCAATCACGGGAATGTCGGTCGCACCGGCAATGTTACGGGCCTGATCAACCATTTCAGCATAGGAGATAAGGCCCGCATCCGGTTGTCCGAGACGAGCCGCGGAAACACCAAACCCACTCATGAAGGCGAGGGGGAAACCGGCTTGCTCAATCAGGCGAGCGGAGAGGGCATCCCAGCAACAAGGCGTTACATTCAGTTTGCCGCTTTCGAACAGATCTTTAAGCACCTGAGCTTTTGACATTTTTATGTGCCCATCTTCTATGTGTTATAAGGGATATACAGGGCAAGCCCTTGCCAAAAGTAAAGCAGGGCGGCAGTTGCCAGCATCATGAGTGCAAACGGCCACGCACCTTTGGCGACCTCTGACAATTTCGCCCCGCCAACAGCTTGAATAATAAAGAGGTTCATTCCCACGGGTGGTGTAATCAGCGCAGTCTCGATGAGCACCACGAAAAAGATGCCAAACCAGATCGGATCAATGGACATTCCCACTAGCGCAGGAAACAGGACTGGCACCATGATCAGCAACATGCTGAGAGATTCCAGAAAGAAGCCAACGATCAGCAACACCAGACCAACGGCGAGAATAAACAGGCCCGGCTCAGAGATGTTGGTGGTGAGCAGTGTGGAGATATCCTGCGGCAAACGATAAAGAGTGATGGCGTAGGAGAAGACCTTTGCCCCCGCAATGATGAGGAAGACCATGGTGGTGGTCTTCATGGATTTATAGGTGGCTTCCTTCATCTTCTCCCAGTTCATCCGCCCCATGACGAATGTGATGAGAAGCGCCATGACAAAGCCAATGCCAGCACTCTCCGAAGGTGTGGCGATGCCCATGTAGATGGACCCGATGATGGATCCAGCCAGCAGCACGGTCGGCAGAGCCATGAAGGTCGCACGTCTGCGTTCTGCCCAGCTCGCTTTCTCAATGCGCTCGTAATTGCTGTTAAAGCGCGAGTAGAGCATGCCGTAGATGATGAACACGCTAGCTAGGAAAAGGCCGGGCCCAATACCTGCAAGGAACAGCTTCGGGATCGAGCTTTCGGTTACAATGCCGTAAAGGATCAGTGGGATAGACGGCGGAATGAGGATACCCAGCGTTCCACCAGCCGCCAACATACCCAGCACAAACGGGCGCTCGTATCCCCGCGAGGTCATCTCGGGGATCGCCACCGTCGCGATGGTTGCAGCAGTCGCCACGGAAGAGCCTGAAACGGCAGAAAACAGGCCGCAAGACAGAATAGTTGCGACACCAAGTCCACCCGGCCAGTGACCGACCCAGCTTTGCACAGCTGCAAACAAGTCTTTGCCAACCCCGCCTTTCAGCAGCACGTTGGACATGAGCAGGAACATGGGCACTGCCAGCAGTTCAAAACTGTCCATGGAGCCATAAAGGCGCTGGGGGACGGCATTCAGTGGCAGCGGGAAATACCAGAGCAGGAAAACTCCGAGCGAGCCAAGCGCAAATGCAACAGGAACACGGAGAACAAGAAGCAGCAGCAGGGCTGCGAGAATGAGAAACGCAGTCATGTGTAGCCCCTAGATCTCATGTTGCAAGGTGTCATCAGCAGGCACCCCATCACGCCAAATCTTTACAGCCTCGGCAATGGATTGCAGGCCCAACAAAGCGAAGCCAACCCAGACTGAGGCATGCGTAAACCACTTGGGCAGAGCCAGATAAGTATCTGTGGTGTGACCGCGCAAAGTGGACTTGAGCCAAAGGCCGTAGCCGTACCAAACCGCGGTTATGCAGAAGATCAGGATCACCAGAATGGAGAAGGTCTCAACCACCTTACGCAACACCGTATCTGGGCGCCGAAAGGCCACATCGATAACGATCATTTCGCGGTGCTTGAGCGCAAAGGCTGCGGCAAGGTAAGCCCCCCAGATCTGACCGATACGCGAGACTTCATCCACCCACACAGTCGGGCTGTTGAAGACGTACCGGGAGACAACTTCATAACAGATGAAAAAACCAATTGCGAAAAACATCCAGGCAGCCAACTTGCCGGTGAATTCGGAAATATGATCTATGAGCTTAATCACGGCTGAGCACCAAATGGATTTGCCGGAGAGCAGACACGCACTGTTTGGAGTGAACATTATGTGCAGTCGGCTCCCTCAAAATAAAGGGGATCCTAAAACAGGATGGGCAGAAAAGGAGCCGCATGGCTCCCTTTCCAAATCAAGTTGAAGACCTGGGCAGGCAAACCTGCCCGTAAATCTTACATACCTTTTGCAGCATCAATGGCTTGCTGACCAACAGGGCCAGCCGCTTCAACAAAACGGTCCTGAACAGACGCTGTTGCTTCCACCCATTTGGCGCGTTCTTCATCGCTCAAGCGGATCACGTTGATCTTGTCCTTGACGCTTTCAACCAAAGCATCTTCACCGGAATACACCTGATCACGCAGTTGTTTTTCGACAACTGCCGCTGCATCCAAAATGATCTGCTGGTTTTCAGCTGAAAGGCTCTCAAAGAACTCGTTGTTGATCACGGCAACAAACTCAATGGCGAAATCATAGGAGAGGGTCATGTTCTCCATAACTTCATAGAGCTTGCGGCTGGTTACGCCAGAAGTGCCGGTCATGCCCACATCAACTGCACCCTGCTGATAAGCGAGGAACTGCTTGGAACCAGACATCAGAGTTGGTGCACCGCCGAGGGCCTCGACAGTCCAACCAAGGACTTTGCCGTAGGTTCGAACCTTTTCGCCTTTGATGTCTTCAGGGGTTCTGATCGGATCACCGTTGTTGAGGTAGATGTTACGGCCATAAGCCTGCCACCACAAAACGCGGGCACCGGTTTCTTCCAGTACGGCTTTGTCAAGAATCTCACGCATCGGCGAGCCGTTGGCAGCAGCAGCTCTCAGGTGATCTTCATCACGGAAGAAGAACGGCAAGTTGACAATCTCAACGGCAGGAACGGAGCCAGCAAAACGACCAAGAAACGCTGAGCCAGCTTCAATAGCGCCGGAACCAACAGCTTCAGGCACCTCTTTGTCCTTAAACAGCTGAGCGGACGGGAACAGCTGAAGACTCAGGTCTCCCCCCGATTTCTCCTCAATGATTTCCTTGAAGGCATTCCAGTTCTGGCCAAGGCTATGGCTTTCAGGCAGCTGTAAAGTAACGCGAATTGTATCTGCAGCCATTGCGGTGGCGCATGACAAGGAAAGCGCAGCCGCGCCCAGCATTGAAATTAGTTTTACTCTCATTGGTGTCCCTCTCCCAAAACAAATCTCTTGAAATATGTGGTATATTAGAGCGTGTTTTTTGCGGAAGTACAGGCCGGTATTGCTGAGAAAATGTAATTATATTGTCCAGATCTCTCAATTCCAGCTGGCAAGAAAAGCGCCTCTTGTCTGCGAGACCTTGCGGCAAACTCCCAGTGACCGTTACGTTCCCGTGAAACTTCACAGGGGTTACATCTCACCAACTCCTCTCAAAATTACGTTTCGACGACCCCAAAACATTTGCGCAAATTCAAACGAAAATTCTCCAAGTTATAAACATGACGTACGCGGTACAGTTCAGGTTACAGCGTTGCTGCCTGCATATTGAGCGATCTTTGCCCTTGATTTTAGGGAGATGAAGCCAACCCGCACACGTGCTTATCTAGCGTGTGTTTGGACTGCGCATTGTGACCACTTGAAAGAACGTGGGCTAATCATGCAGGATTTTCGCCATCCGCAGAAGGCGAGGTCATCAGTCTGTACCAATCGGATGCTACCTCATCCAGACATGGGTGAGTCGGCGGGAAGGGCGATTTCGTGGGTAAAGTTATGGTACTGGGCGGCGACGGCTTTTGCGGCTGGCCCACGAGTCTGTTGTTCTCCAGCCTTGGCCACGATACCGTCATTGTCGATAATCTCTCTCACCGCAAGATCGACGTAGAGCTTGAGGTTTCCTCTCTCACTCCCATTGAGCCGATCAGCGAACGGCTGGCAACATGGGAAGAGCTGACGGGCAACACCATTCGTTTTGCCAATATAACGCTTGGCACAGATTATGACCGCCTGTTGCAGTTGTTGAAGCACGAGAAGCCGGATGCAATCATCCACTTTGCAGAGCAGCGGGCAGCGCCCTACTCCATGAAATCTTCCTGGCATCGGCGCTACACGGTTTCAAACAATCTCAACGCGACCAATGATGTGCTCTCTGCAATTGTTGAAGCGGAGCTGGATACTCACCTTGTGCATCTCGGTACTATGGGGGTTTATGGATACAGCACGGTGGGCTGCGAAATCCCCGAGGGATACTTGCGGGTTCATCTGGATGTGAACGGAGATATGCGCGAGCAGGAAATCCTTTATCCCACAAACCCCGGTTCCATCTACCACATGACCAAGTCGCAGGATCAGCTGTTCTTCCAGTTCTATGCCAAGAATTATGGATTGCGGATAACCGATCTGCATCAGGGTATCGTCTGGGGCACACAGACCGAGCAGACCTCACTGGACGAGCGGCTCATCAATCGTTTTGATTATGACGGCGACTATGGCACCGTACTCAACCGCTTCCTCATGCAAGGCGCAATTGGATATCCGCTGACCGTACACGGCACAGGCGGCCAGAAGCGGGCCTTCATCCATATTCAGGACACTGTCCGCTGCGTTCAGCTCGCTGTCGAAAATCCACCAGAGCGTGGAGATCGTGTAAAGATCCTCAACCAGATGACAGAGGTTCACCGGGTTCGTGATCTAGCTGAGATGGTCGCCAATATGGCGAATGTTGAAATTGCTTATCTGGAAAATCCGCGCAAGGAAGCTGCAGAAAACGATTTGATGGTGGCCAATCACAAATTTCTGGAGATGGGACTGGAGCCAATCACGCTGAGTGATCGGTTGCTTGAGGAAGTGACTGATATTGCGAGAAAATACTCTGATCGCTGCGACACGACTAAAATCCCTTGCCTGTCCCTCTGGTAGCTTGGCGGGGATAGGCCGATGAAAATTGTCATTGTCTCCGATGCCTGGCACCCGCAGATCAACGGGGTGGTTCGTGTTTTAGAGATCACGCGCCGCGAGTTATCCGCTCTGGGGCATGAAGTTATCCTCATCACGCCCGATCAGTTTCACCAAATACCGCTGCCAACCTATCCAGACATCAAGTTGGCGCTGTTCCCCTATTACAAGCTTTCCTGCATGCTGCGCGAGCTGAAACCCGATGCATTGCATGTGGTGACCGAAGGGCCTTTGGGTTGGGCCGCTCGCAAATACTGCCGCCGCCATGCGCACCACTTCACCAGTTCATGGCTCTCCAAGTTCCCGGAGTATGCCTCCATGCGCACGGGTCTGCCTGAGGCTTGGTTTTACAAGTGGTTGATTGCCTTTCACAATCAAGCCACCCACACCATGGTCACTACACAGACCATGTTGGAAACGGCCAATCGTATCGGAATTAAGCGTGCCGTGCGTTGGCGGCGGGGAGTTGAGCTGAAAAAGTTCCGGCCTGTTCCTTCTGAAATGTTTGCAGACCTTCCCAAACCAATAATGCTCTATGTGGGGAGGATTGCGCCCGAGAAGAACCTGGAGGCGTTTTTAGGCCTGAACGTGCCAGGAACAAAGATTCTGGTGGGGGATGGGCCGGATCTGGCATCGCTTACAAAGCGTTATCCAGATGCCGTCTTTACTGGGGCAAAAACCGGAGATGATCTGATCAAGGCTTATTGTGGGTCAGATGTGATGGTGTTTCCATCTAAAACCGATACATTCGGCCTCGTTAATCTTGAGGCGATGGCCTGTGGCATCCCCGTTGCAGCCTACCCGGTGACGGGCCCCAAAGACATTATTAGTGATGCGCCGGTTGGAGCAATGGATGAGGATCTCGCAGTTGCAATCCAGCGTGCTTTACCAATGAAACCAGAGGATTGCATCGCCCATGCCAAAACATTCTCCTGGGAGCGGGCAACGCAGGACTTTCTGAATAACCTCATCAGCTTCTCTACTGAGCAGTCTCAAAAAGCCAAGGATATCCTCACATCATCCGCTCATACAGATCAAACATAATCCAGAGCGTTCCGCCAACCATCAGGAAGATCAGAACGCCTGCAAAACTCATGGCGAGCACGTTTTCAATCGGGGTTCTGCTATCAATGCCAAGGAAGTAATGCAGGTGTACGCCAACCTGAACAAGCGCGCATAAAGCGATGATGCCGAAGGTCAGTTCAACCGGAAACGCCATGGTCCAGACAATGGCAAACGGAATGAGTGTGAGCGCCAACGCGAGGATAAACCCGGTGATCAGCCTCTTAGCACTGTGAGATTGCGGGTGCATCTTACTCTCCTAAATAAGCCAGCCGGGCATGTAGACGATTGAGAAAATGCCGATCCAGACAATGTCGAGGAAATGCCAGAACATGCCGAGGCGATGGAGGCGGGATTTGACCGGAGAGGTCAGCCCCTTGATGAGAATCTGGAAGATCATCACCGTGATCCCAATCATGCCAAGGCTCACATGTGCGCCATGTGTTCCCACCAGCGTGAAGAACGAGGTGAGGAAGCCACTGGTCTGCGGTCCGGCACCAGACTCAATCATGCCTACAAATTCAATCACTTCCAGCGATATGAAGCCCATGCCAAGCACGATGGTGACAATCAGCCAGAGCACTGCCTGACTTTTATGCTCTCTGACAGAAGCGAGGGACGCGAAGCCAAACGTTACGCTTGAAAAGAGCAGGAACATAGTTTCGGCAAAAACGTGTTTGATGTCGAACACGTCAATCGGTAGCGGTCCGGTGGCAGTGTTCTGGAACATGACCACGTAAGTTGCAAACAGGAGCGAGAAGATGATCGCATCTGTCATCAGGTAGAGCCAGAAGCCCAAGTCTCTGATATCTAACGTTTCTTCTGTCGGCCTGGGAGAGCCGGTGGTTTTAGGGCTGTATGTGCTCATGACCAGAAATCCCCCGGTGCTGGTTTGTGGGTTTCTAAGGCTTTGATGCGGGCCTTCTCATGGGCCTCGATCTCGGCAGCGGGGATAATCTCGTAGGTGTGATCTTGTGAGCCGCGAGTTATCAAACACGCCAGCACGCCAAGGAACCCGAGGGCGACCAGCCACCAGATGTACCATGTGACAGCAAAGCCGATGAGGAACCCGAGACCACCGAGAAAGACACCAATGCCTGTGTTCCGCGGCAAATGAATGTCCTCATAGTTTTGCGAAGGGGCATAAGACACGCCGCGCTGCTTCATGTCCCAGAAGGCATCCATGTCCTGCACATCGGGGATCTTGGCAAAGTTATACTCGGCAGGAGGGGAAGAGGTTTGCCACTCCAGCGTCCGGCCATTGTACGGGTCACCCGTCAGATCACGGTTCTTTTCCCGGTCGCGAATGCTCACATAAAGCTGCATACCCTGACAGAAAATGCCGATCAGAACACTCAAGGCACCAACGGCTGCAACGATCAGATAGGGCTGCCACTCAGCAACATCATAGCGCTCCATCCGGCGAGACATACCCATGAAACCAAGGGCATAGAGCGGCATGAAGGCGAGGTAGAAGCCGATGATCCAGAACCAGAAGGAACAAACACCCCACGCCCTATCCAGCTTGAAGCCGGTTGCTTTGGGGAACCAGTACTGGAAGCCGGCAAAGTACCCGAAGACCGCACCGGGGATCAGCACGTTGTGGAAGTGCGCCACAAGGAACGTGGAGTTATGCATCAAAAAGTCGGCAGGAGGGATCGCCAGCAACACGCCGGAAACGCCGCCAAGCACGAAGGTGATCAAAAAACCAATAGTGAATAACATGGCAGGGTGGAAGATGATCCGCCCCTTGTACATGGTGAACACCCAGTCAAAAATCTTCACTCCAGTCGGAACGGCGATGATCATGGTTGCAATGCCGAAGACCGCATTCACATTGGGGCTGGAGCCCATGGTGAAGAAATGGTGCAACCAGACCGAGAAGGATAAGATGGTAATAGCTGCTGTTGCGTAGACCAGTGACTTGTAGCCAAAAAGCCTTTTCTGAGAGAAGGTTGCGACAACTTCGGAGAACACGCCAAACGCGGGTAAGATGAGGATATAAACTTCCGGGTGTCCCCAAATCCAAATCAGATTGGCGTAATTCATCATGTTGCCGCCAGAATCATTGGTGAAGAAGTGAAACCCAAGAATCCGGTCCAAACCGAGCATCGCAGCAACAACTGTCAGTGCAGGAAAAGCGAAGGCCATGAGTAAACTGGTGCATAAAGTGGTCCAGGTGAACAGGGGCATCTGCATCAAGCGCATTTTGGGGGCGCGGCACTTTATGATCGTGACGACAAAATTAATCCCCGTCATGGTGCTGCCCACACCGCTGACCAGCAGCGCCCAGATCCAGTAATCAACGCCCACACCGGGACTATACTCAGCGCCGGAATATGGCGGGTAGCCGGTCCAGCCAGCGGTTGAGAATTTGCCGATAACAAGGGAGACCATCACCAGCGCTGCACCTGCTGCTGTCAGCCACAAACTGATGGAGTTCATGAACGGGAAGGCCACATCACGTGCGCCTAACTGCTGTGGCACCACAATGTTGATCAGGCCTGTCAGGAACGGCATGGCCATGAAAAAAATCATGATTGTGCCGTGAGAACTGAACACTTGATCGAAATGCTCAGGGGCAAGATATCCATCATTGTTCAAGGAAATGGCCTGCTGGGAGCGCATCATGAGCGCGTCCACAAAGCCACGTACCAGCATCACCATGGCAAGGGCGATGTACATGATGCCGATGCGTTTGTGATCAAGGCTTGTCAGCCATTCATCCCAGAAATACCGCCACTTACCAAAGTAGGTGACCAGCAAAAAAACGGCCAGTCCGCCCAATACGGTGATTGAGGCACCACCAAAAGCGATGGCACTATAGAAGGGGAGAGAGTCTAATCCTAATCTTCCTAGCATGGTGTATCCCCCTCACAAGCAGGTTGGGTCGTCACCGGTGCGTGTCGGCGCAAGGTGGTTTCGGGCCGTCGGGCGTACTTCTTCAAAATCTCTGCAAACAAGCCGGGCTTGACCCAGGAGAAATACTCCACGTCGTGCCCGATGGTCGGCTGTGCCAGTTGATCGTAGGTCACGGTGGAGAGCGGTTTGGTCTGCGATTTGGCGTTGGCAACCCACGCATCGAACTCGTCGGGCGTCATGGCAACAGCATCAAAAAACTGCATGGCAAACCCGTCACCGCTGTACTGCGTGTTGCGGCCACGGAAGCGACCGGTCTCATTGGCCTGCAAGTTCAACTCACTGGTCATCCCCGCCATGGCATAGATTTGTCCCCCCAGTGCGGGTATGAGGAACGAGTTCATCACAGTGTCAGAGGTCAATTGCAGGCTGACTGCCTTATCCACGGGGAAGGCAAGCTCATTGACGGAGGCAATGCCAAGCTCCGGGTAGATGAAGAGCCACTTCCAATCCTGCGCCACCACCTGCACATTGATAGTATTTTCCGGCGTCGCGATCTTCTTGTAGGGGTCGAGCTTGTAGGAATACGTCCAGACCAGATATCCAAGCGTAATGATGATGGCCGCAGGAATAGACCAGACGAACACCTCGATAATGGTGGATTTGTGCCAATCCGGCTTGTATTCACCGCTGCCACCTTTTGCGCGGTAGCGCCAGATGAACCAGAACACCATAAAATAAACGGGAATAACCACGATCAGCATGATGAAGAAGGCGGTGTAAAGCAGATCGCGTTCTATCAGGGCAATCGGGCCTTTGGGGTCGGCAACCGGGGACGTCTGAAGGCCGCATCCAGCTAACACAAGCAGGAGGCCCAGCAGCGTTATTCCCGTTATGAAAGGTTTTGAAATGAAATGTTTCATCGTAATCCCGCGCAGGAGTGGGTGACCTAACGGGGATATTTCAAGGGGGTGGGGATTACAGAATATTTAAGGTCACGGCCCGACGGCCTGAGACCCATGAGATTTCAGGAATCAATTCTTTGAGGGGAGCACAGAGATGGTTATCAATTACTCCCCCGTCTCTTTCAATTTATCCCCCCGCCTTTGCTGGAGCTTTAAGGCCTTCCAGCATTTCTGCCATTTTCGCCTGCACCATGGTCACCGCCTTCAACGGGCGCAGCATGACTTTGAAATCGTCAATCAGGCCCCCCTCGTTCCAATGGATCATATCAACGCCGTTGATGTAGATGCCATCTACCTCTGTTTCGAACTCCAGCACAGCGTTGTCGCCACAATCCAGAATGCGCACATATTTGAAGGTGTTGTTGACGCCCAGCACTTGCGCTGCACCGTAAAGATACATGACCGTCATCTGCTGTCCGCGTTGCGGCGTGTGCACCACGGGGCTGTAAAACACGCAGTCCTTGGCAATCAAAGCGGACAACTTCGCCAGATCCTTGCCGCCCTCCAGCATATCCAGCCACTTTTGCAACTTCTCAGAATATGGTGTCGACATCATCTTATCCTCCCCGGTGTCTCTTTTTGTTCTCCTAAAACACAGGCAGGAGAGTCAGAGCCCCTCCAGTCAAACTCATATTGACGTATTGGTCAACCTAATCAGAAGAGACGGGAACAAGTGCACGCTTGCTTGAGGATTTATGAAGAGAAACTCAGATTTTTGCGTGGTTTCCTTAGGGCAGCATTAGCGAGCTAAGTGCTAGAAATATAACAGGAAGTTTTAGTTGCGTGGATTTTGAAAGGTTTATGCGTTTTTTGCGTTATCTGGCGTTTTTTTGTTTTTCATGGTCCAGAGCAGAAAATGAGCAAACACAGTTGTCACGCGATCGATATGTACCGCGGAGAAGCAGCAACACATGCCTGACTCCATCCTCTATCGGCCACCGGCTCCCACGCCTTGCAAGCCACTTCGTGGTCTGCGTCTGTTTCGCGTGTTCTGGGCACGCAACGTTTTAACGTTGATCCCCGGAGAATTCTTCAACAGCCCGATGGAGAGGATCTATTTTACCAAGCGCCCCTGTTTCCTTGTCAACGCACCTGATCTGGTCAACGAGGTTCTGGTCGAGAAACGACTGTCCTTTCCCAAATCCGATGTGATGGTGGATACGCTCAAGCCGGTGATTGGTGAGAGCACCATTCTTGTCAGTGGTCCCAAGTGGGAAGAGCAGCGGGAAATGATTGCCCCCGTATTTTCTCATGTCAGCATTCGTGGTGCGTACAAGCATGTTCAAAGTGCCTGCACGCAGTTTCTGTCTTTTCTGGATCAAATGTCACAACTCGGTAAGACCATCAGCTTGCGCGACGAAATGAACCGATTGACCGCAGATATCATCTTCCGCACTATCTTTTCGCATCCGGTTGACAATGATCGCGCACGCATGGTGTTTTCGCTGTCTTCACGTTACCAATCCATCACAACCACATGGGCGCGCAAGATGATTTTGCGCGGAACGCCAGACGCCCCAAAAACTCCTATGCCAAAGGAAGCAGAGCTTCTCCGCAATGAGTTGCGCCTCTTGCTGCGAGATCTGGTGGAGGAACATACCGCCAACCGGTTTGGCCAGCACGATGATATGTGCCAGAGGCTGCTTGATGCCCGGCACCCACAAACGGGCCAGCCCCTGAGCAAGGAACAGCTGGTAGATCACATTGCAACTTTCTTCCTTGCTGGACATGAGACAACCTCGGCAATCCTCAACTGGGCGTTTTTCATTCTTTCCCAGCGGCCCGATTATTCGGAGCGCATCAGGAGAGAGACCGACAATGTCACCAATGGCGAGAACATCGAATACCGACATATCTCCAAACTGAAATTCACACGGGATGTTTTCCGCGAAACCATGCGACTGTATCCACCAATCGCTTTCATGACCCGTATGGCAGAAGAGGACAGCGCCATAGGCGGTCACAAGATTCCGCGCGGGGCTCTTATCATTATATCACCATGGATCGTGCATCGGCACAGGTCCTATTGGAACAATCCGGACCACTTTGACCCGGACCGGTTTGAACGCGCTGACGACCCCATGACCAGTGCTTTCATACCATTTGGTGTTGGCCCGCGCGTGTGTGCAGGCGCCAGTTTTGCAACGGTGCAGGCAATCGTTTTGCTGGCGCGTCTGACACGCTTTTACAGTTTCAAAGTTATGAAGCCTGACGAGGTCTTTCCAGAATCCGGTGTCGCCTTGCGGGCGGGTTCAGAAATCAGGTGCAAACTCATAAAACGCCATCATATGGCACAATAGCAGGTCAAAACCTGCGAATAGCCCGAAACTATCGGGTGGCATCACCGCCAATTATATGCATCATTCCGTAAGGGTAAGAACTGGGAGGTTGGTATGCGCTGGATTGCTGGGTTGGTAATTATCATCGTCGGAGCTGCTGCAGGCTACTATTGGTACTCTCTGCCACCGACCTATCCCGGCAAATACATCGTCACCGCAGACCGCGTCTTGACCATGGACCCGGACCTGCCACAGGTGCAGGCCGTGCTGGTTGATAACAACGAGATCATGGCCGTTGGAGATGTGCGGGAGTTGGAAGGCCTTGCCGACGTGGAGATCATACGCCTCAAAGGCACATTGATCCCGGGCTTGATTGAACCCCATACCCACCCGATTGCAGCTGCCCTGCTGGGCTCAGCCACCGACATCAGCGCCTTTAAATACGACAACCGCATGCAGATCATGCAGGCCCTGCAGGATTCCGCCGATGAATTCAGCGTCACCCCGTGGGTACTGGCCTACGGTTGGGATCCGATTGCGATCAGAGACCTTTCTCCGCCAACACTGGCGGAGCTGGACGCCATCTCCCCTGATAAACCCATGCTTGTTCTGACCCAAATGATGCACGAGGCATACGCCAATACTGCTGCGCTGAAAGAAGCTGGTGTTGACCCGCGCCGCGGCCCAATGCTGAGAGAGCTGGAAGAGATCAACCGTGTTGTCTCTGCCATTCCCGCCCCTTCAGATGAAGCCGTCGAGTTGTTGGTGCGCAAGACCTACACTGACTACGCCAAGGCAGGTTACACCACGATTGGCGTGACGGGCGCTGTCGGCCGCCATCCCAACCCCGTCGGTTTGTTGCAACGCGTTGGGCTGGAAGACAATCCACCAGTGCGAACTTACGTTTATCTGACAGAGGACCAGCTTCCCAACTGGCGCTTTGGCGGGGATGACCGGTTCACCATCCTGGGTGCAAAGTTCTGGCTGGACGGATCACCGTTTACAGGCGGGGCCGCAACCCATGAACCCTATGAAGATTCCGAGTTGGTGCTGGAACGGCTAGGCCTGTCTACGGGTCACCGGGGTGACCTCAGCATGAGTGATACAGACCTGTTGGAGAAACTCCGTGACGTGCACAAACGCAGCGGGCAAGTGGCAATGCATGCGCAGGGAGAGCGCGCCATTGATCAGGCATTGATGGCGATTGCAACCATTCAGGCCGAAGACCCGCGCGATGACATTGAACATCGGCTTGAGCACAACGCGCTTATAACCAACGAGCAAATCCAGAGAGCAGCTGATCTGGGCGTATCACTTGGTTTCTTTGTCGATCATATCAGCCATTACGGTGATCAGCTGGAAAGCTTGTTTGGCAAAGAGCGGCTGGATCGTTACATGCCTGTGCGCGATGCCAAGGATGCCGGTGCTGTCATAACCTTCCATGGGGACCACCCTGCAACGCCTATGAACCCGATGGGAACTGTTGAGACTGCCATGTCCCGCACATCCACCAGTGGCAACACGGTGGTTGGCGCAGATCAGGCTGTTACGCTTGAAGAAGCGTTGCAGGCCATGACAGTCAACGCCGCTCGTCAGCTGGGGCAGGAAGATACGCTTGGAATGATTGCCGTTGGCATGAAGGCCGACTTCACTCTGCTCAACGGCAACCCTCAGGTTATGATGCCGCAAGGCTTGCGCTTGATCCGCCCCGCCATGACGATCCGCAACGGCCAACCCGTAGATACCCGCTTTGTCAGCTGGTTTGACCCGGAACTGGCCATCAAAGCCATCTGGAAAATGATGATGGGTGACGACAGCGAGCCCACCAGCACATAGGAAGCTCACCGGTTTGGCTATCCTCTGGCATCTGGCCCAGACGAAACGAGCAGTCTACTCACAGTTTCTGCCTCAACCAGTCGAGCACCTTGGCAGCTGTCTCTGGCCACTGGTCCTCAAACTGGATGTAGTGGCAGGCCCCGTTGACCGCAAGGAAGTCCGAGTTTTCGTAGCGCTCCGCCATCAATCGCGCGGTGCTTGGCGTCACAGCCTTGTCCTCGGTTCCCGAAACGAAAAGCAAGGGGCAAGAGACCTTGTTCGGGTCAACAAACGTGGTTTGGCGAACGTCATACATCCAGAAGACAAACTCGAAAAGCACCCGCCCGGATTCGGAGCAGAGACGCGCATGGATGTCCCGTTGTAAATTAGGCGGCAGCGTGTTGAACCCATACTTCGTCAGAAGCTCGAAATCCTGCTCCAGGGCCTGCTCCCAAAATGCGCCAGCCGAAATGAGCAGCTTGCCAAGTTCGCGCTCCCCGTCCGTCGTTGGCAAAATGCCATTCACAATGCTGCTGTTGAGAAGAACCCCTGCTTTTATGGCGCCCTCAGCTGCCAGCAGCTGCGCGATAACCCCGCCGATCGAGTGCCCGACAACAACCGGCGCCTCGTCAATCTTTTCAATTGCTTGCCGGACATCCTCCACATAATCCGCGATACTCACTCCGACAAGCTTGTCATCGCGTTCCGGCCCAGGTGGCAGGTCATGATACCGGTAGGTGAGGCTGTGGCAGACATACCCGGAAGCCTCGAAGGACATACGGACAGTGTCCATCGTCCAGGCCGCAGCGTTGGTGCCGGTCAAAAGCAGGACTGGAGGTAAAGAGCTGTTTGGCATCTGAAGCTCCTAAGAAAGGAAGGGGCCAAACAGTGCCCCCACCATAGTTGCTTTATCAGGTCAGGCTCAACGAATTGTAAGCGTTGCGTAAGATGTTACCGGTCCACCTCGTCAGCTGGTTCGAGCCAGAGCGGGCTAGCAAACAGCAGCATGCCGCTGCATAGAGCAACGGCTGCTATTTGAAGTCACTAGGGCTTCTTTGTGGATCGCAAAATCTCAGCCAAGACCTGTTCGGCAAATACTTCGGGGTTTGCCACCGCAGTGCCTACCCACTCGTCTTTAATAATGATCTTACCTGTCCTTGCCTCAATAACCGTTACTGTGCCAGCCATGGAGGATGCACCAGTACCGAAGAGAACATCATATCCCATGTTGGAAATGAAGAAGCTCCGCACCGTGACATCAACGTTGACTCGTGTCGGACCATGCAAGTCTTTCAACTTGGTCTTTAAGGCCCTCTTTGTGGCTTTAACGATGATGTCTTTATCGTAGTCTTTGCCCAAAACGTTGTGGAGCCCTTGGTATTTCCAATCGCCAGTCACAGTCAGCTTTGCAACATTTACGCGGGCTTCTTCAACGTCTTTAGCCGTAATGGTTGTTTGGCACGCTGCCAGTGAAAGCCCAACCATAGCAAGCAGAGCTACGTTTCGCAGGTTCTTCAGCTTCTGTGCGAAGCTGTATAATAGTTTGTTTTTCATTGAGTTATGACTTCATTGCATCGAGGCCGAAATTGTAATGAGCCATAGTGTCAGCGAAGGCTTGCGCCTGAGTGATTTCTCTCGCCTTTCAAAAGCACGTTTTTCTGACAGGCTTTATGTTTTCTTTGGAGGTTCGCGCCTAAGCTTCATCCGTGAGGTGGGCTTTTTCGGGCCGCTCATCATCACGTCTGTTCTCTGGTTTGGGTGAGAAAGAGGTCTTTCTCTAACAGCTGGAGTGCGCCGGGGGAATGCAGGAAACCCTGTCGGAAGGACGGTAGATGACACAAGGAGTTGGCCTTGTCATGCAAGGCGGTGGAGCTCTTGGAGCCTATGAGGTCGGTGCGCTCACCCGCATTTATCAGGCAGGCTTTGAGCCGGAAATCATCGCTGGCACCTCCATTGGTGCGCTGAATGCGGCTGTCATTGCGGCCCCAAAGCTCGGCGACCCTATCGAGACCCTTCACGCCCTGTGGGAGCATCTGAGCCACGCGCCCGGCTTCATATGGCATTCCAGCCAGAAGCTGCTGCGTGCCAGCATGGGCCATCCTCGTTTTTTCAAGCTGCACCCGCCGTCTTTCATGAGTGAAAATCGCCCCAGTATCTACGACATCACCCCTGCGCTTGAGACCATGGAAAAGTTTATCGACTTTGAGCGCCTCAACAGTGAGGAGGCACCACGGTTGGTGATCACAGCAACCAACGTGGCAACAGGGCAGATTGAGCGGTTCTCCAACCGGGATCACTACCTCACCTCCAAACACATCATGGCCAGTGGATCTCTGCCTCCGGGCTTCCCACCAATTGAGCTGGACGGCCATTATTACTGGGATGGCGGACTTTACGACAATACGCCGATCCGTTCACTTCTGCGCATACTGGATGACTACCAGGTCTCCCATATGCCAATCTTCCTGATCGAGCTGTTCTGTCCGGAAGGCATCATTCCCACCACAGTAGAAGAAGCGGTCTATCGCATGACGGAGCTCATGTTTGAGGACAAGTTCTGGCTCATGCTGGACGGCGACAAGTGCGCTCAGCATTACTCGCATATGCTCTACGATCTGGACAAACTGGTGCCTCAGGATTCTCCCATCAGAGACTGTGATCACTACCGTTCGCTCATGAAAATGCGCGCGATCTCCCACATCATCACCGTAAAGGCTGAGCACAATGCACTGACCGGTGTGGTGGATTTTGAACCCAAGAGCATCAACGAGCGCATCAAGACCGGATATCTGGCTGCGGATCAGGCGTTGATCAATTACGCCGACCGTATTGAGGCCATCATATCGGCGACGTACGAAGGCCATATGACCGACAACACCCATTCAGAGCACAAACCGCACCCGGACGAAAAGAGGTGCCAATGAGTGAGATTGACGAAAGCAAATATGACAGCGGCGCCTATGAGAGCAAATGGTTCGAGGCTTCCGACGGCATCAAGCTCAATTACCGTGTGTATGGCAATGGCACCTCCCGAAAACCCGCAATCATCGCCTTGCCGGGCCTGACCCGCTGCGCGCGCGATCTGGACCCCATGGCGGTCCAGCTAAGCGAGACCTACAAGATCTACGCACTGAACCTGCGCGGGCGGGACTTATCCGACTATGACCCGGATTACCGCAACTACAACACCACCGTTTACATCCGCGATATCTACGAGTTCTGGAAGTCCATTGGAGAACAGCCCGTAGTGCTGCTCGGCTCCTCCCTTGGCGCTTTGCTTGCCATGCTGATGGTGGAGGACCACCCGGATATGTTGGCTGGCACAGTGCTCAATGACCTTGGCGCTACAATCGAGTTTGCTGGCATGTCGCGCATCTTTGGGTATGCCGGACAGCTGGAGGACGAAGAAGAGCTGAGTGCAGTGGTCAGCACCATCAAAGAGCACGTAGGCAACCAATTTATAAACTTACCGGAGGACCAGTGGGAGCGCATGGCGCTGTCCATGTATGGTCGCAAAAACGGCAAATGGCACCATCGCTACGACGACAATCTCGGCGTTGCACTCTGCGAGAACAAAGAGAACTTCCGTGATCTGTGGCAGGCTCACCAACGTGCCGCCGACCTTGAGCTTCCTGTCCTGTCCATTCGCGGTGAGCTGTCGGATGTCACCACTGCCGTTACCATCCGCTCCATGAAGAACATGGCCCCTTACATGCAATCGGTGGATATTCCCAATCGCGGGCACTGCCCCTTATTGGATGAACCGCAATGCATAGAAGCGCTGATGGGCTTCATGGCTCAAATTGAAAACCGTGCCTGAACCGTAAACGAGTGGAGGCAAGCATGGCCCGCAAACATCTGGTTTTGTTGAATATGATCGGGGCACTCGCTCTGGTCATGATCGATCAGACTGTGCTGGGCATTATTCTGCCATCCCTTCAGCGAACCTATGCCTTTGGTCCGGTGCACCTGCAATGGGCGGTCAACGCCTATCTGATCGCACTGGCCTCTATGTTGATGTGTGGTGGCTGGCTGGGCGATAAATTCGGCTACTTCACCTCCCTTCGCATCGGTGTGGCACTGTTCACAGCCGCCTCGCTCGCCTGTGCCTACGCCCCGACGGGCGACATATTCATAACTTCCCGCGTGTTTCAGGGGCTCGGCGCCGCATTGATGCAGCCTGCGGCAACGGCTCTCGTGTTTTCCTCTTATCCGGCGGATGAAAGGGGCAAGGCTCTGGCACATTATGTCGGCGCAGGCCTGGTCTTTATGGCAGCAGGGCCACTGGTGGGCGGTACGTTGGTGCAGCTGTTCTCATGGCGGCTGGTGTTCTTGCTCAACGTACCCATTGGAGCTGCTGTCCTGATCATGGCCTTTGCCATCGGCAAGGGCAAAACCTCCAGAGAAACCGGTAATTTTGACTTTCTGGGTGCAGCTCTTTTTGTCATGGCATTGCTGGTGTTCACCGTTGCAGTTCAACGCTTGGGCGATTATCGCCTCACATTGGGGGAAGGGGTCGTCTCGCTTGGGTTCATAGCCCTGATTTGTTACCTGCTGTTTGCCCGCAGGCACCGTGTCGCGCAGCCATTCATCCAGTTCTCCCTCTTTGAAAACAAGGTCTATCTGGGTTGCTGTCTGCTGCTCTTCTGCATTCCGTTTGGCTTGTTGGCACAGGTGGTGTTCGGTGCCGTTTTCCTGCAAAACGTCTTGAGCCTGACGCCCTTTCAAGCAGGCCTTTCCATGTTGCCCGTGGTGCTGACAATCATCATTTGCGCTCAGTTCGGGGGGCGTTTGGTGGGCAAAATCAATTTCCGCAATCTTGCAGTTTGCGGCAGTCTGGCCATGGGGGCTGGTTTCTTGATGCAGGCTCTGGTGATCCACTACAACAATCTCTGGATGCTGTTTCCCGGAATGATGCTGATGGGGGCGGGACTGGGCTTTCTCATCAGTTCCGTTTCCACGGAAGCGCTTTCCCACGTTTCTCTGCTCGCCCGTGCCCGCGCCACTGCCTTGCTGCAAACCTGCCGGCAAGTGGGCGGGGTGTTTGGCATTGCCTGTGTGGGGGCTCTTATCAACTGGCGGGAAAAGACGATGATTTCCGCTGCGGCTGAGCTGATGGAGCCCAATGACAAAGACCGCGAACTGCTGCAGTTGCTGCTCTACAAGTTCATGGGTGATCAACCCGCCGCTGCCGCCTTGCTGCACGAGCGTTGGCCGCAATCGCTTTACATCCTCAAAGCAATCAGCAGCCGAGCACTTGCAGATGGCTTTTTCTTCAGCGCACTGGTTCTGGCTGGTGCCGCTGTCATGTCTCTTTGGGCCTTCAAAGGCCACACACCAAGACAAAGACCACCAGCCTCAAAGTCCCCGGCACCGGAAAAGCCAGCAGATGATTAGTGCGAAAGTCCCCGTGCAAGAACCGAAAGCCACAACCTGACGCATTGGCGCCATTTTGTTTGCTTACAGGTTTGGCCAAAATTAACTGCACAGACCAATCTCTCCTTCATCTTCTTAGGCGTATGCTCTCAGGGTAACCGGAGCGATGCCCCGGCGATTTGCATAAACACCTTGGCACCACCTGATTTTAAGACGGCTTCTTGATGCATCTACGGACACTAACAGTTTTGGCAGGACTTTTGGCGCTCAGTGGCTGCAATGAGTCCACGCCCCTTCAAAAATCAGCCCCACAAGCAGATATGATTGCAAAGTTGGACGAGCACGCAAAAGGTATCCAACGCGGCAATCCGGATGCAAGCCTGAGTGTGGCGGTGGTTCGTGAGGGAAAGGTGGAGTTTATCCGTCTCTACGACAAATCCAGCAGAGGCAAAACTGTGGTTGGAGCACAAGAACCGATTTTTGAGGTTGCCTCCCTCGGCAAGCCCGTCTTCGCCTATCTGACGCTGAAACTGGTGGATCTGGATATCCTCTCGCTGGAGCGCCCGCTCTACCAATACGCCCCGGATCTGTTTGAAGGCTCTGACCCACGATTGAAGCGCATCACCGCTCGCATGCTGCTCTCTCATACCTCAGGCCTTGCCAACTTTGATGAGAAAGATCCGCTGAAACTGCGGTTTGATCCGGGGACGGAGTTTACCTATTCCGGTTCCGGCTATGCCTTGTTGCAGCAGGTGCTGGAACGACGAACGGGGCTGAACCTTGAGACGCTGGCACGCATCCATGTGTTTGAACCGCTTGGCATGTCATCCTCCAGCTATCTCTGGCAGCGGGCCTACGATTACCGCATCCGCTTTGGGTATAATGCAGAGGGGGACCGGATAACAGACAAGCGGAAACCCGCCATCGGCAATGCGGCATGGAGCCTGCACACCACGGCTGGAGATTACGCCCGCTTTCTGGTTGCTATGATGGATGAGGCCGCAGAGCCCGAGCTGAAAGAGCGCATGTTGCAAACCCACAAGACTGTGACTGGCAAGATCGGCTGGTCTATGGGGTGGGGGCTTCAGGCCACCAAGCCAAACAGCTCCATCTGGCACTGGGGCAGCAATCCGGGCTATCGCTCCTACACAGTTGGTTATCCGCAGGAGGATATGGGGATTGTGGTGCTTTCCAACAATGAGAAGCTCTTTGAGAAGATCGAACCGCTTATTCTCCATACAATAGGAGGGACACTGCCCTCCTATCACTGGTTCTAAAGCAGTTCGCATTTAAGTTGAAACACCTGAACTGCTTTAGACTTTGTTTTTGCGTATCTTTATCCGAAAACCGGTTTCCACTTTTCGGAGATACGCTATAGCCTACTGGATCACGCCGTTTCCCGCGCATTGGCAAGGTATGGAGACAGCCGCGCCATGGCTTCGTTGAGCTGCTCATCCGTTTGCGCAAAGCAAAGGCGGAACCAACCCGGCTCTCCAACAAGGAACGCATCTCCCGGCGCGAGCCCCACCTTGGCCTTTTCAATCAGCATGCGGGCATAAGCGACGGAATCCGTCACGCCCTCCACCTTGAAATAAGCATAAAAAGCGCTTTCTGGCACCGGACAGGTTACGCCCTCATGGGCGAGCAGGCGCGAGCACACCAGATCTCGTGCGTGCTGGTAGTTCTTTGCCATTTGCGCAACAAACTCCTCGCCCTGCTGAAGTGCAACCACAGCTGCTCGCTGAGAGAACGGCGGGGCACTGGCGATGGAGAACTCGGCGATCTTTTCGACAACAGGCGTCAGGCTTGGTGGCAAGGTGAGCCAGCCTAAACGCCAGCCAGTCATGGCCCACGATTTGGAAAAGGAGTTCACCACAATCAGGCGATCCTCCGGCTCGGACACCTCAAGAAACGATGGAGCTGCCTTGCCGGAATAAACTGTACGGGCATAAACCTCATCAGAGATCAGCCATGTGCCACGTTCGCGCAGAACTTCCATAATCCGCGCAATCTCATGTTTGGTCAGCATAAAGCCAGTCGGGTTGGACGGTGAGTTGAGCAACACCACCTTTGCGCCCCTGGCAGTTTCCAAAAACCCCTCCACATCCAGTGACCACTTGCCGTCCTTGACCTCAAGGGAGTGGGTGACCGTGCGGGCACCTTGCAGCTTGGGAATGGAGAGCAGGTTTGGGAAGGCGGGCGTCAGCGTGACAACGGTATCGCCTTCTTCCAGCACACACTGAAAGGCCAGATTGAGCGCGTTGCCGCCGGAGACTGTGACCGCAACACGATCCACGCCGATAGGCTTGTTGTAAAGCTCACTCATATAGCCTGAGATCGCCTCTCGCAAATAAGGCCGTCCGAGGCCTTCTGCGTAAAACGTTTCTCCCGCGGACAAAGACCGTGCCGCCTCATCACAAATGAATTTGGGGGTAGGGATGTTTGGCTCCCCAAACCACAAAGGAATAAGACCCTCCACGCTCATGGCAGTATTTGCCAGCTCTCGCGTGATGGATGGAGGAACCTGAATTGCGCGGCTTACCAGCCCTTGTTTTGCTATACTCGTCAATATGTTGCCCGTCCGCCCGGATTTCAAACAATGATCAACCTCAGTGAGCCTTGGGATCGAAATAAGACCCAAAGCACCACCGTCCTGAAGTCTATTCATATATCAGCAAATAGAAATTTCCAGGATAGAGATTTCGTCAAGAGTTTGCGAGGGAAAGAGCCCGTGCAGTACTCGCACAGGGCGGCGGCATAGCACCACACGGGCCTTCACATACCCGGAATTAGGGTTCCGGGCTCTCGGGAGGAGGTTGCTGAAGCAACAGGAGCGGCCATTGCTTCAACTTCTCACAACACACTGGGGCTATGGCTTTTGGGTATATCTTTGCCTGAAAACCCATCTTTCAGAGATATGCCTGGATCAGCCCCAGGAGCATCAAGTCTCTCTCATCGCATGTGCGATCTGGTCCATCATTGGTTTGATCAGATAGGACAGAACAGACCGGTCTTCTGTCTTGATAAACGCCTCAACCGGCATGCCCGGAATGAGGGATTTGCCGTCCAAACGCTCCAGTTCCTCTTCAGGAATGGCCAGCTCAGCCAGATAATAGGTGCTGCCTGTGCGCGGGTCCTGCACCAGATCGGGCGAGATGGTTTTCAGCCGCGCCTTGAGTTCCGGTGTGGTGCGCTTGTCAAACGCGGGCAGGCGAATGGTTGCTTCCTGATTGGGATTGATCTGATCCACATCCACCGGCTGCACTTTAGCTTCCACGATGAGCTGGTCTTCTTCCGGCACGATCTTCATCACCACTTCGCCGCCCATGATGACGCCGCCGATGGTGTGAATGGCCAGATCAAACACCTTGCCGTTTTGAGGTGCTCGGATTTCCGTCCGGCGCAGCTCGTCCTGCGCTGCAATGCGTCGTTCTTCGAGCTCAGAAATCTGGGCGCGGGTTTGTTGCAGTTGTTCCAGATTGTTGGACCGTAGTTCCTCATCTGATTGTATGATCATGACCCGGCGTTCGCTGATCGCTTCTCCAGAGCGGGCGATCTGGGCAATGATGCCGCCAAGCTCACCTTCCAGAGAGCTACGCTCACGCTGGAACGCCATGACACGGGACTCGGTCACCAGTTTCTTTTTACGCAAAGATTCCAAGCCACCCAGTTCGGTGTTGATCAGGTCCACTTCGTTCTGTTTTGCATCCCGCTGCAGTTCTAGGCCGTCGATCTGCTTTTCAAACTGGCCGATCTGGGTTTCCAGCTGCTCTTTCTTGCTCAGGTGATTTTTCTGCCGCGCTTCCATCATGTTGCGCTGGGTTTCTTCAATCATCATCAGATGCGCACGGTGCAAAGGAGATTTCGCCCGTTGCTTGAACGTAATCTCAGTGCGGCCCTGTATCTCGGAGGTCAGCCGGGATTCCTGCGCATAAAGCTCATCCAGCTGATTGGTCAGCACAGCCAGATTGGAGCGGGTGAGAGTATCATCCAACCGCAGGACAAGTTCTCCGGCCTTCACCGGATCGCCGTTCTTGACGAGGATCTGGTTGACGATGCCGCCATCGCGGTGCTGCACGCTCTTGGTGCTGGTTTCAACAACGATGGTTGCCGGAGCAACAACCGCGCCGGAAATTTCCGTCACAACTGTCCAGGTGCCTGCACCGAAGATGAGGAGTGCCGCCAGAGCGCCGCCCCATTTGAGGTGACGGGTGATGCTTCCGCCGATATCGTAGGAATTGTCGGTATTTCTAGCCATTTAACACCACCTCCTGCGGCTTGCGAAGCGGAGCTATCACCTGCTTCATGATCTTGTCTTTTGCACCAATGGCTTCCGCTTCACCCTCATTCATCACAAGGATCTGATCGACTGCTGATGTCGCTGCCGGACGGTGTGCCACCACGATGACGATGGAGCCACGCTCACGCATATCGTGGATAGCGTTGGTCAGCGCTGCTTCGCCTTGCGCATCTAGATTGGAGTTTGGCTCATCCAGCACGATCAGGAACGGGTTGCCATAAAGCGCACGCGCCAGTGCAATCCGCTGACGCTGACCACCAGAAAGACCGTTGCCAGTTGCGCCGATGACAGTGTTGTAGCCTTCCGGCAAGCTCACGATCAGGTCGTGCACGTTGGCCATGCGGGCGGCTTCAATCAGCTTGTCGCTGTCTTCATCCGGCTTGAAACGCTGGATGTTCTCCGCGATGGTGCCATCAAAGAGCTGAATGTCCTGTGGCAGATAGCCGATGAAATCACCACGATCCATCGCGCTCCACTGGTCCAGCTCAGCGCCATCAAAACGGATCGAGCCTTTCAGAGGATTGGTAATGCCAACCATCGCTCTCGTCAGCGTTGACTTGCCAGACCCCGAATGCCCGATGATACCCAGACCATCGCCTGCTTTCAGTTCCAGAGAAACGTTTTTGACGAAGGCTTCTCTGGCTGCGATTGGTCCACAGGACAAGCCTTCAACAACAACCGACTCCTGCGGGAACGGAATGGACACCCGCTCTTTTGGCTTTGCCTGTGAGGCGAAGATTTCCTGAAGCCGCGAAATGCCAACTCTGGCGGCCACAAATCCACGCCAGTTGACGATTGCCATCTCAACCGGAGCCAGTGCACGGGCCGTCATAATGGAGGACGCGATCATCACGCCTGCAGAGACTTCCTGCTGAATAACCAGCCACGCCCCAAGGGCAAGAATACCGGACTGCAGCATGAACCGCAGGGTCTTGATCATGGTGGTGAAGATGTTGGACCGGTCAGAGGCTGCCCGCTGACGACCAAGGAAGACATCATTGTTGTCCTCCCACCGGTCCCGCAAATGGTCGATCATGCCCATGGCCTCAATGCTCTCGGCATTGCGGCGGCACGCTTCAATCAATGTGGTCCGCTTGTTGGCTTCAACAGCTGTGTTTGCAGCCGGGCGACGAGAGGATAACTCGTTCAGCGCAATCAAGGCGCAGATGAACAACGCGCCAATGAGAGCCGTGGTGCCCAAAAGCGGGTGAAACAGAAACACGATGCCCAAATAGAGCGGCATCCATGGCATATCGAAGATCGCGGAAGGACCGGAGCCGGACAGGAACTGCCGGATGGAGTCCAGGTCGCTGACAGGTCTGGAGCGTTCGCCCTCAGCGCCCATAACCAACGGGACACGGGTCGATGTTTCAAAGGCCAGACCGGTGAGCTGCTCATCCACGTGTTGACCAACACGAAGCAACAGCCGGTTCCGCAGACCATCCAGAATTCCGTAGAAGATATAAAGCACAGCCACAAACAGGCTGAGAACAACAAGCGTTGGCACAGAGCTGCTGGACAAGACGCGATCATAGATCTGCAGCATGAACAAAGGGCCAGTCAACATAAGCAGGTTGATTAACATGCTGATGCCACCAATGCCCCAAAACGCCCGATAGAGTTTGCGAAAGGCGTTGGAAATGTAGGATGTGTGCTCTTGTAACGGCTTACCCAAAATACCCTCCAGCTTGTTGTTTTTATGCTGGGTTGGTTCGGG
>NZ_LMCJ01000002.1:77156-81378 GCF_001623085.1 Pseudovibrio sp. W74
TCGTGGCGCCCGAACCGTTCTGATTACATCAACATGTCATCAGAACCGTAGTCTGCATTGCCTTCCAGCACTGGTGCATCTGCTGCAGCAACTTCTACAGTTTCAGATGCAGGGTTGAGAGCGTCATAAACGTCCTTTACCCCTTCAGCGATGTTGGTGATGACGCTGACAACGGCCGTAACTGGGTTTGATGTTGCAACCCCCACGGCTATGTCCACGACAACATCAACAACAGTGTCGACCACAGCTTCAAATACGCCTGCGATCTTCTGACCAAGCTCATGCTGACCAAATGCATCGGAGACAGTTTCAATCACTGCGCTAACAGCTTTGGTTACGACGTTTGCGATTGCTTTGAATGGATTCCACCAGCCCATGTCTTTATCCCTTTCAGACAAAAGTTAGATAAGTTTCACCGCTCCCGAAGCGCACTCCGAGGTACAGTGATGTTAAATTGTTGGTGTGATACCGCTGGCAGGAGGTCCTTTAGATGGCTACACGTTACGTGTTGGCTTCAAAGGGTCCCAATCCAAGTCGGTTCTCTATTTCGAAGAAGTCCCTGGACGCACCCGAACACTGCTAATGCCGCATTCAGAATGCAAGTCTACACTACGAATATATGTCATAGCCTAGCCTCCCAGCTTCGCTAAATGCTCACAATGAGCATGCCTCATAGCGACAAACGTTTTGAGTAACGTTTAGTGTCACCCAACCAACTTCAGTTATCTGAAGTCCTAATCAAATCCCCTATGCATAACTTGCATTAATCTCATCATACCACTTTGAGTACACATTACAGATACGATGCAATCCGCCAGTTACACATCCCCGTTTTGGGAGGTGACCTGATCTGAGTTCAATATTTGGCCGCAATTGGGGCGGAAATGTGGCGAACAATTTTATACTTTTAGATCTAGAATAAATGTTATCCAAATGTTTAGTGCAAATACAACTCTAGGTATTATTGAAATATCAGTATTTTTATACTTAGGGTATATTAAATTTATCTTACATAAAAATTTATCGATAAAAAGTACCTTACGTTTGAGTAAGTTACCTCGCATGACGTGATGCATGTCACACTCATACGTCTGTCAACACAAAAAATATGAGGGTGACACTCATTTTATAGTGAAAATATATCACCAAGGTGCCGTTTAGGTCATATATTTACCTTAAAAGTGACCACACAACGGCAAATCAGGGCAATCAAAGTGGATAATAGTGTCAGTTGAAGAGAACAAATCCGGAAATTTAGAAATGAGGAATCCAGCGTCTGTGCGCACTTAATGGTTTAATCAAACTAAGCTGATGAACCTCAGATTGCTTACTCTAAGTAAATACCCCGACCTACTTTTGTAGATCGGGGCATTAAGAGATCGGCATTTACGGCAGGTGGTTCAGAGGCGCTAACCTCCGGGCCTGCTGCGGATGTTCTCAGGCAGCCATGTGGCGATCTCAGGGAACGCGATCAGAACAAAGACCATCGCGACCATGATCAGGAACATCGGGAATGCTGCCCGCGCAATGAACCCCATCTGATAGTTGGTCATGCCTTGCAGCACGAACAGGTTAAACCCGATCGGCGGCGTGATCTGCGCCATCTCAACCACCACCACGATGAAGATACCAAACCAGATCAGGTCAATACCCGCCTGACGGATCATAGGCTCCACCACAGCCATGGTCAGCACCACAGAAGAAATGCCATCAAGGAACATGCCGAGGATCACGTAGAACACCAGCAGCACCATCAGCAACTCAAAGCGGCTGAGCTCCAGCGTTGCGATCATGTCAGCCAGACCGCGCGGCAGACCTGTAAAGCCCATGGAAAGAGACAGGAACGCAGCACCGGCAAGGATCAGTGCAATCATGGAGGAGGTATAGGTCGCCCCCATCAAACTGCTCGTGAAGCTTTTCCAGGACAGCGAGCCCTGAGAAGCTGCAAGGATCAGACTTCCAATCACACCAAAGGCTGCAGCTTCTGTCGCCGTTGCGTAGCCCAGATACATGGAGCCAATCACAACGAGGATCAGCAGGATCACAGGCAGCAGGAAGCGGGTGTTCTTCACCTTCTCAGCAAAGCTCATCTCAGGTTCCGCTTTCGGATCCCATTTAGAAGAGACTTTAGAGGTGATCGCCACATAGGCCATGAACATGCCAGCCAGCACGATGCCCGGCATAATGCCTGCAAAGAACAGCTTGGAGATGCTCTCGTTAATGGTCACGCCATAAACGATCAGCGTCAGGGACGGCGGGATCATCAGACCCAGCGTTGCTGCACCAGCCAGCGTGCCAATGATCATCTTTTCCGGATAATCACGCTTACGTAGCTCGGGGATAGACATCTTGCCAACAGTGGTCAGTGTCGCGGCAGACGAACCGGAGACCGCTGCAAAGACTGTACAGCCCACAATGTTGGTGTGAACCAGACCACCTGGAAGGCGGGCCATCCAGGGGGCAAGGCCGCGGAACATATCTTCCGATAATCGGGTTCGGTACAGGATTTCACCCATCCAGATGAACAGCGGCAGCGCCGTCAGTGTCCAGGAGGAGGACGCCGACCAGATGGTCGTCAACATCACGTCGCCAACAGGGCGGGTGGTGAACAGTTCCATGCCAACCCATGCCACACCCATGAGCGCCAGACCGACCCAGACGCCGGTGCCAAGCAAGGTGAACATGACAAACAGGAACAGAATGATAATGCTTATATTTTCCATTGTTCTTATTCTCCGGCAACTGCTTCTTCAAGTTCAGGCGCAATACGGTGCTTGCCAGTGAATATGAGTTGAAGGAGGTGATCTGTGAGAGCAATCGCAAGGATCAAGGCACCAAGGAACATAAAGCCCTGTGGGATCCAAAGCGGTGTACGGTCCTGTCCCTGACTGATGTCATTGAATTTGTGGGACCAGTAAACGAAACGGTAGGCGTAGTACACAAAGTACCAGATCGTGGCGGAGCCAATGGCAAAACACCAGATTTCCAGAATGCGCTGTGCGGTCTTGCCCAGCATTTGGTGCAGGATGGATACGCGAATATGGATGCCCTTGTTCAAGGCATTGGCAAATGCAAGGAAACTGGCGGCGGCCATGGCATAGCCTGCATATTCTGCGGCGCCCGGAAAGACCTCTCCCGTCCAACGTGCCAGCATCTGCACGACAATCAGTCCGAGGATGGCAATCAGACAAAGCGCGGAAAGAACTCCAGCTGTCTTGTAGATCCCATCCAGCCCTAAGCGCAGTGCGCGTGTCAGCTTCATTGTTCTCCCCCTCGAAAAAAGAAAAGCCGGAGTTCCAAAAGGTTCTCCGGCTTTTGCGTGCTTATTTCATTGCTTTGAAGGTGCTGACAACAGCCTTGCCATCGTCACCAGCAGCTTCAAGCCATTCTGCGGTCATGGTTGCACCAATTTCCTGCAGGTCAGCTTTCATCTGGTCACTACCCTTTTCAACCTTCATGCCGCCTTCACGCAGGCCATCAAGGGTGAAGTTTGTGTAGTCGATGGAACGCTTGAGGCCAGCTGCTTCCGCCGTTGCCGCACAGCCCTGAATGATGCCTTTGTTCTTTTCAGAAACACCAGACCACACATCAGAGTTTACAAGCATGTAGTTGCGTGGCAGCCATGCATCCACTTCGTAGAAGTAGTTGAGGCTTTCCCAAACTTTACGATCGTAACCAGTTGCACCGGAGGAGACCATGGAGTCAGCAACACCGGTTGCAAACGCCTGAGAGATTTCAGCAGCTTCAATGGAAACTGGCAGCATGCCTGTCAGCTCAGCAAGACGCGCAGTTGCGGTGTTGTAAGAGCGGAACTTGATGCCTTCCATGTCAGCAACAGAGTTGACTGCATTTTTAAAGTACAGACCCTGTGGAGGCCATGGCACAGAATACAGCAGGGTCAGGTTCTGTTCGCCAAGAACCTTTTCAAGCGCTGGCTTTGCAGCAGTCCAAAGCTTTGCCGCATCATCAAAAGATGTTGCGAGGAATGGAACGGAATCCACACCGAACAGGGCATTTTCGTTCTGGTGACCGGAAAGCAGACGCTCACCGATTGGCACCTGACCGGTCTGAACTGCGCGCTTGATGTCGCCGCCCTTAAACAGGGAGCCGCCCGGGTGAGTGGTTACTTCGATTTCACCGCCAGTGCCAGACGTAATACAAGCTGCAAATTCAGCGCCCGTTACTGAATGGAAGTTGGACCCTGAGTATGCCATTGGCAGGG
>NZ_LMCJ01000002.1:81428-168632 GCF_001623085.1 Pseudovibrio sp. W74
CACTTTTCCGCAGAAGCAGCAGTTGCCCCCAACGCCATAGCGGAAACACTCAAGGTAACCAGTAGACTAGACTTCTTCATATGTTCTCTCCTCCAAGAAAATTAGTGATGCCCTCAATTAAATCTTTGCGGATCGTAAGGGCTTATATCGTTATTGGGGCGTTTACCGCTGATCAGATCAGAGACCAGCCGCCCGGTTTTTGGACCGCCCGTCAGGCCGATGTGGTGGTGCCCAAACGCTGCATAAACACCGCTTTTGCCCACTTCACCGATGAGGGGGAGACTGTCCGATGGCGCAGGGCGGAAGCCCAACCATTCTTCTTCGCTTGATGCTTCCAGATGCGGGAAGCTCTCGCGAACTTTTTTCCTTAGTAGAGCCAGAGGAGTTTTGGAAGCGCCAGCTTCCAGCCCGCCAAACTCAACAACACCCGCACAGCGCAATCCCTGTGCCATTGGTGTTGCCACGAACTTGCCGGAGGCGACCATGATTGGCTGGCTCGGCTGCTCGCTCGGGTTCTTGAATAAAATATGGTAACCGCGCTCAGCTTCCAGCGGCACGTTGATGCCAAGCTTATTCATCAAAGGCTTGGACCAGACGCCAGTTGCCAGAACGGCACGATCACACTCAAAACGTCCTCTGTCAGTCATGACGGCTGAAATCGAGCCGCCCGACAGATCGAAATCCTTCACTTCGGCCTGCACAAACGTGCCGCCCATCTCTTTGAAAATCTGCACCAGATCCCGAACATATGCACCCGGGTCCTGAATAAACCCGTGATCACGCATCAACGCCAGCAACTTGATGTTTTTGGCAAGGATTGGCTCCATCTCGTGAACGGCGTCACCTTCAATCAATTCCGGCACAAACCCGGCTTTGCGGCGCAGTTCCCAGGTGTATGCGTCTGCTTCAAAGGCGGCTCTGTCGTTGTAGGCAAAGCTGTAGGTGCTTTCCTGCAGCCACTTTGCAGCGCTGGTTCCATCCACCAATGCATGGTGCTGGTCCACGCTGTCACCAACAATCGGCGTCAGCCCCTGCGCAATGCGGCGGGTTTCCTTATCCGTTGCGTGTGACAGGTAACGTGCCAGCCAGCCCGCCAGCTTCGGCAGGTAGCTCCAACGCAGGAACAGCGGAAAGTTTGGATCCAGCAGAAGCTTTGGGCCTTTCAGGATCAAACCCGGCGCTGTGACTGGCGCCACAGAGCAGCTGGCCAGAACACATGCATTGCCAAAGGATGCGCCCATGCCGGGCTCACCCTTGTCGATGAGGGTCACATCATGACCCTCACGCTTCAACCATAAAGCTGCTGATACACCAACGATCCCTGCACCGATGACGACGACATTATTTTTATTCATGCAGCCCCCAGCACCGCACTCTTGGAAATCGCATAGTGCTCAACTTTCTCCAGATCCGGCCGGCCTCCCAAGCCTGCCGTTTGCGGAACGATCACATCGCCGCCTCTGGTTTCAAATGGCGTTTCCATAAGGTCTTCTACTAGGAAGTATTTTGCCTGATAAAACTCACAAGCTAAAGTGATTTCTGGCGTTGCAGCAATCATATGCGTTCCGGCAAGGTGGGCGAGGCCGGATTCAAACATGTCGCCGCCATAGGCACTCATACCAGCGGTTGCGGCCATGCGGGCTACAGTTTGGGCCCGAGTCAAGCCTCCACTCTTCATTATTTTGACTGAAACACCGTCAGCTATCCCCATGTTAATCGCGGTCAGCATATCCTCTGGCCCAAAGATGCTTTCGTCCGCAAGAAGCGGCACATCGATGGAATTTCGGATAGTTGCCATAAGTTCCCGAAGGTTATGCGCAACCGGCTGTTCGATAAAATCTGGTTGAAAACTCGCGATATCGCGAACGCACCCTAGGGCACTATCGTGGTGCAGACCCTGATTGTAGTCCACACGAATGGAAAACTCAGGATAGCTCATGCGTAGGCGCTCCATACGCATCATATCAAACTCATGACCTTTGAAGCCTGTTTTGAGCTTGATGATGCGTACGCCATCCTCTTTCAAACGTTCCATCAATGCCAAATCACGATCGAAATCAGGATCAGCAATAGAACAGGAAAGAGGGATCGTATCGCGGCATTTGCCACCCAGCAGCGCCCAGACAGGCAAATCAGAGATTCGGCCCTGCAGGTCGAGCAGTGCTGTTTCCAGAGCTGCTTTCGCCTCGGTACAATGAGCAACCGCCTTTTGGGCGTCCTTCATGATCATGGCGCGTTCACCAATGGTGCGGCCAACAACAAGCGGACGGATGTAGCGGTCGAGCGCCGCAAAGGTGGCTTCTGCTGATCCTGTAAAGACGGACCACGGCGAGGCTTCCCCCCAACCGGTTTCGCCCCCCTCCGCCGTTAAGCGGAGGATGACAATATCAACGGCGTGTTCAACAGAACCAATGCCATGGTCGCGGCGGGCGTTCACTGGCAGCTGTACGTGCCAGACATCCATCCCGGTGATTTTCTGTTCAGCGTTCATGGCTCTTATCCCATCCAGCGACGTACAGGGGCGTTTGCTTCTTCAAGAGGCTGCGTCACAACATCAATCAGCGTTGGGCCGTCATGTTCGATTGCCTCTTTGAGTACACGCTCCAGATCATCAGGATTTTCAACGCGCCAACTCTTCACACCATAAGCAGCGGCAACAGCGGCCTGATCAGTGCGGTTAAAGTCTACATTGTAGTAGCGCGCATCTGTGTCTGCATACTGGCTTGCCTTGATCCAGCCGTAGCTGGAATTTGAGAACACGATGTACGTTATTGGTGCACGGGAACGGCACACAGTCTCCAGCTCACCACAGGTAAAGCCGAAGGAGCCATCACCCATCATGGCAACCACTTTGCTGGTTGGACGGCCATACCATGCACCCAGCGCAGCAGAGAGTGAGTAACCCAATGCGCCATGTGCGCGGTTGGTGATGAAGTAACGACCAGACTGCGGCAGCTGGTAATAAGCAGAGAAGTACGGGCAGGAAGTGCCTGGATCAGAGATCACTGTGGCATCAACCGGCAACACCTTCATCATAGCGTCAATCACGCGTTCAGGACGGATCGGTGCTTCACCGCTTTGGGCCAGCTTGTTGAAGATCTCAAACTTGCGTTTCTTGATGTCTGCAACAGCAGCTGCACCGCCGAAAGTGTCAGCGCCCTGATCGCGTTTGTCGAGAACAGCGTTGACCTGCGCAAGAGACAGCTTGAGGTCACCAACGACGCCAACTTCCACTTCGTAGTTCGCACCGATCACCATCGGGTCGTTGTCGAAGTGAACCACACGGGTTTTGGCAGATGGCGCTTCCCAGCGGGAGGTGGTGGTGGAGCCGGCACGAGCCCCCATGAACACCACAAGGTCCGCATTGGCCATGGCTTCCCATGTCTCGTCCGTTCCGCCATTGGACCCGACTACACCGACACAGTTTGGATGGGTTTCAGCCAGTGAACCCTGACCGGAGATAGACGTTGCAACCGGAATATCGAGACGGGATGCCAGACGCTCCAGTTCTTCCATAGCACCAGCAATCACAACACCGCCGCCGCACACAATAAGCGGTTTCTTCGCAGAAAGGATCGCATCAACCGCAGCTTCAGCAGCACCTGGAGCAGGGGCCTGAGGGTAAGCTGGATATGACGTCAGCCGCTGATCTGCCCAGATGTCAGAGGCATCGACCGCATCATACTGAATGTCGTAGGGCAGGCCGAGATGAGCAGCACCGGAGCGACCCGTTGTCATGGCACGGAAGGCTTTACGAACCATCCGCGGAATGTGGTCAGCGCGCTTGATCACGGTGTTCCACTTGGTCAGCGGACGCATCAGCGCTTCCTGATCCACTTCGGTCAGTGGGTACTTGCCGTAGGATCCAACAGAAATGTCTGTCGTGATGCCAAGCACAGCATAAGAGCTTTCAGAGGCTTCGATCAGACCCGGCAAAATGTAGGTTGCGCCACCACCAGACGGCCCCTCACACACACCCGGACGTCCGGTCACTCGTGAATACGCATCGGCCATGTAAGTGGCACAGCGCTCATCACGGGTCAAAACGTGGGTCATCTTGTGATCAAGCTTATACATCGCGTCATAAAACGGCAGTGTTGTATCGCCGCAAAGACCGAAAATGTGCTGGACGCCCTGCGCCTCCAGCATTTTTACCATGGCTTCTGCACCATTCATCTTATTCGTCACAGTGTCACCTATCAGACCCGTCCCACCTGTTAAGCAGGCAATTTACTAAACCCGAAGAATGCAGAATCGATTGCACTCAAAATTGTATACAGCACCATATTCAATATTGAGCGCAGGTCAAATGGAATGTACAGTTCATCTATGACGTGGTAAGTGCTGAGCCAATTTTGGGGGCCTGCGACGGCAGGATTGAGAGCGATTTTGGAATGACAAAAGCTGATAGCAACGTGGACCGCATCTACGAAAAACTACGGAAAATGGCGGCCTATTTCGAACTTAAGCCGGATGCCCGTATCAACGAGAGTGCGTTATCCACAGAGTTGGGCGCAAGCCGGACACCGTTGCGCGAGGCGTTGAATCGACTCGTGGCAGAAGGCTTCCTCACGTTCCAGAGTGGCCGCGGTTTCTTTTGCCGCCCTCTGAGCCCGAAGCTTATTCTCGACCTTTATGAAGCGCGTGTCGCCATTGAGACGGAGATTGTCCGCCTTGTTTGCCGCCGGGCCAGTGATGAAGAACTTCAGGATCTGATGGAGTTTTTGAAGTCCACTGAACCGGACTACGACAGCTGCGAAGACCCGATGGAGCTTTTGAGCATGGATGAGGCCTATCACATGCGCATCGCTGCCCTGTCTCAAAGCAACGAGCTGGTCCGCATTCTGGAAAACCTGAATGACCGCGTGCGTTACATCCGTCTTGTCGACTTGAAATACCTACGCGGCAAGACACCTGTTTCCACGCAGGAGGAAGCCCAGCTTTCGGCCCACCGTGTGGTGCTGACCGCCCTGATTAACCGGGACGAAGACAAAGCCGTTTCCACCATGCGTCACCATATTGAACGACGTCGCGATGAAGCAACAGAGGCGGTGCGCATAGCCTATTCGCAGCTCTACGTTCCAGCAGATTAACGCGAGTACCAAAAGCAAAGCAGGTCGCAGGTCCCCAACACTTAACCTGCTTTGCCCTCCAATTTTATAGAAGAGGTTTTGAATTATGTCCGTTGAGTATGGAGGCAAGACCGTATTTGGTGCCTCAGTCGGCATTCTCATGCTGGAAACCAAATTCCCGCGCATTTACGGCGACATCGGCAATGCCCAGACATGGCCGTTTCCAGTGCATTACCGTGTGGTCCGCGGTGCGACCCCAAACAAGGTGGTGCGCAATGATCCGCGTGAGCTGTTGGACCTGTTTATTGAAGCAGGTCGCGATCTGGTACGAACCGGCTGCGATGGCATCACCACCAACTGCGGTTTTCTGGCTCTCATTCAGGACGAGGTGAAGGAAGCGCTTGGCGTGCCCGTCGCAACGTCTTCCTTGATGCAAATCCCAAGCGTGCAACAGCTTTTGCCGAAGAATAAGCGCGTCGGCGTCATCACCATTTCCAAAGAAACACTCACCAAAGAGCACCTGAAAGCGGCAGGCGCACCGGAAGATACGGTGATTGTAGGCACAGATGGTCTGCGCAACTTCACCCGCGAAGTGCTGGATGACTATGACGCCATCAACTTTGAAGATGCCCGTCTGGATCTGTTGGACGCTGCCGCAGAATTGGTGACCAAAAACGAAGGCATTGGCGCCATCGTGCTGGAGTGCACCAATATGGTGCCCTACGCCAATGACATCCGCAAACTCACCGGATTGCCCGTCTATTCCATCTACACGTTCGTGAACTGGTTTCAATCCGGTCTGGTTCCGCGTAAGTTCCCGCTGGAACTGGATGACCCGCGTTTGAATTTAGCGACTTACGGAAATTAATCGATGTCGAAGCCTAGTCAGATTGAACAGATAAACACAAACGGCCTCGTTTTGCTTGGCTGCGGAAAGATGGGCTCAGCCATGCTGAAGGGCTGGCTGGAAGCAGGCGTTCTGCCTTCCAGCACAACTGTGATTGATCCTTATCCATCTGACTGGCTGAGGTCACTGGAAGATCACGGCCTAAGCCTGAACAAGCAACTGCCAGCAGCTCCGGCAGTGTGTATTCTGGCTGTGAAGCCACAGATGATGGGCGATGCAACCCCTCAGGTTGTGGCGTTAGGCGGTGGCAGCACCGTTTTCATTTCCGTTGCAGCGGGCACAAACCTGACCACACTTCTTTCTCTGGTGGGTGAGGGCAGCCCGATCATCCGCGCCATGCCAAACACACCAGCAGCAATTGGCCGCGGCATCACCGCGCTCATTCCAAACGACCACTGCTCGGAAAGCAATCTGGCGATGGCACAGGAACTGCTCGCCGCTGTCGGGCAGACCGTTGTGCTGGAAAACGAAAGTCAGATGGATGCTGTGACTGCAGTCTCCGGCTCTGGACCAGCCTATGTGTTCCACCTGATCGAGTGCCTCGCCAAAGCAGGCGCAGAGCAAGGGCTGCCGGAAGAACTGGCGATGCAGCTGGCAAAAGCCACCGTTGGCGGAGCAGGTCAGCTGGCAGAAGATGCCAGCGATGACCCTACCCAGCTGCGCATCAATGTGACATCTCCAAACGGCACCACAGCCGCGGCGCTTGATGTACTTATGAACGAAGAGGACGGCATGCCGCCACTCCTTTCGCGCGCTGTTGCAGCTGCCAAAAAACGCAGTGAAGAGCTGGCCTAGTCTCCTGCGTTATCACAAGATATGAAACCCCGCTTTCCATCAGGACGGCGGGGTTTTCTTTTGCCCTGACACACTCTCATGACTTTGGGCTTGACCAATTTCAATTATTATATAACCATGCGGTTATGCAACAGGTGAACCAGACACCCCAACCAGAAAACCTTGATGCCGTGTTTGCAGCACTGGCCGATCCAACGCGCCGTGCAATCCTGATACGGCTCGCCAATGGAGACGCATCGGTCAACGAGCTGGCTGAGCCATTTTGCATGAGCCAACCTGCCGTCTCAAAGCATCTGAAGGTTCTGGAACGGGCAGGGTTGGTTGAACGCGCTATAGACAAGCAACGCCGCCCGGCACGGCTCAAAGCCGAGCCCATGCGTGAGGCGGTTAAATGGCTGGAAGAGTTTAGCAAGTTCTGGTCATCCAGCTTTGATCAGCTGGATGATCTTCTGGAGGAATTGAAGAAATCCGAGAGTTGAGGAGGGAATTGGAATGAGTGAACTACCAACCTATGTACTGGAACGCACCTTTAACGCCCCGCGCGAGCTGGTTTGGCGTACATGGACCGAGCCGGATCTTATTTCGCGCTGGTACGGCCCCAACGTGGAAAGCATCGTCCACCAGCTGGACGTCAAACAAGGCGGCCTTTGGCTGCATGAGATGAAGTGGGGAGACAATTCCAACTTCCAACGCGTTGAATATACAGAGGTCTCAAAACCTTCAAAACTGGTATGGCTGCATGCAACCTCTGACGCTGACTGGAATGTGATTGCCAGCCCGATGATGCAGGACTGGCCTCGTGTTTTGCTGACCACCGTCACCTTCGAGCAAGACGGCGACCAGACCAAAATGCGCCTCACATGGGTTCCCCATGACGCCACAGAGGCCGAGATAGCCTGCTTCGAGGCAGCCATCGGCGGCATGAACCAAGGCTGGAATGCCGGTATGGGCCTACTGGAAGAACTTCTCGCCGAGCTTCAAAGCGAAATGCAGACTTAGAGCACTTTCGTAAAGCAACTAACTTGGGCTGTGCTTCCAATTGGTGACAAGCCAGCCCACTTAGTTGTTATCAATTGATTTTCTGCCGTAAACTGCATTCTCAAACATAAATTTCTTCTACTTATCTTGGACCAAACCAATGAAGATAAACTCAATTGAGAAATTTGAAGAGGGACGAAAGAAATACAGGAGCTTGCTGGGTTATGCATCACTGAGCGCCTATCACTCCTACGCATATTATAGGTGGAACAACAAGACAATCTTATATCTGTTTATCCTCTCTATACTCCTTATAGTCTTACCTTCCAATTTTTCAGTTTATCTGATGAAATATGATATAATTCAATACCTTGTATCATTTTGTCTCGAAACATTTCCAATGTCCCAATCACGTTTTTTCGCGCTGCAGAGGTTAAGCTCATATAATGCAAGTCACTTCGCAATAGCCAGCCTCTCCACTTTACTGCTCGCCGTACCATTCACTCTCCCCTTTGTTTACGGATACTTGAAGTATTGGAACGAAAACAAAGCATACCAGCGTGTTAGTCACCTGCATTTCTTAAGTGTGATTGCCTCGTTCCTAATTCTGTTATTTACAATTTGGGGTTTCTTTATTTTCACGCCCGAGGACATAGTCCCCGAACGCCTGGGGACTTTCGTTATGTTCGTGGGGCCGTTCTTTTCGTTCTACTGCGTAGCTTTTGTCTTGTTTGTTCCGGGTCTGCTCGCACAACCAATCATCTTTGTGATCAAGTTGGTGCATCAACTCACATTTGGTTCTTACAAAGAGCAATATTGAAACCCGCGACTCCTCTCGCCGAGCTTCAGGCAAGTTTGGCGACGTAAGTTGTGGTGGAGACCTCTCCTCAGCCCCGACCTCTCCCTTGGAGGCGGGGTTTTTTCTTGCGCGGATTGTCGCATTCTGCCCCTCAGGCAACAGCTTATGCGCAGAAATGTGCCCTATCGGAAATAATATAAGTATTTGCTCTCATTATATTTTTGCATATTACCGAGCGGAATAGTTCAAAATTTAATTTGTTATTAGTAAGTGCACCATACCCCTAAAACTAACAGTGGTATTCTCAGAAAATACCCGCAGCGGAAAATAAGAATAGCAACGGGGCACTTATGCACTTTTCCGGAATTAACCTGACCACCAAAATAGCTTCAACCGTTTCATTTGCCATTGTCGTAACAATCGGTGTTCTTGTGCTGGCCGCAGACCTGTTACTCTGGGGTACGCTGAGCGATGAGGTGGACAAACGTCACAATATCAATCTTCGCATCGCGGCTGCACAGTTCCAGCAGGAACTCCCATCAGCAACCGTGAAGCTGGATCACAATTCTAATGTTGCCAAAATCATCACAAATGATCCTCTGAGCTTTTCAGGGAACGATCTTGTTGACCAGATTGGGCATCTGACTGGCGAGACCGCAACTGTTTTTGTGTGGGATGACGCAACCCAGGATTACTGGCGCAAAACCACCAACATCAAAAACAAGAAGGGTGAACGCGCCGTCGATACACCACTCGGCAAAACTGGCAGTGTTTATCCAATTATCAAGTCTGGCAAGACCTTCCGCGGTGAAGCCGACATCCTCGGCATGGCCTATTACACCCTGTACCAGCCAATCTTTGACAGCAACAATCGCGTGATTGGTATTCTTTATGTAGGCGTTGAAAAATCCCACATTGAAGCGCAGGTTGATAACGTCACCTGGAACCTGCTCTACGCCGCACTTGGACTGGGGCTTGTTCTTGTTCTGATGGCCTACTTCGGCTTCAAATTCATGCTGAAGCCGATTCCTGTGATGACGAAGGCCCTGCGTGATTTGTCCGAGAACAAGATGGACATCAAGATTGCGTATTCCACCCGCTCTGATGAGATTGGTGAGATGGCGCAAGCGATCGAAGTTCTGCGCCAGAACAACGTAGAGCGTATTCGCCTGCAAGAGCAAAGCGATGAGGAATCCGGTGCTCGCGAGGAACGTCAGAGCCGCATCGAGAACCTGTTGAGCCAGTTTGGTGCCGAAGTCACGCAAGCACTGCAGAGTGTGGATCAGCGTTCTGCGGAAATGGAACACACCGCCACCCGCCTGACCGGCATTGCAGAGGATTCTGCTCTGCGTTCCAACTCCGCTCGTGATGCCTCCGAAGAAGCCTCAGCCAATGTGCAGACGGTTGCGACCGCAGCTGAAGAGCTGAGCGCCTCCATTGAAGAGATCAGCCGCCAGTTGGGTGAGACCAACCGTGTGGTGGGCGCCGCAACCAGTGGAGCAGAAGAAAGCAGCCAGAAGGTTCAGGCACTTGACAGTGCTGCGCAAAAGATCGGCGAAGTCGTCAACCTCATCCGCGATATTGCAGAGCAGACCAACCTGCTGGCGCTCAACGCAACCATTGAAGCAGCACGTGCTGGTGAGATGGGCAAAGGCTTTGCAGTTGTTGCCTCCGAGGTGAAGGAGCTGGCGACCCAGACCTCCAAGGCAACCGAGGAAATTTCAGCACAGATCTCAGGCATCCAGAACTCCTCCAAGGAGACAGTGGAAGCCATTGTTGGCATCAGCGACACAATGAGCGAAGTGAACAAACACGCCACCTCCATCGCCAATGCCGTTGAACAGCAGGGATCCGCGACCATGGAGATCAGCGAGAACGTTCAGATGGCAGCGCAGGGCACCCGCAGCGCAGCACACAACGTGAGCGAAGTGTCTGTGAAAGTGACGGAAACGCAGGAAGCTGCCTCTCAGGTGCTTGACGCATCGCAGGCAGTTGCATCCAACGCAGCGCTCCTGCGCAAAACCATCAACTCCTTTATGGATGATATTCGTGCAGCCTAAGCACTATGCCTCTTAGGAGCGTAATGACTTGAAGAGGCCCTGCATTCCATTGGTGATGCAGGGCCTTTTACATTCAAACGAAATGATCATCGCCCGTTCACTCACCTGTTTTTACAAGTGAGGCACTGACAGACCAGCTGGAGCACACATGAAAAACCTCAAATCGCAACTCCAGCTAATGGCCTGTACGTTGCTTGCGAGCGTGAGCTTATCACTGACGAGCGGTCATTTCACAGCGGCCTTAGCGTCTGATCAGGACCTGATCCTCATCGCAGCGCCATCCATTGCCGATACCTACGATGATCCCGAGTATGCAGCGCTGTTTCGGGACATCGTGGATTTCGACATCGCCTACGCAAATGCTGTTTATGGCAACGACGAGGTGCGGATCGTTGTGGATGCACAGACGCGGTCTTACTTCAAAGGCAAGGTGCCGGACGAGGTTCTTATCAATGACTATCTCCCGCACATTTGGGCGCGGGACTACACCGTCATCAACCCAGGCAAACCGGTTCAGTTCCGCTATACCCCTGTCACCTTTGAAGGAGATCAGGCGGTCGCAGATGAAATGCAGGATGGTTTCAACGCCTTTGCCAATGCGAAGGGGCTGACATTTACTCAAACCGACTACCTGTTGGATGGCGGTAATATCGTTGATAACCACGCAGGCCGGGTGATCACCACAACGCGCTTTCTGGAAGACAATGACCTGTCCTATGAAGACGGCAAGGCAATTTTGAAGGAGCTGCTGAACGCGAAAGAAGTTGCAATCTTGCCTCCCGATGAAGAGGTGATGGCTCACAGCGATGGCATGGTGATGTTTGCGGAAGACAACACCATCATCCTCAACCGCTATGACGCCCCCATGAGGACCGAGATCACCGAGGAACTGGAGGCATCTTTTCCTGGCATCAAGATTGTTGAAGTGGACGCTATGTGGGATGAAGACGATCTGTCCAGCGCCTGCGGGGTCAACGTCAACGCGACGATGACCGGCCAATTCATCTACATGCCGCATTTTGGCGACCAGAACAGCGATGATGTCTTGGAAACCATCCAGGCCAACACCAGCAAGACGGTTATTCCGGTGCCAGCCAACAAGGTTTGCAAGCTGGGCGGCTCAGTGCGGTGCCTCACCCTTCAGCTGAAAGGCAAGGCAGCGCAGGCAGTTCTGAGAGATTAGGTCAGCCAACACGGATCACTGCTCTGCTGCACTCAGAAAATCTGGTTGATTGCATCCAGAAGGCCCAGTGTCGCTGTTAGCAGCAAAAAGCCGCCTAACCCTGGCACGATCCAGTTGAACACTTTGCTTTCATCAAAGACCTGAAGTGAGATTTGTCCCAAAAAACCGTAGGCTAAAAAGCAGATCAGAGCGATGAGGCCGATGGGCAGGAAAACAGAACTCAACGCACCAACGCTTGCTACAATTTCGCTGTTAACGAACTGCGGAAACAACGCCACAAAAAACAGGATCGCTTTTGGGTTGAAGAAGGCAATGAGAAATCCAGTCTGAAATCCCTCTGTCGCTTTGGAAAGCTGTTTTTCCGGTCCCGCAGTATCCAACCGAAAGCTGCTGCCGTGGCGAATGAAGATGTAGCCGATATAGGCGATATACAGTGCTCCAACAGCCTGCACTGTGAGCAAAACCCGAGGCTCCAGCGACACCACGGAACGGAAGGCGAAAAAGGCAATCAGGGCTTGCCCTAAAGAGGCGGTGACATTCCCCAGTGCGGGCGGAACAACACCGTTCACGCCTCCCCGGGCGCCCTCAGCAAATGCAAGCGCCATGCTGGGGCCGGGGATGATCGACACAGAGAAAATAGCTATGCAATACAGGATGAGTTGGTCTGCACTCATTTAAATTCTTTCAATAACATTCTGGCGATTGTTCGTGGTGTTGTCGTGACTGATCACACCGGTTTGAATCGCCTCTCCAATTTTAAAACCTTCATGGATGTAGTCATCAATAACTTTTTGGCCTTCTTCCTTTTTCAGGAGCCTGACAATATGGCCCATGAACACGTCCCCCAAAATGGAAAAACACTACTCATGTTCACCCTCAATAGTCAGGGCTTCATCTACTAAATCTTGCAGTGTCGAAATCTGAGCAGCATCCACGTCTCCCGCGTCGAGCATGGCTTGGAGATGGTCTTTTATCAAGCCTTCATAGAACAACGGGGAGGAGGTTCAGAGTATCCTGATCTACTCTTGCCTGAATAATACTTTTTGGTTTCCGCTCAACCGCGCTACTGTTCACTGTTATAGAGTTCTTGCGGTTAATCCGGGTCTTTTTTCTTTGCAATCACCAGCTGACCGGCGATTGGATGTCCTTGTTCCAAACGTAGGACCATCTCAGTCCGATCAAGAAGTTCGAGATTGTTCTGCTTCAGCAGGTTCTCAAGGTAATTCTGCGAATGGGCATAGCGACAGTATTTTCCCATGAGATAAGGCTGGCCGCCAAACGCCTCTTCCGGCTGGGTCTCCGTTGAAAAGAGGAAAATAGCACCGGGAGCCATGTTTCGGGCGATATTTAAAAACATCTCGTCCAAAGTCCCATTGTATGGAATGACATCTGTAGAGATCACAAGGTCCCAGGGCTCATGACGGCTTTGCTTCAGAAATTGAGTGATCTCGCCTTCATGCAAGACATCATAAATCTCTTTCTCTCTTGCTTTCTCAAGCATCTCCGCAGAAAGGTCTAAACCGATTTTATGAATGACCTGATCCTTGAGCACCTCACAGCAGAGTCCTGTTCCACAACCAAGGTCCAGCATTCGCTTGAAAGGCCCAACCTCAAGCGCAGCCATTCTCTCCTTAACTTTTTCGGGGAGGGCGTACTTCAGGCCGTCCAGTAGCCTTTTGTCATAGGTCTCAGACATTTGGCCAAACAGCATCAACACATGAGCCTCGGGCATGCAGCTGGGTACATTGCCTTTGCCAATAGCTGCCAGATGAAGTGAAGCACCAACACTATCATCTGGATCATTGCGCAGAATGTGCTCAAAAGCCTCTGCTGCTTCATCATACTTGCCTGCAGCTTCCAAGTCTAAAGCGTTGTTAAGCTCAAAAAAACTGGAAAGAATATCTGCAACCGGATCAAACTGATTTTCATCGTCAATACCATTTTTCATGACTACAGCTCTCTGGTTTTATTAGAGCGCAGTGAGCCATAAAACACTTAATTACCTATCCGCACAGTCCAGTTGATCTTTCGAAAACTGTAATCAGTGCGTGATTGACTGCCACTGTTCCATGCTTTTGATCTCACAAGGAAACTTGGCCATATCGCAATTTTAAAATGGAAATTGAAGAGGCTCTAAGAGCCTTGAGAAGGCGGGAATGTATTCGCGTTGAGGTGGAAGGCGTCAGTCCACAGTACTGCGGACTGACGCTATATTTGCTTAGCCGAGGATTTTGCCAAGGCTCATGGCAACCATCTTGTCGCCGCCGATCTTGATCTTGCCCATCATCACAGCTGTCATCGGGTTGACGGAACCATCCACCAAGCCTTTGAAGGTCTTCGCAGAGCAAGAGATTGTGCAATCAGCCTCTGCTTCTTCTGCGCGCGCGCCGTTTTCGTCGACGATGATGAAGCCCTCATCCTTGATGTTGAGCGCAATCGATTTTGACATATCGACGCCATCAAGTTTGCCGTTGATCCCGGTTACGATCTTCTGGATGAATTCGGACATCTGTTCCTCTGGCTATTTTCTGTTCAGGGAGGGCAGGACCCTCCCAATTGTTGCAGCTACCTAACCTTATTGCCTGCAAACTACAAGCGCCTCAATGGTCTAGTATAGGTTAACCGCTAAACCAATTCGTCATAGTGCCAGGCGATATGGTCTTGCATAAAGGAGGCAATGCAATAGTAGCTGTGATCGTAGCCACCATGCATACGCAGAGTCAGGTCAACGCCTTCGTCACGGCAAACCTTTTCAAAGACCCAAGGCTTCAGCTGTTCTTCCAAGAACCCATCGGCAGAACCCTGATCGATCAGGATCCGGCCTTTCCAGCTGCGAGACTTGACCAGTTCGCACGCATCATAATTTGCCCATGTGGAGCGATCTTCACCGAGATAACCTGAGAAGGCTTTCTCACCCCACGGGCAGTTGATTGGGTTCACAATTGGCGCGAATGCAGACACGCTCTTGAACAGGCCCGGGTTCTTCAACGCAAGCGTCAACGCACCATGACCACCCATCGAGTGACCCGTCAGGCCCATAGCGCTCAGATCAATCGGGAAGTGTTCCTCCAAGATCTCCGGCAGCTCCTGCGTGATGTACTCTTCCATTCGGTAATGCCTGGCCCATGGCTCCTGCGTGGCGTTTAGGTAAAAGCCAGCGCTTTTGCCCATGTCCCAGCCATCATCATCCGCCACATCGTCACCACGTGGAGACGTATCCGGTGCCACGATGATCATGCCCATCTCTGCTGCTGCACGTTGGCTGCCAGCTTTGGAGACCATGTTTTCCCAGGTGCAAGTGAGACCGGAGAGGAACATCAGCGTAGGGCACTCTTCACCATTCAACGCACGGCGCGGTAGAAACACCGCAAATTCCATTGGCGTACCGGTGGCTTTACTATCGTGGCGATAAACGCGTTGCTCGCCATCAAAACAGCGCCAGCTTTGGATCAGCTCAATCATAATAGCTCTCTCACAGCGTACTTCCGAAAAGCGGTTCCGGTTTTCGGATAAGAATACGCATTAAAATGAAGGCCTAAGCAGAGCAGATGTCCGCTTAGACCTTATCAATACGAAAACCCAGAGTATGGCTTAGAACGTCACAACCGAACGGATGGACTTGCCTTCATGCATCAGATCAAACGCAGTGTTGATCTCATCCAGCGGCATGGTGTGGGTGATCATGTGGTCAATGTCGATCTTGCCATCCATGTACCAGTCCACGATCTTTGGCACATCCGTACGACCACGCGCGCCACCGAAGGCAGTGCCTCTCCAGGAACGACCAGTCACCAGCTGGAACGGACGGGTGGAGATTTCCTGACCTGCGCCAGCAACACCGATGATGATGCTTTCGCCCCAGCCTTTGTGGCTACACTCAAGCGCCTGACGCATGGTGGTTGGGTGGCCAATACACTCAAAGGTGTAATCCGCACCGCCGCCTGTCAGATCAACAAGGTAAGGAACCAGATCGCCTTCAACTTCCTTCGGGTTGACGAAGTCAGTCATGCCGTACTGTTCTGCAAGCGCCTTTTTGCCTGGGTTGAGGTCAACACCAACAATCTGGTCAGCACCGATCAGACGCAGGCCCTGCACAACGTTAAGACCAATACCGCCAAGACCAAACACAATAGCCTTACAGCCTGGCTCAGCCTTTGCTGTGTTGATCACGGCGCCAACACCTGTGGTCACACCACAACCGATGTAGCAAACCTTATCAAACGGTGCGTCCTTGCGGATCTTCGCCAGAGAAATCTCAGGCAGAACGGTGAAGTTGGAGAAGGTGCTGGTGCCCATGTAGTGGTGAATTTTTTCACCATTGATGGAGAAGCGGCTGGACCCGTCTGGCATTACGCCTGCACCCTGTGTGGAGCGGATGGACTGACACAGGTTGGTCTTCGGGTTAAGGCAATACTCACACTCGCGGCATTCCGGTGTGTAAAGCGGGATCACATGATCGCCCGGCTTCAGCGAGGTAACGCCTTTGCCCACTTCGCGCACAATGCCTGCGCCTTCATGGCCTAAGATGGCCGGGAACAGACCTTCCGGGTCATCTCCGGACAGGGTGAAGGCGTCTGTGTGACAGATACCTGTTGCCATGATTTCAACCAGAACCTCAAAAGGCTTCGGGCCGTCCAGCTGAACTGTCTCGATGGAAAGAGGGGCTCCGGCTTTATAAGCAACAGCGGCGCGTGTATCCATATTGTGAACCTATACGTCTTGTTATAGACCCGCCGGATGTGGCGGGACCTCCCCAAAATTGATTAAAGCGGCGCACACCTCCCGCGTGTCACCCCTAAACTTGCACCAGTAACTTATAACGCGCAGAACCACGAATTGCATCAGCGAATTCAGGAGTTTTGCGTAGAGACTAAAGTTAGTAACAAACAACATATTTGAGTGCACAGTGTGGACGTCATTGCGCAATTCAATCATTGCTTTGTTGTCTTCAGGAGAAAAATATGAGTGGCATGACAAAGAGCAAGATTCTCGAGTTTTTGCTGGCCTATCCAGTTTATCTTTTCGCGCTCACACTCGCAGGCATCACGGCTTGTCTCGCTTTCTACCTACTTGCAATCTTCCCACCAATCGGCTTTGTGATCTTGTATATCCTGCAAGACAGGATCCCGCTCACAACGATCATCCCTTTCATTGCAGGGCCCGCTCTACCGGCTGCTATTGTCTTTCACCTCTTCCTCAGAAGAACACGGCTCTGGCTCCCCGTTGGCGCCACCCTCATTAGCTATCTGGCTGGCACCAGCACAGCCATTTTGCTCATGCCCATCATCGCAACGCCGTCAGTTATAATCCTCGAAGGTTTCCTCATCTTCATGGGTATTGCCTGCACAATAGGTTACGCATTCGTCTATTGGCAGCGCATTCCAAAACGTTCTAAAGCAGATACTTGATCGCCAGAACGATCCCGCCAAGCAGCAGTAGTGTTTCCGCGACGATAACAAACAGGTGCTGATGGCCGAGGCTGACGAGGGTTTTCAGGGTGGTCATGACGCCGAGTGCCGAGATCGCGATGACGAGGCACCAGGTGGAGGCATCAACGAGGATCAGGCGCGGTGTCTCAGGTATCCAGCCCAGTGAGTTCACCACGACCAGTGCTGCGAACCCGAAGGCGAAATAGGGGACAGGAGCTTTGGTCTGCAGAGCAGTCGTTGCGGCGTTGCTTTTGGTGTGCAACCACTTGGCGGACCACACAGAGATGATAAAAATCACCGGAAGCAACATCATCACCCGCATCAGCTTGACCACGGTGCCGATTTCACCTGCGCTGTCTGACACTGCAAACCCAGCACCCACCACCTGCGCCACATCATGAATGGTGGCACCAAAGAAGATGCCGAGCTGCACATCAGAGAGGCCGAACATCTGTCCGATACTGGGGTAAAGGATCATCGCGAGGGTTGAGAGGGCTGTTACGGCGATGACTGTGAACAGCGTGTTTTGTTCGTTTTCCTTGGAGTTTGGCAATACGGAGGAAATCGCCAGCGCTGCGGATGCTCCGCAAATGCCAACAGCTCCTCCCGTCAGCAATCCAAAACTGGCGGAGCGACCGAGTAACCGAGCCACCACAAGGCCAACAAACAACATGGCCAGCACCGAGAGGATCACCAGAGCCAGCGTTTGCCAACCGAGTGCAAGGATCTGTGCAAAGGAGACGCGCAGGCCAAGCAGGATCACGCCCAGTCGCAGCACCTTTTTAGCCGCAAAACTCAGGCCTGCCTGACAGTTTCCATCCTCATAAATAGAATGCACGGCCATACCAATGAGCAGGGCGTAAAGCATCACCGGCCCACCCTGATGCTCGGAGATATAACGCGCAGCAATGGCGATCACTGTTGCAATGATGAGGCCGGGAATGATCTCCCGACCCTCTCTCATCCACTTGGAGAAGAACGGGCCAGAGCTTTCCGGTTGATCTGGCAGGCTGGAGTCGGCTGGCATAAAACTCACCCTTGCAAGTACCTTTGGTCCCCAGTGCCTCCGTTAAGAAGCACTTCAGACACCATAAGGGCGCAGCATGGTGAAGTGGTTACGCGCACCAAAGAAACCGCCGCACCCCATGGCAATTCAGGGGTGTGGCGTCAGTATGTGGCTCGGGTCTATTGTGTTTCGCTAACCTCTGCTTGTTGCACGGAGCCGCCAACAAGGCTGAGTGCCAGTCCCGCACACGCAATGAACGCAGTAAGGGCGAGTACCAGCCATCCGGTGTATTCAACCGAGGTGACGAAACCAACGAACAAGCCGGAAAGGGGCAGAGTGAAGTTGTTGAACAGGATGATCACACCAACCGTCTTACCGTAATCATCTGGCGGAATGATCTTCTGCCGTGCACTGCGGATGTAGACGTTGAACATGCTGTCAAAGCCAAGGATCACACAGTACCCCAACAGGTAAATCCAGTAGTTGCTCGTGAACCCAGTGATCACACCGCCAACAACCAACCCGCTGTAGGAGATGATACCGATGTGGGTCAGCTTAAGACGACTCGCGCCTGTGATCAGCAAAACAGCAAAAGTGGCAATCGCCCCAACGGATTGCAGCAGCGCGTAGAATTCCTCGGACTGCTCATAAAGGCCAGTGACCATACTGGCAGAGGTTGCCAGTGTGACACCGAAGACCAGATTGACCAGCGCAGTGAGCGCCACAATGCGCTTCAGCCCCGGCAGATAAAACAGATGGTTGAGCGCAATGCGGAGTGGCTTGGTCCAATGCCCGTCCAGCGGCTTGGCCTCTTTCAGCTCCACGTCACTGAGACGACGCCAGATGGAGATGAGCGCATCGGCACTGACAAACAGTGCGCCTGACATGACCACGACAATTTCCCAGCCGAATACGTTGAACAGAGCCGCGGCAATAACCGGCCCCAACACGATGCAAATCTGGTCAACACTCTGCGCGTAGGACTGCACTTTGGTGAAGGTCACGTCTTTGAAGATTTGCGGCAACATCACTTCGCGAGCCATGAACCCTTGCGTGGTGAGCACGCCTGAGAGGGCCGCAATGGCAACAACCCAGCCCACGTGAGGCATAAAATATTGGCCAACAAGGCCAAGGGCACAGACCAGTGAGCGGCCTGCCTGAGAAATGCGGATCAATGTGACGGGAGAAAAACGGTCTGCCATAATTCCGCAGACGGGAAAGCACAGAATGCGCGGCAGCGTTTCAGCAGTAAAGGCAAGGCCGGAAAGCGACACACTGCCAGTGGTTTGGAAGACAACAAGAGGAACGACGAAAAGCAGCAGTTGGTCTCCTAAACGAGAACCAAACATGGAGCCAAAGAACACAAAAACGGAGCTTTTCACTCTGTATTCCAGTCATAATTGGATGAGGAACGAATAGTAGGGCTCGCGGCACAAGAGCAATCCGCTGAAGATCAGGGAGAAGGCCATCAGCTTAAGAGGATCAGCTTGCAGGTTGCGTCGGCGAGTTATTTTTGTGGGGCGATCTTGGTTTGAAGATCATCCAGAAAGAGAGAAACAGTCTCCTTGTTTACGCGGAAATACACCCAGTTGCTGTTGCGCGTGAGCGTCACCAGACCGGCATTCACCAGCACCTTCATATGGTTGGTTGCTGTGGGCTGAGAAATGCCGAGTTTTCGAGCGATTGCTCCCAGACAAACCCCATGCTCAATCAGGTCGCCATGCTTCTGCGGCGGAAAATGCGCCTCAGGGTCCTGAAGCCACTCCAGAATGGTCAACCTGTTCTCATTGGCGAGAGTTTTAAGGATTTCAATCAAGCTCATGTAAATAACATATAGTTGATAAGCTATATAGCAACATTACAATATAGCTTATCAACTATATTCAAGGATCCGCGTTGGAGAGGGACATGCACTCTCCTCATCTCAAGCTTTCACAACACCATTGAAACAACCCGGAAAATGCGATGTTATGGCCGTATTGCTCTAAGATTTTTAGTTTCAAGAAAGTTGCTGTTGTGCTGATACTCCGCCAGTTTCTCTCCTACATCTTCTGCGCTTTCCTCGCAGCTCTCTTCTCAACCGCAGCTTTGTCGGCTCCGTTATGGCTGGAAGCAAAAGGGGAGGGTAGCCCAACCATCATCTTCATCAGTGGGAATGGAAATGATGCTTCGGTTTGGAAAGGCATTGAACCACATTTGCGCAAGGTGGGTGTTCAAACCGTGGTCTATGACCGCGCCGGTTTAGGCAACAGCCCACTATGGGAAGGGGCGTACACCATTGAAGGCGAAGCTGAAGATTTGCAAGCAGCACTGACGGCACACGGTGTAAGCGGCCCTGTAATGCTCGTTGCCCACTCCTATGGTGGCTATATTGCAAGCCTCCTGGCCGAGAATATGGTGCAGGTGACAGGCCTTGTGTTTGTAGATGCAGGCATCCCGGCGGATATGAGCCAGCAGCTGGTCGATTACGTCCTTGCAGAGTACACGCCGCGCTTCGAGGCACTCGAAAAAGCAGCTACTGAACTGGCAAAAGCAATCATTCCCGTGGTGAAAGCCTACCCAACCACAGCGAAACGGATGCGCACGGTGGGCATTCCTGAGCATCTGCCTGTCATCGACATCCTCGCAGAAACGTTATGGGTACAGGACGAGAGGATCGTCAGCCAAATGCGCAAGGCCCACGCAAATTTCGTCGCGACCTCCCCAAACCGCAGCAGCCTGTTCGCCAAAGGCAGCGGACATAACGTGATGAAAGACAAGCCGCGCTATGTGATCGAGGCCATCACCCGCATTTTGGAACAACTACGGTAACTGCGATATGAAACTGACGCACATCAACCTTGTCACAAAAGACGCAAAGGCGCTTGCCGCGTTTTACCAAGAGGTCTTCAACTGCGAATACCTACGGCCTGCCAAAGTGTTGTCGGGTGAGAAGGTCTCCAGAGGCAATGGGCTGCCAAATTCTGAGATCCTCTCGATCTGGCTTAAATTTCCAGAGTGCGACGCTCCTTTTCTTGAGCTTCACCAGCATAAGGCCACACAGGATCGGTGCCTACCTCAAGTGAATGAGCCCGGCTTCGGTCATCTTTCGTTTCAGGTGCCAGACATCCACTCGACTCGCGCTGAAACCATCGCAGCTGGTGGGAGCCAATTGGGCGAGATTACAGATTTCGGCACGCCCGATAAACCACACCTGATCATCTACCTGCGAGACCCCGAGGGCAATATTCTCGAGCTGGAACAGCCTTTTTCTCAAGATGCAAACTGACCGGCAGCAGCCTTCAAACCACTGCCGATCAGCGCGTTTCACAGTATTTCGCTAGCTCGCAGAAACCAAAGCCAGTGCACGAATGGGACTGCCGGTTCCATCGGCGATCTTGAGTGGAGCGGCAATCAGGATGGCGCCTTTCGGGGGTAGCTTGTCCAGATTAGCGAGGCTGGCGAGGCCGTAGCGGTTGGCAGCGTGCAGCAAGTTGTGCGCAGGGTAGGGTGGTTCCATCCCTCCGGCGCATCCTGCATCCGTGCCGATGCATTCGTTGCCCCAACCCAGAATACCTTTGGAGAGGATATACTCAATACAATCAACGGTTGGCCCCGGTGAGTGCGGCCCATTCTCATCTACATTGAGAAACTTCGCTTCATCGGTGTTGCGGTGATACCAATCGCTGCGCATGACAACCCATTCGCCAGCGTTGATCGATCCATGCTCAGCTTCCCACTCCTTCACACGATCAGCCGTCAGCAGGAAATCCGGGTTTGCAGCAGTCTCGGCGGAGCAATCAATCACGTTGACAGGTGCAACAAAATTTTGCGGTGAGATGGTGTCGGTATATCCATCTGCATAGTCTTTTCCGGTGATCCAGTGATGCGGCGCATCAAAATGTGTACCGGAGTGCTCTCCCAGCTTCATCCAGTTCCACGCAAAGAACGGTCCGTCCGCATCATACTCGGAGATCTTATGAATCTCCACTTTCGGCGTGTTTTTGGCGAAGTCAGGCGGCAGTTGTAAAATGGGAGTTTCTGGCCCTAATCGACCTGACAGGTCAATCACCTCCACATCTCCAGTAATCAGTTTTGTGCCAAGGTCTTCCAATATGCTTTTGGTCAGCATCCCTCTTTCTCCCTCCCAGAAAGTGGACGTTTTTAATATGAGAAACCAACCGTCCCGTAAGATTTCTCAGGGACCACGCTAAACACATTCATATGTATACGCAAATATTTTCCGCGGAGTAAGATTTGCAGATACAAGGCCGCGCGCTGGAGAACGTGAAGTCCTCAAACCACATTCTACGCCTTGGGAGGCGACGATTACTTTTCGCGAGTTGGGATTGTCAGGAAGCAGCGTCAATCAAGGCTTTGGCAGCTTGTTTCGCGTCACCTGCCGGGTCTTTGCTGTTGCCAAAATGCGCGGTAATGATCGCGCCTTCCTGCAGCATAAGCAGTTGCCGCGCCAACGCTTCCGGATTTTTCAGAGCAGCCGCTTCAACCAGTGTCAGCACACCCTCGTACATGGTATTTCGCTGTTCAACGGTTTGCTGGTGAATGGGGTGGTCAGGTTCCGGATATTCCGAGCTGGCTTTGATGAACATGCAGCTCTTGAAGGTGTCTTCCTTGAACCACTCATCCAGCACATCAAACAGCGCCAGCAGTTGATCTCTGGGTTCGCTCGCCAGCTCAGCAACCCGTTGTGCAGACCAGTTGTGAAACTGCTCCTCACGCAGCTTCAGCGCAGCAAGGATCAGTTCATCCTTGCTCTTGAAATGCTTGTACATGGAGGTTTTGGAGATGCCGGATTCTGCCACCAGCATATCCATGCCCGTTGCGTGAAATCCGTTTCTGTAGAAGGTTTCCATCGCCTGTTGTACGAGTTCATCTCGTTTATTTTTGCGCATACCAACCTCTGGGTTTACTGATCAGTACATATAACGAAAAAAATATGGCCGAACAAGGGAATTCATTTTAGCCGCAAAATCAAAGGGCTTTGCTAAGTCTCGTGACGGGCATCACACACCTCGCGATTTGGTGAATTGACCAAATGAACAGATCGGTACACCTTGGCAATCAGCAACTGTACCGATCAGTAAACAATAAGAGGTAACAATATGCTCAACTTATCTATGCGCCCCCTGACAGAAGATGCGGCACTCGCAAAGGTAAGAGCTGCGGAGGATGCGTGGAACTCACGCTGCCCGACTATTGTTATCCGAAACCTGTCTCGCGATTGCATGTGGCATGACCGGAACCAGACGATCGAAGGCCGACCACAGATTATGGGTTTCCTTTCCGCCAAATGGAAAACCCAGCTCCACTATCGCCACATCAAAGAGCTTTGGAGTTATAACCAAAACCGTTTCTCAATTCGCATTGTCAGCGAATGGCGCACCATACACAACAAGTGGTTCCGCTCCTGCGGCAACGAGAATTGGGAATTTGACACCAAAGGTTTGATGAAAAAACGGATCACCTGCATCACCGATACGGAGATCAACGAAAACGAACGCCTGTTTGCCTGGCCCTTTGGCCGCCGCCCGGATCACCACCCAGGTCTGTCCGAAATGAACTTATAACGAGCTCCACCGGAGGAATGCGTCCATCCGCTTAGAGTGCCAAGCACGGCCCCATCGACTTGGCCTTTTCAGAACACTGCGGACTTATCCCAGTTCCTCCCGCTCCCCCCAGAGCAATGCGACGGCTCCTTCTACCCAAAGGACCGTCGCATTTTCTGTTCCAGCTCCCATATTCAGAGATATTCATTAGACCTCTCGGGAGTTTTCATGCCCAAAGCCTTTGCCCAGATTGCCTTTACGCCTGCTGCTCAATTTTTTCAGGACCGCTATGGCACCAAAGAAGCCTACGCTACATTTCTGGAAGGGGAGGAGTTGACGGGTCATCAAATTGAACCAGACCACGCCGCATTCATCAACCGTATGGATGGGTTCTACCTCTCAACACTCTCACAGACTGGTTGGCCGTATGTGCAGTTTAAAGGTGGGCCAAGAGGTTTTCTGAGGGTGCTGGATGACCAGCATTTTGCATATGCCGACTATCGCGGTAACCGGCAATATCTCAGTGCTGGAAACATCTCTCAAAACGCCCGCGTGTCTCTCATACTGGTGGACTATGAAACACAGCAGAGGCTCAAAATCTGGGGTGAGGCGCAGATAACTTCCCTGGAGGAAGACCGGGAGTTTGTCATGGATATCATGCCTGAAAACTATAAGGCTGATCCTGAGCGCGCGATTACTATTAAAACAAAAGCACTTGAGTGGGATTGCCCAAGACATATTCCCAAGCGTGCTTCTGTAGCACTTTAAAATCGGCTGCCTTATACTTCAAAGTGCCTTGATTTTAAGGAGTACAAGCCATGCCTCATATTGTTGTTTATTCCCCTCGTCTTAGCCGCGAAAAGAAAGCTGCCTGTGTTGCAGCTTTAACCGAAGCATTTTGCACCACAACGGGTTTAGCCAGAGACCACCTCGTGATTCATCTTGAGGAACATTCATATGATAATATTGCAGTGGCTGGAAAACTGCTGACAGATACTATGCCTGAGATTGCAGTGGGTGAGAAACCACTTCAGGAAGTCAACGAGTAAGCTCACAGACCAGCATGTAATAAGCACAACGGGTGAAGGCCCGCAGGATAGAGCTCATATCCAGCGGGCGCTAACAGTCATGCCATGTGCAACCTAACTGGTCTTAGAACCCGTCATCCGGATGGTTGCATCGCCACGTTCAAAAACCTTTGGGGAGAGCGTGATGCCCAAACCCGGTGCGGTTGGGGCGAGCAGATAGCCATTTTCGAATACTGGCAGGCCTTCCATCAATTCGCTGTACCAGCCGAAGTAAAATGCCCGCACCATCTCCTGAACCAGCGCATTGGGCAGGTTGATGGACAGGTGCACAGCTGCGGTCAGAAGCCCCGGCCCGGTGCAATCGTGTGGCGCGACGGGCAACTCGTAGGTTTCTGCCATGGTGGCGATCTTCTTGGCTTCTGTCAGGCCGCCGCACCAACCGATGTCCAGCATGCAAACATCCGTGGCACGCTTTTCAAACAGCTCGCGGAAAGACCAGCGTGTGGCCAGGTTTTCGCTGGCGGTGACCCATGTGTCAGTACGGCGGGCGTATTCTGCCAGTGCGTCCACGTTGGTCATCTTGATCGGGTCTTCCAGCCAGAACACGTTGTAAGGCTTCAGCGCACGAGCAATCTTTTCAGCCATAGGCAGGTTCCACACGCTGTGCAGCTCCACATGGATGTCCATTGCATCCCCAACAGCCTCACGAATTTGCTTGAACGGGCGCAGACCGGCCTCCAGATCTTCCGGCGAGATGTAGGTGCCGTTGGTTTTGACTGCGAACTGATCAAACGGCCAGATCTTCATGCCGCGAAAGCCCATATCCAGCAGACTTTTCGCCAGAGTACCGGCATCCGAAAGAAAAGCCTCCAGATCCTCATAGGGGCCTTCAGAGACAGAGTCCGTGCTCCAGTCTTCTGTGGTGTTGACCTGCTTGTCCTTCACATATTCATAGCCTGCACAGGTGTTGTAGGCGCGGATCTTGTCTCGGCTTCTGCCACCCAGCAGTTGATGCACGGGTACGCCAAGTGTCTTGCCCGCAAGGTCCCACAGCGCGATATCAATGGCGGAGGCGGCCCGCATTTCAGCTCCCGTGGAGTTGAAACCGCAAATGGGGTTGAGCAATAGGCGGGAGATCGCATCAATCTGGGTTGGGTCACGGCCAATCAGCTCCTGACCCAGCGTTTCGTGGATGAACCCACAAACCGCGTCTGAGCCATAAAAGGTTTCGCCCAGACCAAAGCTGCCCGCATCCGTATGCACGCGCACCCAGGTTACATTGCGAAATTCTTTGAGATTGATGGTTTCGATACCGGTGATTTTCATTTTGTGTCTCGGAGAAAGGAGTTGGGGAGAGGGGATGGCAGCTCAGTCAGAGGAGAGGCGGTCACGCTCATTCTGCATCACGACGTTGGCCAGTGAGTTCTCGCGGATCTCTTCGTTCAGTTCATCCAGATCAAGATCATAGGCCGCGCGGTCAATAATGCGGACAGACGCTTTCCGAGCCGCCTCCGCATCCCGCAGACGAATGGCTTCCAAAAGGTGGCGGTGGCGTTCCAGACTGTCACTGAGTTCGCTGGCAGCTTCCGTGGTTTTCTTGATCAGGACAAACACCGCAGGCATGGTGCTGCGCCCAATCTGTACCCAGACCAGATTATGGGTCGCCTGATAGATCGCCTCATGAAACTGAATGTCATACTGCTGGAAGTGCTTGCCGCGATAGGTCAGGTCATCCTTCTGCATGGCCGCATACATGCCGTTCCAAGCCGCTTCTATCTTCATCAGATCCTTTGCCGTGGCCCGGCGGGCGGCTTCCATGGCAATAAACGGTTCAACAGACGTGCGAAACCGGAAGATCTCCCGGGCAAAGATCAATGTGTTGCCGCCATACTGAGCGATCCACGTGGCCACTTGCGGGGAGAGGATGTTCCATTCCTGATAGTCTTTGACGCGTGTGCCAAAACCGGAAATGCGCTCAATGATGCCGTGATTGGTGAAGGTTGCCAGAGCGCTGCGCATGGTGGCGCGACTCACACCAAACTGGTCCGTGAGCTCAAGTTCCTTGGGCAGAAAGTCACCGGGCTTGAGCTCAGCAGAAAACAACTGCCGAGCCAGTTCCTCGGTGATCTGATCTCGCAGATCCTGAGTGTATGTCGATACCATCGCGCGTCAGCCTCATCAAAAGAGCAGAAAGATAAGACAACCCTATCCATGTCTGACATACAATTAAATATGACTGACTACTTAGATGTCAACATGCAAACACCGGACGTAAACTCATCACGCAAAGCTATATTATGTTGTAGAATGGAGTACACACGAATAAAAATAAAGTCATACTCATATCTAAACTTAAAATAAATCAAGTATAGATCGCACACCCAAATATTACGGCATCCATATTTTTCTGCTTCAGTCGTGTGGAGCAGGAGAGATATGGATGCCACAGATCATGTCAGAGGAACGGGTATTACACTGCGTGCCCTTCCAAAACGACACTCTCAGACATGCTTTGATCTTTGAGGCGCTCATTCTCCGGGTCCCAAAGTGGCTCATCCGGCTGTACGATTGCCTTGTAGGGCTTACCGTAGATTTTGATGGTCAGCTCAGTTCCCGGTTTTGCCAGATCAGCCTGCACGACACCAAGCGCGATGGAGGCATTGACGCGGTAGCCCCACCCGCCGGAGGTGACTTCCCCCACCATGTGATCCTCATGCCAAATGGTAGACATGTAAGCAGCGTCATACTCGCCCGCCTCCACGATCATTGTCACAAACCGACGCTTCACGCCTTCTGCCTGTTCTTTCAGCAGTGCGGCTTTGCCGGGGAAGCTCTGCGGCTTATCAAGCTTCACGAACCGGTCCAGACCAGCCTCCAGCAAGGTGTAGTCGGTCGAAAGATCTCCCTTCCAGCTGCGATAGCCTTTCTCCAACCGCAAGGCATTGAGCGCGTACATGCCAAACGATTTGGCCCCACCAGCAAGGATCGCCTGATAAATCTCCGGCATATCCTCATTGCTCGCATGGATTTCCCAGCCCAGCTCACCCGCAAAAGAGACGCGCACCAACATCACAGCCTTACCAAGCATGGTGGCTTGTTGCAGGCTCAGCCAACTGAGAGACAGGTCCGCTTTGAGCATAGGAGCAAGCAGCTGACGGGCCTTTGGGCCGGTGACGATCAGCGTTGTTGTGTCCGTTGTCTGGTCTTCCAGACCCAATCCTTCTGGCAGGCGGGCTTTCAGCAGCTCAAAGTCATGCCACTGGGCCAACGCAGCAGTGATCAGCGTGAACTCGTCTGCACCATGACGCAGAACCGACATTTCCGTCAGGACGCGGCCACGATCATCGGGGAAGTAGCCAAGGGTCATGCGGCCAACTTTGGGGAGACCTCCGGCGATCTGCCCTCGCAGCCAGTCAGCAGCGCCTGTGCCGGAGAGTTGGAACCGCGAGAAGCCGGGGAGGTCCAGCACGCCAACATGGTCCCGCACGGCCTCACATTCTTCTCGCACCCGCTGTTGCCACGGACCGGAGCGGCTCCATGTTTGGGTGGCCTCGTGAGAGATATCGTCGCCCGTTTGCGCAAACCAATCGGCCCGTTCCCAGCCATTGTAAGCTCCCATCTGTCCACCCAGTTCCAGCAGTCTGGTGTGGTTGGGGGAGAGCTTGCGGTCGCGGCCCGCTGGCCATTCGTGATGGGGAAAGTGCATGGCATATTCGTGACCGTAGACTTCCTTCGCCTTATCGATGCAGTACTGCTTATCAGTGTAATCGGTGTAACGTCTTGGATCGACAGCCCACATGTCCCACTCGGTCTGGCCGTGTACAATCCACTCTGCGGCCACCTTGCCAGCGCCGCCGCCTTGCGCGATGCCAAAGGTGAAGGAGTGCGCCTCAAACGCATTGGGCACGCCGGGCATGGGGCCAATCATGGGCAGGCCATCAGGTGCGTAGGGAATAGGCCCGTTGATGTTGCGTTTCACTCCTTGCGTTCCGAGCAAGGGCACGCGGGCCATCGCATCTTCAATGTAAAACTCAAGCCGCTCCAAATCATCCGGATACAGCTGGAAACTGAAGTCATCCGGCATCGGGTCATCTGAAGAGGTCCATGCCGTCCGGCAGGCTCTCTCATAGGGGCCAAGGTTGAACCCACCCGTTTCCTGCCGCAGGTAATAGGAGGTATCAGGATCACGCAGCATGGGCAGCTTGCGGCCCTGTGCCTTGGTCCATGCCTCCACCTCTGGAACAGCCTCAGTCATGAAATACTGATGGCTCATGGTAACGGAAGGCACAGCACGCCCACCATACGGCTCAAACCATTCGCCGACGCGGGCAGCATAGTAGCCAGCTGCATTCACCACATACTCGCAGCGGATTTCACCTGTCTCAGTACAGACAATCCATTCCCTGCCTTCACGGCGCAGGCCTGTGGCTGGTGTAAACCGCAGGATGCGGGCACCCAGCTCCCGCGCGCCCTTCGCCAGCGCCTGTGTCACCTGCGCCGGATCGATATCGCCGTCCAGCGGATCCCAAAGACCGCCCTCCAGATCGTGCGTTTTCATAAAGGGGAAGTGTTGTTGCAGCTGGTCAGGCGTGCACATATCCATGGTCAGGCCCATATGCTCAGCCATGGCGGCCACATGCTCAAACTCCATCATCCGGTTGTGGCTGTGGGCCAGTCGGACCGCGCCGGTGACATGATAGTTGATCGGGTAATCCACCTCATCAGCCAGCCTGCGATACAGCTCCAAGCCGTGGCGCTGCATGTTCATTACGGCATAGCTGGTGGCAAAGTTGGGGCAGTTGCCTGCCGCATGCCATGTGGAGCCTGCTGTCAGCTCATTCTTTTCCAAAAGCACGCAATCGTTCCAGCCCATCTTTGCCAGATGGTATAGCGTGGAAACGCCGACAACGCCGCCGCCAATAATGACAACCCGCGCGGTGGTTGGGATAGACATGCGCACCTCCTCCAAAATCTATTCGTTTGTCATGTAGTCCTCTCCCGCTGTTCTCTGTGAGACGGGTATCATTCTTGTCTGCAAACATTTCTTTGAGCGGGTGCCCTAATAAACCGGCGGTGAGATCACCCAAATCGCAATGGCAGGTTCAGCATATGGATTGGACCAGCGGTAAGACGCTTCCTTGATGCGGAAACTGTCGCCTGCCTCCACCGTGAACATCTCTTCCCCAATCCACACATCCAGCTTGCCCGAGACCATGTAGGCCACCTCTTGCGTCGGGCGTGTAATCGCCGCGCTGCGGTGAGAGCCAGGTTGAAAGGTGGAGTGGATCATCTCAAAGCTGTCGGTCAGGTCTGGTGACACCAATGTTTCAAGCAGGCCCTTATCCCGCTCCCCGATCACGCGGCGGTTGCCATCGCGCACCACACGGCCTCTCTCATTTTCCGGCGCCTCTGCATTACCGAAGAACAGCGAGAGCTGGACGCCGAACACCTCGGCAAACTGCTTCAGGTCTGTATGGCGCGGCGTGGATTTATCCCGCTCTACCTGAGAGAGCCACCCCACTGAGCGGCCCAGTAGTTTTGCCAGATCTTCCAGCGTCATACCGCGCGCGATGCGAAGCGCCTTCAGATCTTCCCCCAATGTACTTGTGATAGTCATGTGGCGTGATTCCGTGAAATATTTCGCGATATTTTCACTAATCGTCGTGAAATTTTCAAGGATTATTTCACGCAGGCCCTGCAATTCAGGCTACCAAAAGCCATGCAACCGGTTGTTTATCTCACTGTATCAATTGGTTACCGAAATCATCCCGCTAACTATATTAGTCGCGACAAATATATCACTACCCTCTTATTTTTCAGGATGCCGGTTCCACCGTGCAGGAGGGTTCGTTAGGGTCTGCGCATAGCCATTCCTTTGAATTCTTCAGCTGATCAGCGATGTTTGTCGCTGGCCGGTATCTTTTTCTTTGAACTGAGGCATCTATGCAGAATTTAAGCGTTAACGTGATTGGGGCCGGAATTACGGGAGCCATGATTGCGTATAAGCTCGCGCGTCAAGGTTTCAAAGTCACCCTGTTTGATGCAAACCACTGTGTGGGCGGAGATGTCTCACGTGTTTCCTTCGGCTGGATCTGCCATATCGCCAATGATCCGATTGACCAACCGGATTTGTTCCCGTTGTTGGTTGATGGCATCCAGCGTTACAAAGCCCTGAACGCGGAGTTTGACGGCACGCTGTTTGATGCAGAAGGCGGCGCTATTGTCTGGCGCGCCACACCGGAAAAAACCCAGCACCTGATCGACCGGCAGCAACAGGCGGGCACACAAACCCGCACCATGAGCAAACAGGAACTTCAGCAGCATCTGCCAGCTCTCGCCAACCCGCCAGAGTTTGCAGCTCATTCGACGCAGGATGTGTCGTGGTACCCGCCCAAAGTCATCGGCAAACTGGTCAACGCCTTTGAGCGCCTTGGCGGCAAGGTGGTTTTGAACAGCACCGCCAGCGGGCTGGACGCTTCCGACCACCATTGTAAAGGGGTGATGATGGGAGGGGAGCTGCAAGCCAGCGACTTTACCGTGCTTGCTTCCGGTGGCGGCAATGGCGCGTTGATCGCTCCATTTGAGCCGGAGCACGATCTTTATACCTCGCCCTGCACCTACATCGAAGTGAGTGCAGAGGTGCCGGACTTCCTTCCGGTGCTGCAAACACCGGATGTGGAGATGCGCAGTCTGGGAACAGGCAATTTTGCCATTGCTGAATGCCCGCCAAAGACCGAAGACCCGGCAGAGCTGGCACGCATCGGAGAGACAGTTGTGCAGGCGGTCAAAGATACGTTTGCCAATGCGGGCCGTGTGGAGCTGCTTTCCATTCAGGTCGGCCAACGCCCGGCAACCCGATCCTCCGAACCACTCGCTCGTCCCATCAACGGTTTCACCAACGCTTTCGTGGCAGGCAGCCACCCCGGCGTCATCCTCGCCCCGTTGATCGCCGAGCGGATCAGCAACCAGATCTGCGAGCAAGCTCTGTCTGCCCCTACGCTTTAAGAGGCTGACAAAGGACCGTTGGGCTGCCTGCGAACAGCCCAACAGGATGACAAGGCTCAAGCTTAAGCGCGAAGCCACTCATCGTTTGTGGGATGAAGCTGCGTTGTGCCCTCATTTTGTGAGGTATTGAGGGACTGGATGGTCACGCGCCACAGTTTGACGAGCTTGATGAATTTATCCAGCTTATCCTCAAGCTGCGCGATACCAAGGCTCTTGGCAGAAAACCTTGAGTTCAACGCTGGCTGGTTGTCGCCTTCCGTCATGGCAAGAACCGCATCTCCGGTGCCTTTGCCCAGCAGGTTGGCTTGCAGCAACAGCTGGTATCCCGCCTGACGTTTGTCTTTCTCAATATCAGGCAGCAGGGCGAACAGGATCACTTCATCCTGATTGTTTGCACCCAAGGTGAGCGTAAACTCGTCCTCAACGTCAAAAGAGCAGAGCCCTTCCTCGTCCAGTTGAAGGTTTGGCAGCCCGATTTTCTCGCCAAGCTCGGCAATGAGAGTTTCAGCATGTTTCATTTTCTATTTCCAAATTGGCTTGAGGCTCAGGCGTCGCTCACGGTTTTACCGGCGGCGTAGCTGTGCTCATCAAAGTAATCCAGTGTCGCGTCCCAGGCGTTTTCCTTGGCTCGTGCCAATGCGTCACCAGTCTCCGTGCCATCGTAAAGGTCGATGAACTCATTGAGGTCGGAGACATAGCTTGAGGACTCAATCTGAGTTCCATCTAGCTTCCCTTGCGCCAGACCAAGATCCAGCCCCAACGTACCGTCCAGCTCCTGCCCGACCCAAAGCGCTTCATGGATGGAGTGACCACCGTCGTAGTTCAGGAACATGGTGTTTGCGACCATGTAGTCTTTGGAATCTGGAATCTGGTCCGGGTTAGGGGAGGTGTGCCTCAGATAATGCAGGAAATGCAGGTTGAGGTTGGTTGAACCGGAAACGCCAGAGGCAAACGGCATACCACGAGTCAGCGCTTCAACCTGAGACTTGCTCGGTTCCTGCAGCTTTGGCAGGTTCACATCCGCAGGGTGCGTGCTCGGGATCTTGCCTGCATCTCCTTCAAACGTCACACTGCCGGGCTGATAGCCAAGGGTGATCCCGGCATGCGCACTCTTTGGCGTGTCCGTGCGCCCAACTTTGGATCTGTCTGCTTTTTGCAAATCAGGATCTTCCGGAGCGTTCGTTCGATTGGCTTCCTGACAGATCCCCTGATAGGCCTTGTTTGCAACCTTTACATAAGCAGGCAAGTCGGCGACCTTCTTGCCGTTGACGACCAGTGGCTGGCGGTCTGCTGGCACCGTCTTGGTCAGCAAAGCATGCAAGGCAACTGTGGACTTCACAACCAGCATGGGAACAGCAATGGCGTCATATCCATTGCGGGTTGGAGCGGACAAAAACTTGTCCAGATTCATCAGCGCATCGTCACGCGGCCCTTGCACAAACTCCATCAGCTCCGGACATTCCGGCATCCAGAACCGCTCGTTGCCTGCCATCATCCTATGCATGGTCATGGCTGTCTGGTTTTGGACCCGTGGGGTCTGGATGGAAATCACATCGCGGATGCCATCTTTCACCAGCTGTGCAGAGTTCATTACGGACTGCGGCGTGTCGTGAACCATGTCCGCAATAAAGGTACTGTCGAGCACGCGGGAGTAAATCGCATCATGCAGGCGCGTCAGCGGCGGGTTATCGCTCTTGCCCAGTTGTCCCAGCAGCGTTTTGGTCTCATCGGCAAGGCCATTCAGGCCGATTTCCTCAAATCGCTCTGCAACAGCAGTCAACAGCTCGCGGGTTTCCGGCACGGAGATCTTATGGCCCAGAACCTGATCCTTCACATACCCGTCAACCTCAGCCAAATTGCCAGCTGTTTCCGGGTCCAGACCCGGGGTTTGCGCTTCATTTCTGATGAGTGCGAGCAGATGGGTTGTCACCTCACCCGGCACGCGCGCAACGTCTCCACCCTGCGCTGCATTCTGTGTCCGGACACTCTCGGGATAGACAAGCGTGGAATGGACGGCCTTCAGTGCAATCGGCACGGCCTCTTTCAACACTGCGTTGTCTGAGCCGCCAAGAAAGCTCAGCGACCGCGTGATGCTGGAAATACCATCAGCATCTGCTGTTTTTGCCAGCTCAACAATGCGGGCCGTGAGAACTTCAGCCGCTTTTTTGGGGTCATCCGGAATTGCGGCGCCTTCAAAAAAGGTTTCCATCGTCAACCTGCTGCCATAGGCATGCGCCTCTTCAAAGAGCGCTGTCACTTTTTCCTGCGCTTGCTGCGAAGCTTTGCTTGGCACATGAAGGAGCATGGCGAGCACGCTGGATTTTGGCAGATGTGGCTTTGTGGAGAGGAAGTGATCAACCACCTTCTCCGTGACCTCAGTGCTGAAATAAGAATTGAGCTCGCGCTTTATTTCACCCAGGACCGCTTCATGCTGCGCCGTTTTCTTCGTCACATAGTTAAGCGAATACTCAACAATCCGCTCACTTGGCTTAGGAGGAACCACATCCTGATACTGCGCAAGATCGGGTTGAGGGACAGTTGGCTGAGTGGTTGAAACAGATAAAGTTGATCCGGTCATGAAAGCACCATCGCTTGGTAATATCTTCTTTCCCGAAAACTACAGAAACACTCCGGGATCACGTTTTAATCAAACTATTAGAATCCCCTGCCGGGCGCGTCTGTGCTGACAGGCACTCAACTCGGGTCGCCAACCGAAAAAAGTAAACAACGGACAGATTTGTCTTGGAAAACCAGGTTGCTCAACGCTCATCGAGAAACGACTTAAATTTAATTACAAAATTACTTAGTTACATAAATAGTCACTCTTTGAATATTTCGATCGTCCAATTCATTTACTAGATTTCGCACCTTGGTTTTCCTTATTTCTCCTGTATAGCTATTTCTAGTCTTGTTGTTTTCCTTCCAAATGACAGGTTTCAACCAACAGGGTAATGACCGCATGTTTTCATTGAAGGGCAAGAAAGCCCTTATTGTTGGGGTGGCGAACAGCCAGTCCATTGCATGGGGATGCGCCAAAGCCATGAAGGCACAAGGCGCAGAACTGGCTCTTACATACCTGAATGACAAAGCGAAAAAGCATGTGGCCCCACTGGCAGAAGAAGCCGATGCAGCCATTTTTGCGCCGCTGGATGTGACGAAACCTGATGAGGTGGATGCTCTTTACCAGCAAATCGAGCAGGTCTGGGGGTCGCTGGACATTCTGCTCCATTCCATCGCCTTTTGCCCGCAGGCTGACCTGCATGGCCGCGTGGTGGATTGTTCGGCAGAAGGGTTTGGCGTGGCCATGGACATCTCCGTGCACTCTTTCCTGCGCCTCATCCGCAAATCAGAACCGCTGATGCCCTCCGGGTCCAGCGTCATGACCGTGACGTTCCATGGCTCGGAAAAGGTGATCAGCCACTACAACATCATGGGTCCGGTGAAAGCCGCGCTGGAAAGCACCACGCGCTATGTGGCTGCCGAACTGGGCCAGAAGGGCATCTCTGTCAACGCGCTGTCCCCCGGCCCGCTGGCAACACGCGCCGCCAGCGGCATTGCCAGCTTTGACGAGATGCTGGCCGACGCGACCCAGCGTGCTCCCACCCGAAAACTCGCAAGTATTGAAGACATTGGCGCATATGCCGCCTTTCTGGCCAGTGATGAAGCCCGAAACATCACCGGCGTGGTTCACCCCATTGACGGTGGTTACCGCATCATTGGTTAGGCCGGCACCGAGGTAGATTATGCAAGTAGAACTCTTTAGCAAGCGAACCGCCCAGTACTTTGAGGCCCTCGCTGAACAAAACCAGTTTTTGCAGGTCGCCAACTCACGACGCTCCACGCGCCTGATGAACGACCTTCAAAAGAAACAGGCCAAATCAAAAACCAAAAGCGACGCACTGGCCGCCTCCTGGGGCCCGTACGACACACCCAAGAAGCTGCTGGATGCGTGGTCGCATTATCTCAAGGAATCCAGCGAACGCGCTATCCTGACCATGGATGCCCTGCGCGAAGCCAGTGACACATACTTTGACCACATGGCCAAGGGCTGTCCTCCGGTTCTCATTTATGATTACGAGGTGGTTGTTGAGGGCCGCAACCTGCCGCGCCCCTGCAACTACATGCTTTTGAAGGTCATTCCACCTGACGGCGTGGAGGTGCTGGACTGGAAGCGCCCCTATGTGATCATCGATCCGCGTGCTGGCCACGGCGCAGGCATTGGCGGGTTCAAGAATGACAGTCAGGTGGGGGTTGCCCTGCGTGACGGGCACCCCGTGTACTTTGTCGCCTTTCATCCCATGCCAGAGCCCAATCAGGAGCTGTCGCACGTCACCCATGCCGAAGCGGCCTTCCTGCGCGAGATCATCTCTCGCCACCCAGATAGCCCCAAGCCCATCGTGGTTGGTAACTGTCAGGGCGGGTGGGCAACAGCTATTCTGGCAGCGGTCTATCCGGATCTGGTGGGGCCGATTGTGCTCAACGGTGCGCCCATGTCCTACTGGAGCGGCAAGATGGGGCAGGACCCCATGCGCTACTCCGCAGGCCTAACGGGCGGCATTGTGCCTGCCTTGCTCTCCGCAGATCTGGGCAACGGCGTCTTTGATGGTGCCAATCTGGTGCAGAACTTCGAGATGCTGAACCCGGGCCGCAACTGGTTCCGCAAGTACTATGACCTTTACACCAACATCGACAAGGACGAAGAGCGCTATCTGGAATTCCAGAAATGGTGGAGCGGCTTCTACTACATGACAGAGGAAGAATTCCGCTGGATTCTGGACAACCTTTTCATCGGCAACAAGCTGGCGAAGAACGAAGCCTTTCTGGAACCGGGACGCCCCATTGACTTAAAGACCATCAAGTCCCCGATCATCGTGTTTTCCTCCTACGGCGATAACATCACTCCGCCCGATCAGGCGCTCAACTGGATTGCCGACACCTACACGGATGAAGCGGAAATCGAGATCCTCGGTCAGCGTATCCTCTATATGCTTCATGATCAGGTCGGGCATCTGGGCATCTTTGTCTCCTCCAGCGTGGCCAAGCGCGAACATACGCAGGTGGCTTCTACGCTGAAGACCATCGAGGCCATGCCTCCCGGGCTCTATAAACTGCAGATTGAAGAGCAGAAGGGCAAAGGCTGTGATGCCAAATTCAAGGTGAGCTTTGCCCGCAAAACCATTGATGAGATGCTGCTGGAAACTGGTGAACGCGACGAAGAAAAAGCATTTGCCGGTGTCGCCCGCTTTTCCGAGAGCTGGGAGGACGTGTATGACAGCACCATTGGCCCTGTTCTGAAAACCATGAACAGCGCGCAGGCAGCGGATGCAACGCGCGATATGCACCCCATGCGGCTGGCAAACGGCGCTTTTGCCTCCACCAATCCCTTGATGTTCTGGCCCACCATGGCCGCCGCAGCGGTGAAGGAAAACCACACGCCCAACATGGCCAAAACGCCTTTCCATTACTGGGAGGAGCTGATGGCCGACAGCATTGAATACGGCTGGGATGCGCTGAAGGACATGCGCGAAGCCTTTATAGAAAACAGCTTCCTCACCTTCTGGGCCTCACCGCCCGCCGTGGAATACGGCAAGGCCTTGTCCTTCCGCCGGCCAAAGGTGCCACTGCAGGACCTGCACAGCCTGACAAGCATCCAGAACGCGCTCAAGAAGATCGAGAAGGGCGGGGCAGCCGCAGCCATCGTGCGTATTGTGCTGATGATTGCCGACACCCGCACCGAAGTGCGTGGCGAAAAGCTGGAGCGGTTCAACGAAGTGCTGACCACATGGGCACCGTTCAAATCCATGGATCCGAAAGAGCGCAACTTCCTCATTCACGATCAGACTCTCATTTCCCGTTTCGAAATGGAAGCCGGTTACAATGCCCTGCCGGGCTTGCTGAAAAGCGAGAAGGACAAGACCTTTGCGTATAAGGCCGTGTCCTACATTATCGGCAAGGAAGAGAATATGGCGCCCAATTCTCTGGAACTGTGGCACTGTCTGAAGAAGTCGCTCAAATGGGGTTAGGAAGGTTTGATGACAACAACCTACAAGAATACTCCGTATGACCAGATCGAAGTTGGCATGGAAGCCATTTACGAGCGAACCTGCTCTGCGGATGATTTTTACGTCTCCGCCCATGCCTCAGGCGACCTCAACCCCATCCACCTGCCCAAGGAAGATCGCGAGGGCGAAGGCGACTTTGAAGGCGTCGCCCCCTCCCTCTGGGTCGCCAGTCTGATCTCTGCCGTGCTGGGCAATCAAATGCCCGGACCGGGCACGCTCTACAAAAGCCAGAGCCTGCGCTTTCTGGGTCGTGCCTATGAAGGGGACCATCTGACAGCCCGCGTGAAGGTGACGGAAAAGCTGCCCGATTACGTCGTCACACTGCAAACCACCGTGGAACGCGCGGACGGTCAGGTGATTGTAGAAGGCGAGGCCGAGGTTATCGCCCCGCGCACCAGCAAAATCGCCAAGGCCGTCAGCTTGCCGGGTCTGACCGTGCGCAGTCATGAGCACTTCGATAGACTGCTGGATCAGGCCCGTCCACTTCCACCTCTCATCACCGCCGTTGTGGCGCCAGAAGACCGCAAGTCACTGGGCGGCGCTCTGCTGGCTGCAGAAAACACGTTGATCGAGCCGGTCCTGATTGGCTCTCGCGAAAAGATCGAGGATGCCGCAGAGCGTCTTGGCAAAGATCTGGCCCACTGCGATATCATTGACGTTGCAAGCCACAGTCAGGCGGCAGCACAGGCCGTGGCCATGGTGCGCGAAGGCAAAGCACAGGCCATCATGAAAGGCCAACTCCACACCGACGTGTTGTTGGCGGAGATCGTGAAACGGGATGTGGGCCTGCGCACTGACAATCGCCTCAGCCATGTGTTTGTGATGGATGTGCCGGGATTGGACCATTTGCTGTTTATCACCGATGCGGCCATCAACATCTCACCGGATCTGGAAACCAAGGTGGATATTGTCCAAAACGCCATCAATCTGGCACTGGCCCTTGGACAGCAACAGCCCAAGGTGGGCATCCTTTCAGCCGTGGAAACGGTGAACACCAAAATCCCCTCGACCATGGATGCAGCGATCCTTTCCAAAATGGCAGAACGCGGCCAGATCAAGGGTGGCATCGTGGATGGCCCGCTGGCCATGGACAACGCCATCGACATTGATGCCGCGGTAACAAAAGGCATCACCTCCTTGGTTGCTGGTAGGGCAGATGTACTGGTTGTGCCCAATCTGGAATCTGGCAATATGCTAGCCAAGGAATTGGCCTTTGTTGCCCATGCAGAAGTGTGCGGAGTGGTTATGGGCGCCCGGTGTCCGGTGATCCTCACCAGCCGTGCAGATGACGACAAGGCCCGGTTAATGTCTTGCGCTGTTGCGCTTCTTTACGCTGCGAGCCAGAAAGCATGAGTTTTTATTTTACGCTCAATACCGGATCGTCCTCCGTCAAGTTCGCGCTTTACAAAGCGCAGGCAGAGCCTGACCTTTTCATCTCCGGCATTGTTGAACGTCTGGGCCCTTCTGCCCGCTTGAAGATGCAGACACCCGGCGAGGACATCGTGCGGGAGCTGGGCACAGTTGACCATGCCAGCGCCGTCGTCGCCATCTTCGCCAAGATGGAGCCCTACCTGCAAGGTAAATCTGTGGTGGGTATCGGCCACCGCATCGTCCATGGCGGCAATGCATTTTACAAGCCGACAGAGTTGACCTCCGAGGTGGTGCAGGAGCTTGAGCAGCTCGTTCCACTGGCACCGCTGCACCAACCCTACAGTCTGGCAACCATCCGCGCAGCCAAACAGGTGTTTCCGGACGTGCTGCAGATCGGGTGTTTTGACACGGCCTTCCATGCCGGTCACACCTTCCCCAATGACGCGTTCGCCATTCCACGCCATTTTTATGAGGAAGGCGTGCGCCGCTATGGCTTCCACGGGCTTTCCTTTGATTACATCTGCAGCGAAATGCGCCGCGAATATCCGGATGTGGCACGCGGGCGTCTCGTGATCGCCCATCTGGGCAACGGCGCTTCCATGTGCGCCGTAGAAGATGGCCGCTCCATCAACGCAAGTACCAGCTTTTCTGCCGTAGATGGCCTGCCCATGGGCACACGGTGCGGACGGCTGGACCCGGGCGTCATGCTCTACCTGATGCAGGAAAAGGAACTGTCAGCGGCAGAGATCGAGAGCATCATCTACCGCCGCAGCGGGCTCTTGGGATTGTCGGAGGAATCTTCTGACATGCGCGTGCTGGAACATTCAGAAGAGCTGTTTTCCAAGCAAGCCATCAATTACTATTGCTACCAGATCCGCCGCGAAGTGGGCGCCATGGCCGCCAGTCTGGAAGGCATCGACGCCCTGATCTTCAGCGCTGGCATTGGCGAGAATTCAGCCCGGGTGCGCTCCAGCGTGTGCGAACCACTGGAGTTTTTAGGCATCACCATCGATCAGGAGAAAAACAAGGCCAACGCCCCGGAAATCGGGACCGGACCGGTACGCGTCTTCATCATGCCCACCAACGAAGAACAGGTGATCGCACGGGCCGTCGCAAAAGCTGCCATGAAAACTCAACAGTGAGCAACTGGGCTTCAGAACAACTTCGCGGTAGACTTGCTGCATAATCAATGCTGCACGTTCTCAGTGAGTCCCGTTATGTCCGTCCTCTCGCCAACCATCACCGTCCGCCAGCTATCTCTCGATGATTATGAGGATGTCGTCATGCTCCTGAATGAGCTGACAGATGGCATTCCGCTTGTTTATGGCAAAGACGGGCCAGCGCAATTCGCCAAGCTTTTGCAACATGACGGCACCTCTCTGTTTGGTGTGGAGATTTATGACCAGATCGTCTCCTGCGCCACGCTCCATATTCTACCCAACATGACGTATGGTGGCCGCTCGTATTGCCTTGTCGAGAACGTGGTGACGCTGAAAGCTTATCGGGGCAGAGGCTTTGGCCGCATGGTCATGGATGCTCTGCGAGATGCAGCCTGGCAAGCGAATGCCTACAAGATCATGCTGCTGACCGGACAAGACCGCGGCGCAAGAGGCTTTTACGAAAGCCTCGGTTACAAAGCCGACCAAAAACACGGCATGGTCCTGCGGCAGGTGCCACCGTATAAGGCGCCTGCTGCTTAAAGATAACTCATTTAATATTGAACAGGTTTACAGTCAGGGGGTGCCTCATTATAGTCTCCAACGAGGTTCCACCTTAATCAAGTTGTAGTGCTTCCGTACATAATTGCAGAAGGTGAGCACTCGTCCTTTACCTTGTCATGTCTCAAATTAAGCTTCTTGCAATCATAAGTAGACATATCATGAAATTATGAGTAGTTATAATATTGACCCACACTTATTCAAATAAGGACAAGACACCCTTTTGAATAAGCTATCAACCAACAATCAATCACTGTTGGTCAGCCGATAGATTCTTTAACTTGATAGCATATCCATCATACAGTAAAAATGTAAAAGTAAAAAATGTGTAATTTTTGTAGTTCCAATGCTCTCGGTTGCTTTGACCAAGACACATCCACCTCATTATATAGTAGATCCAATGCGGTGGGTATTTTTGAAGCTAACGGAGTGTGGGACAATGCACGAACTGGCGACAATAACATTGACGGCTTACTTATTGGAACAAAGTGGGACCGCCTTAACATAACCTTTTCGTTTCCAGAAAATAAAAGATATTACACCAAACCTTACGAAATTTATCCCGGCAGATATGACAATGACTACGTCGATGATTTTTTAGAACTGAGTTCTCATTGGAAAGCTGCGGTCCGAGTTGCGCTTGAACATATCTCATCTATTTCAGGACTAACCTTCACAGAGATATCCTCAAATAGTCAAGCAGATTTGTCCTTTGCTCAAACCACAGCTGCCAGCTTAGGCACTGCTAGTGGACGCTTTCCTTCTTGGGCCACCCAAGGAGATATCTGGTTTCAACGCAATAACTACGCAAGTCAACCAGAAAACGGCACATATACGTCACACACAATTTTGCATGAAATTGGGCACACATTAGGCCTCTCACATGGCCACAGTAGCGACAGCATAACCTTCATTCCTGGTAAATCTATGGATTACAATAGAGATTCCATGGAGTTCTCAGTGATGACATACAAGTCTTACATTGGTGATTATGGGCGTGGTTATAACAATGAAAAATACGGCTTTGCGCAAACATTAATGCAGTATGATATTGCTGCACTCCAGTATCTATACGGAGCAAATTTCGATTTCAACTCTGGCGATACCACTTATCACTTCTCACCAGTCTCCGGACAGATGTTCGTGAACGGAGTAGGTCAGGGAGATGGCCCTGGAGACAACATATTCCGAACTATTTGGGATGGCGGTGGCGTAGACACTTATAACTTTGGCAATTACTCATCCAGCCTAATTGTCAACTTAGAGCCTGGAAGCTGGACCAAAACATCAGATGCCAATACTGCTGAATTGGGCAATGGAAACTATGCACGCGCCAATGTTTTCAATGCATTACTATATGATAATAACATTCGTTCTATCATTGAAAACGCAATCGGTGGGAAGCAGCACGATAAAATCTACGGGAACCAAGTCGGCAATACGCTAGAAGGCCGAAACGGCAATGATCTAATCCATGGTCGCGGAGGAAATGATACTCTTCGCGGCGGAAATGGTAATGATATCATTCAAGGTGGGGCAGGCACAGATAGAATCGACGGAGGAACCGGTTTTGATCTGGCAGATTATCAAGACTCAACTGAACGCGTGATCATTAACCTGAGTAGTAACCGAACAGAAAAAGGTGGTTCTGCACAAGGCGATAAGCTTATCAGCATTGAAGGTGTACGAGGTTCAGCACGTAATGATATTCTTACCGGTTCGGCCGGTTCCAATACACTCGAGGGAAATGATGGTAAGGATTGGTTAATTGGCTGGCACGGTGTTGACACTTTACGTGGTGGCGACGGCGATGACTTTCTGAGAGGGGGGCGAGATAATGATCGCCTGGACGGCGGCAATGGTATTGATACGGCAGACTATGCGCAGTCAGATGAAAGGGTGATCGTCAACCTATCTGACAGCAAGGTTGAAAGAGGAGGAGCAGCTGAAGGTGACCGTCTGATAAACATCGAGAATATTAATGGTTCAAAATTTGGTGATATACTCGATGGGAGCGGATTAGACAATTTCATCTTTGGAGCTACAGGGACCGATACACTTCGCGGCGGATATGGCAATGATATTCTGGAAGGTGGGCAATCAAACGACAGAATTGATGGTGGCGTTGGCAAAGACACAGCCAGTTATGCGACATCTACTGCTTTAGTTTTCATCAATTTGTCAGATAGAAAAGTTGAACGTGGTGGCGACGCTCAAGGTGACAGACTAATTGCAATTGAAAATATTACTGGGTCTGCACATAATGATGTAATAACTGGCGACGTTAATACAAACATACTACGTGGTGGTGATGGCTCCGATTGGCTTGCGGGCTGGCATGGGGATGATATTATTCATGGTGGAGCCGGGGATGATGTAATCCGCGGAGGCCACGGTGCTGATACGATCCACGGGGGTGAAGGTAATGATACTGTGGATTACCAACAGTCAACATCATCAGTTACAGTTAATCTAGGAAATTCATGGGCCGAAACTGGCGGATCAGCCCAAGGTGATGCTATATTTAGCATCGAAAACATTATTGGCTCAACGCATCGCGATTTTCTAACCGGAGATGATGGTAACAACATTATTGACGGTAAAGGAGGGGATTTTGACCTCCTTACGGGAGGCGGAGGCGCAGACACTTTCCGTTTCACAACACAAGGGCACCAAACATTTATTGATGACTTCACAAGAGGTACAGATTTGATTGAAATAGCTATCGGAGCAGAGCAGTTTTCAGATCTTACGATTGTCGACATAACCGGAGATGCAACAATAACGTACTCTGGTGACAAAATTGTCCTTACGGGAGTAAATCATTTCGCGTTGACAGAAGACGATTTCTTTTTTGTTTAAAAATAAATCACAATTTGACAACTGCTCAAAATTATCATTGAAGTTGTTACTTCAACAAAATGACTGCCGGTGGGCCTTGATGTGGTCGATGAACAGGCGCAGGGCCTGCAGGTTTTTGTATTCACGCGGGTAAAACAGATAGATCGGCTCTGTTGGTTTCAGGTAATCCTCCAGCAAACATTGCACCTTTGTCAGGTCGCACTGCATCAGCGCATACTCGCGGAAGGTCAGCACCAATCCCATGCCTTGCTCCATCAGCTGCAACTGAGAGGGCAGGGTGTTGAGGATCAGCCCTCCTTTGATATCAATCTCCACGGTGTTGCCATCCACCTCAAACACCCACGACGCCAACCGCCCTGATGTTTGAAAACGGTAGTGAAGGCAATTGTGCGCGAGGAGGTCTTCAGGTTTTTCCGGCGTGCCATGCTCAGCCAGATAGGCCTTGCTGCCAAGGACGGTCAGGGGTTGCGGGTCAGAGATACGGATCGCAATCATATCCTGCGCAATCTTTCCCCCCAGACGAAGCCCGCCGTGCAAACCATCTGCAACGATGTCGACAATGGCGTCCGTCAGAGAAAGTTCCAGCTGTATCTCCGGATAAGCTGCCTGAAAGCTGGGCAGGAGATCTGCAAGGAAGGAATGAAACACAAACTCAGGCAAGGTCAGTTATAAACTGCCACGGGCGCTGCTGCCGTGTTCCTTTGCATCATTTACCGCTTGCCCCAGCAGGTCAAACGCCGCACCCGCCCCACTTTGCAACGCACGGCCCGCATCCGTCAGGGTTACCGATCGGGTGGTGCGCACAAACAAAGCCGTCCCGAGCTGCTCTTCCAGCGATTTCAACTGATGAGACACCGTGGACGGTTTGATGCCAAGCGCCTGAGCGGCTCCTTTGAGACTGCCGTTCTGCGCAATGGCGTTAAACACTTCCAGCATGGCAAGAGGCAAACGCATTATTCGATACCGTACATCTATTGGATTGATATGGAGGCAATTAATAGCATGTATGCATCCTGTTATAAAGCAGAGATCAGATATTCAATGAGGCCTTCCTGCGATGAAAACCCTTGTGCTCACTGCCCATCCCGACCTTTCAAAATCCCGTATCAACCGTTCCTGGTTTGAAGCATTTGCCGCAACAGATGGCATCACCGTGCTTGATCTGGCCCGTGTTGGTGGCCCAACTCTGAGCTTTAACGTTGAAGAACAACAGCAACTCCTGCTCTCTCACGATCGCATTGTCTTCCAGTTTCCGTTTTATTGGTATTCCGCCCCGCCAGTGCTGAAAGCATGGCAAGATCAGGTCCTGACCTACGGCTTTGCCTATGGCCCGGGTGGCACCAAACTGGCTGGCCGTGAACTGTTGCTGGCTATCTCTACCGGCGGACCGGAGGATAGCTATCACGCAGGCGGCTACAACAATTTCAGCATGGATGAGTTGCTCAAACCCTTTCAACAGACTGCCCTGCTGACTGGAATGGTTTACCTGCGCCCCTTCGTCCTCCACGGCCTTGCAGTTGTTGATGACGCCGCGATCGAAGCTTCCAATACAGCATTGCTCGCACATGTTCTGGACCCTGAACTCAACCCAGTCATCAAAAAAGCGCGGCTGGACAAACTGCTGGAAAACAACGCCAAGCTGGCTGCCCGCGTCAGCGCCTGACCTCTTTCAACGTTCCATTTTTCAAAAAGGCGGGCCCTTGTGCTCGCCTTTTTTTTGCTCATCCAAAACTGTAGATTATGGGCAAACCGAGAACTCAAACAGCTCACTCATTAAAAATCGATTCGATCTTTACCAACCCCATCTTCTTCCCGCTGCTCAGGTCTCTTAGCCTGTCGTTTCAAAGCACAGCTTTGTTTTAACAATTTGTTTCACGCCCTTGTTTTCATTGCGATCCTTTAGAAGAATAAACCTACTGTGGTATTATGGATGGGGCGACATGGTGGTGACTTTGTTTTCGGTGCCTTGATCTGTTGGTCAGCACTGCATTCATTTTCAGAATTTTTTTTATGGCCGGGGCTCGGGGGTCGCTTCCTGAAATTTGGTCATCTGAAGGCTGGAGGGACACCATTCCTGTCAGACTTAGCGTAGGACACATTGCTCAACACCGCCTTGCCTCCAACCATAAGCAGGACCACGGTATCAATGCCCGTTTTGAATCTTTTTCAACGGGAGGGGACGCAAAACTGACAGAACGATGTGGCCTCGCAGGTCCCTTTCTCAATCGGGACTGTAGCTCCTTCGTTCTCCAGCCTTCAGGAATATTTTAAGCGCAGATTGGAATTACCACGCACAAGTTGCAGTATAGTACCGGGTAGAATGTCTGTTGAATCGAACAACTCAATGAATGAGCCGAGACCTGAGGTGATTTACCGGCCCAGCATCAACTGGGATGAATGGCGCGAGGGGGTCGCCGAAGCGACGGGAGAGGCTTGTCTGGCTTCCAACACCGCTTCACCAGATGCCTTTGGTGCGGGCGTGCGCGGATTTCGCTATAAAAGTGGCTTTGTGGCAACCATCAACGCGACCCCGCACAGGTTCATCCGCTCCAGCCAGCGCATTGCCCGCGATGGCATGGACGCTGTGTTTGTGCAATTTTATGATCACACCCACAATTGCGTCACCCACATGGGCCAGGAGAGCGTGGAACTCCAGCCCGGTCATCTGATCGTGCAGGATATGGCCGAGCCGTTTGTGGTAGACCACAGCTCTTACAAGCTGATGACACTGGCTTTGCCACGGACGGCACTGGCACCGTTCCTCCATGGCGATCGCACCTACCCAACCCTATGCCTTCCCGCAACAGGCGGCTCGACCAATGCAGTGATCAGCATGATGCAGCTGCTTCGCGGTCAACTGGGTTACCTGTCAGATGAGGATGTCAGCTCAATCGTGGAATGCATCGCCAAGCTGGTCGCCAACCAGATGAACAACGGCCCGAGAATCCCATTTGCACTGGATGAAAACAATCAGACTGCAGTGCGGTTTTTACAAGCCGCCGAGTACATCAGCCGGACCTATACCAACCCACGCCTGAACAGCACGGAAGTGGCGCATCACCTCAACGTGTCGCGCACCACCCTCTACCGCCTGTTTGAGCCCATGGGCGGCTTCATGGCCTTCCTGCGTTACATCCGCATGAAGCACGCCATGCGCAAGCTGCTGCGCTCCGGAAGCGATACAGTCAAAATCCAGCAGATCGCCGAGAGCTGTGGTTTCTCGCACGCCTCCAGCTTCACCCGCAGCTTCAAAGAACACTACGGCGTTTCTCCCCGCGACATCCTGATGGACATCGCCGCCGGGCAAGACCACAAAACCCGCATCTCCAGCGGCATCTTCTCCAACTGGCTCACCTCGCTAAAAGAGGCAAAGTTGAACTGAGGGGAGCTTGATCCTCTGAGATCAAGTTGACCCCGGGTATCACAGCGACACAGTACCTGCGTACCTTCACAAATTGCCTGATATCCATTTCATAGAGCGGTCCAAAGTGACCAACCGAGAGGTCCGTATCGTTAGGATCTGGCATGATTTATGGGTAAAAACATAGCAACGCAGAAAAACGCAAAAGCTTTCAAAGGAACGCACAAAACAACGCAAACGCTCACAGCTTTTGGATGCTACCAATTTTCAACGTGAATATCATTGATATTTCAGCATGTTAGATTAGCGGCGATGAAGGCAAAGACACGACATTTCCGGCTGAAGCCGGATTGGTAGCATTGACAGGCCGAAGGCATCATCAAAGAGTTACTGTGATTTATTCTCTGATAAGTTTTGAGCGGCGCAATGATAGTACTTGGTAATTCTGAAAGCTGGCCCGGCATTGGCACCACCGCCAGTCACCTGCAAAACGGAGCACATGGGCTTGATGCCTTGGTGCCCGGACTGTCTTTGGTGGAAGCTGAAATCAAGGTGCGCAGTGTAGGCTATGGCGGCTGGCCGAACCTGTTGGGAAACATGGAGTTTGACGCCAGCGTGATGGACGGCACCACCCGTGATTACGGCGCTGTTGCAGGCGTTCCGATGACGTTGGAGGTCACCCGCCTGGCAAAGGCAGTGCTGGATAACTTGCCACACACCATGCTGGTGGGTGAGGGGGCTCGCCGTTACGCAGATGAGCTTGGGTTTGCAAAGGATCCCGCCTTGCTGGAACACAGCAAACAGGTGTGGTGGCGCAAGCTGGAAGAGGTGATGAGCGACGAGCAGAAAGCCGCCTTTCCCAACACGGATCTGGCACCGTTGACCAAAGCAATCACCGACCCTGAAAAGGTGCGAGACACCACCGTATTCCTTTGTAAAGACAGCCAGAAAAATATCTGCACCGCCACCTCCACATCAGGTTGGGCCTGGAAATATCCGGGCCGTGTTGGCGACTCTCCCATTCCCGGAGCTGGCTTTTATGCTGACAGCCGTTATGGCGCGGCCGCATGCACTCATACAGGTGAAATGACCATGCGCTGCGGCACCGCCCGCACCGTTGTGCTGGCCATGAAGCTCGGCATTTCGCTGGATGATGCGTTGCGGCTGGCGATCTCTGAGTTGCAGGAGCTGGAGAGCGGTTACATCGGCGGTGTTGTGATCCATGCCATTGATGCAGCAGGCAAACACCGTGTGGTCAATGTTGGGTGTGACGAGGAGATCGTCTATTGGGTCTGGACACCGGAGCTCGGCCAGCCTGAAAAACGCAAGGCCATCCGGGCAGAAGATTTGATGGTGGGTCAGGTGGAGGTTCAGTCATGAAGCTGGAAGTGTGTGTTGACACCATTGCCGGGTTGAATGCTGCTGTTGCTGGCGGAGCTGACCGGATTGAGCTGTGTTCGTGCCTCGCCATGGGTGGCCTGACGCCGTCCGTTGGCCTGATGGAACTGGCAGCCAAAGCGCCCATCCCGGTCTATGCTATGATCCGCCCTCGCGGGGGTAACTTCATCTTCTCCCCACAAGAGGTGGACCAGATGAAGCGCGAAATCGATGCTGCCCGTAATACCAATTTGGCCGGCGTTGTTCTGGGCGCAAACCAACACAACACCGCACTCGACACTAACCTATTGAATACACTAATGGATCACGCTGATGGCCTTGGTGTAACGCTCCACCGCGTCATTGACCTTGCCCCAGATCTGATCGAGGCCACCCACGCGGCCGTCGAACTCGGCTTCGAACGCATCCTCAGTTCCGGCGGTGCTTACAAAGCGATTGATGGTATTGAGAACCTAACCGCCATGCACAAAGCCGCAACTGGCAGGCTCTCTGTGATGCCGGGGTCAGGTGTTAATACTCAGACGGCGCCCGATATCTTACAAGCTGCTGAATTTACTGAGATTCATGCAGGCTGCGGAAAAACTTATCCGCAAGACCAACGTCTGCTGGAATTTGGTTTTGAAAGCGCCGGAGAAAAACGGACCGATGAAGAATTGGTGAGATCACTCAAGACTATCCTTCAGCAAAATGCATACACCAAATAACACATTCATTTAACCCGCTGATATTTCGATAGTTTCACTTACACGACCGCAGCAACTCATAGTAAAATTAAGGCACACCTGCAAGCGCAACACCAGACCGCAATGTACCGGTTACAGGAGAAATGAGGATGCTGATGAACTTGTTGACCTCAGAGACAGATGAGTTCGCCACATAGATCACATCTTTATCTCTAATTTCAAAGGCTTGCGTCAAAAACATGCCGCTTGGCTCTCTCAAATTGAGACGGTAGACAACAGGCACTGTCCCGAATTCCTCATGTTGCTCATGCGGAGGAAGCAACGGCATCATCTTTTGCCGGTCCTCAAACCGGAACAGGAAAACACCCGTCGCATCCGCAGTCCCATCATGCAAACCACCAGACATTCCAATGGCTTCCGAGAGGTTCACCCGCGAGGAAGGGAAGTCGTATTTGCGCCGGGCAACAACCGCACCAAACACAGTGAAAGATTTAGGCTGGTGTGTAATGGAGACAATGTCCTTTGGCCGAAGCCAGATATTGTTAGCTGGTTGCTCCGAAATATCGTCCAGACTAAACCGGAACTTCTTGTCATCTCTCATGACAGTAACAAACGACTCATAGTCTGGATTCCGCGTTCCACCAGCTTCTGAGATTGCCTCAACCAGACTCAGACCATCTTCATGCACACGGAACTGGCCCGGACGCATCACATCACCAATAACAATGACCTTGTGCGATCCATTTGCCTGAAGGTTTACAACCACTTGTGGATCGACAGCCTTACCCTCCAACCCACTGAGAATCTGTTCGCGAACCTCAGAGATACTCTTGTTCTCGACTTTGAGTTCCCCAACATAAGGCACGTAAATATTGCCTTGGTCGTCAACCACAAGGCCAAGCTCAGTGCGTTTTTGGCCTTGTGTTGAGAAAAGCCCATTTGGGATGGACTCCCAAATCCCAACAGAGAGCTGATCACCAACACCAACGCGGATCGTGCTTCTCTTGCCCTTGCCAACGCGGAATTCTTTGGGAGGTAAGTTACTGGCATAATTGGATAAATGCTGAACTGTCGGAACATCAACATCTAGCATGACATAGCTCAGCGACTGCGCATTACGTTGAGAAGTTGCATTCTCCACCTGATAAGCGCTTGGGCCATGTCCTGGAATTTCCGAGCACCCAACCACTGCAAGCAGCAGCGCAGGCACAACGAGCAACTCCAACCAGCGAGATATGTGCAAACATGTTTTCACATGCGGACACTGACCTATTCGAGGGCCTTCGAGTAGCCGCTGGATTTGGCCATTGCCTGTTTAACGCACTTCAATTTCGGGGTTTTTTCGTGCGCTTGTCAGCTGCTCTGATCAGAGATAATCTTACTAAGACACTGCAAACAAACGTCTTTGTAGCTCAACATATTGAGGGCAATGCTCGTGTTGGACCACGAGCATTGCAGGGGAAATCCTACCCGTTATGGGCAGGCAATCACTTCGATCTCGACGAGAGCGTCTTTTGGCAAACGCGCAACTTCCACACAGGACCGTGCTGGGAACGGCGCATTGTTGTCTTCAAAGAACTTGCCGTAAACTTCGTTCACGCGAGCGAAGTCATTGAGGTCCTTCACGAAAACCGTTGTCTTCTTGATGTTCTTTGCTGCAAGACCTGCTTCTTCAACAATCGCCAGACCGTTCTTCAAAGACTGAAGGGTCTGCTCAGCAACATCTGCAGGCATCTCACCGGTTTCCGGATTGATCGGCAACTGACCGGACGTGATGATCATCTGACCAAGGTTCACGCCCTGAACATACGGGCCAATTGCTGCAGGAGCTTTGGAGGTATCGATAGCTGTCATTGTTTTTCCAGTTTTATAGGCTTGTTAATTCGAACTGTTCAGATGGTGAGACGAATTCCTGTTGCGCCGCAATAGTTTGCAGCTCCCATTCGTCTTTTTCCTGCGTGGTTTTAAGCACGCCATACACCGCGTTATTACAGTGCTGGAATGCTTCTACTTCAGAAAGACCATTCAGATAACCAGCGGCAAATACAGATGTGATTAGATCTCCGACGCCAACCGGTTGGCGCTCAAACGGCAGATGCGGGCGCTGAGCCAGATAACTGCCTTGCTCGCTTGCAAACATCATGGTGAAGGCATCATCAAAAACGCTGTGCAAGTGCTTGGCCAGAACCATTTTAGGTCCAATTTCCATAGCCTTAGCGCATGCTTGTTTGGCTTGTTCCAGTGTTTCGATCGGCTCACCAATGAACTGTGAAAGCTCGAACTGGTTGGGCACGATCACATCTGCAATCGGCATCACCTTGCTCACCAGCAACTCGGCAACACCTTCACTGACGATGCAGCCTTTGTCAGGCGCACCCATCACCGGATCACAGAAGTAGAGACACTCAGGATTGTGCCGCCGAACTTCCTTCACGATGTCAACAATGACGTCACAGTGAGAAGGGCCACCAAGATACCCTGTTACAATACCTTTGATCTGAGAGAGGACGTTCAGTTTTGCCAGACCCTCAAAGATTTCAGAGATCTGCTTGGCATCATGGGCCTGTCCGGTCCAACCTTGCGGGTGCTGGGTGTGATTTGAAAACTGGACGGTGTTGATAGCCCAGACCTCATGCCCCATACGTTGCATCGGAAATACAGCGCAGCCGTTGCCAGCATGGCCATATGTCACGTGGGATTGGATGGAGAGTATGCCTTTCATTTCAAATACCTCGTTTCGGAACTGAGGCTCACAACCGCGAGCCCCAGCAGAGCGTCATGCCATTCTCGACGCTTATGGATAGACTGGAAGTGCGTTGAACATTCCCAGAATGTGACTGACGGCAACCAAAATGCCGAAGCCGAAGATCACCCAGACAAGAGCCTCGCCGCCCCAAACGCGGAACTGAGGATTGCCGAATTTCTTGCGGCTGACACGCACCATCAGAGCAGGGACGATCGCCGTCCAGACTGTTGCAGCAAGGCCAGCGTAGCCAATCGCGATGATGAAACCATCTGGAAAGAAGATGCCACCGATCAACGGAGGAACGAAGGTCACAGCTGCGGTTTTCGCACGACCTGCAGAGCTGTCATCAAACTTCAGGAAGTCTGCCAAAAAGTCGAACAGACCAAGCGCAACGCCCAGGAAGGAGCTAGCCACAGCCATGTTACCAAATGCGGACAACATGTTGGATGCAGAGGTGTTTTCTACTGCACGGCCAAGAGCTTCCACCAGTACGCCGATGTTACCACCCTGTTCGATGATTGGGCCAAAATCAGCTCGTGAGATGTTGCCCAATGTGGCAAACAGCCAGACAATGTAAAGTACCAGTGCAAGGAAAGTGCCTGTACCAAGGCAGAGTAAGATCTTCTTTGGCTCCTTGCCATAGTACTTCATCAGGCTTGGTACGTTGTGGTGATACCCGAAGGAAGCCAGGCAGAACGGCATTGCTGCGAACAAATACGGGAAGTAACTCCCCATTCCCATATTATTGTCGCTGTCAAAGAAGACTGCAGCCTTCATGTTGAAGGTGTAACCAGTCACAGACATGAAGAATGTGATGATCATGCCACCAAGAAGGATGGTTGTGATGCGATCAACTGCTTTGGTAGACCACCAGACGAAGAACGCCAGACCCAGTGCAAAGATCAGACCAGCCAACATCTGCGGAGGCGCAACACCCAATGTAGCATCCAGTGTGTGAACCACAATAGACCCGCCACCGGAGATGTAAGCGTAGCAGAGGATGTAGCCGACAAATGCAACGGCAATGTTGTTTACGGTGTTCCATCCAGTCCCAAGGGTGTCTTTCACCATGGTATCGAAACTGGATCCGACCGGATAATTCAGGTTTGTTTCCAATATCATAAGGCCGGAATGAAGCATACAGAACCAGGTAAAGGCCAGAGCCAGAATAGCCCAGATGCTCCACATACCAGCACTAACGGTTGGAACGGAAAACATACCAGCGCCGACTGCAGTACCGGCGATGATCATAGCCCCGCCTAGGAAGGATGGACTGACTGTTGCAGTGGATTTTCCCAAACCACCGACTTGTGTGCCCTCAGACATTTACTTCTCTCCCGTGAAGTAGTTTTGTTATATCCGTGAGGAAAGAGGGGAGGCACAGAGCAGCGCCTCCCAAGTTGCCAAATTATTTGATTGGCTTCAAACGTGCAGTGAAGTGACGAAGCACAGGTGGCTCGTATTCAAAGTCGAAACCTTTGATATCCTTCGCATTTTTCGCAACGTTGATCAGAGCATCCGCGATGTAATCCATGTGGTCATTGGTGTACACACGGCGCGGGATTGTTAGGCGCATGAGTTCCAGTGGGGACTCTTTTTGCAGGCCGGTGGCTGGATCGCGGCCAAGTAAGAATGAGCCAATTTCAACTGGGCGTACACCGGATTCCAGATAGAGCGCGTTACACAAAGCCTGCGCCGGGAACTGGTCTCCCGGGATGTGCGGAACGATCTTCTTCGCGTCTACGAACACCGCATGACCACCGGTTGGGTACTGAATTGGCACGCCGCCTTCAACGAGACGATCGCCTAAATACTTAACCTGGCCAATACGATAGTGCAGGAAGCTCTCGTCCGCACCTTCATGCATACCCCGTGCCAGCGCTTCCATGTCGCGACCGGCTAATCCCCCGTATGTTACGAAGCCTTCCATTGGGACGCAGAGGGTCTGGACGGCCTGGAACAGCTCTTTCTTCTCCCGGATTGCGCACATGCCGCCGATGTTGACCAGCGGGTCTTTCTTGGCGGACATGGTGAGCATATCGCCGTAGGAGTACATTTCGCGGATGATGTCGGTGATGGACTTATCCGCGTAGCCTTCCTCGCGCTGCTTGATGAAATACGCGTTTTCGCAATAACGGGCGGAGTCGATCACAACCGGGATGTCGTATTTCTGGCCGATCTCGTAAACAGCCCGCATGTTGGCCATGGAAACTGGCTGACCGCCGGAGCTGTTACAGGTCACTGTGGTGATGATCGCGGTGATGTTCTTCGCACCATTTTCCTTGATCGACGCTTCCAGCTTCTCAAGATCGAAGTCACCCTTCCAATCGTAGTAAGTGGTTGTGTCATAAGCCCGTTCATCCACCACATTGACGACTTCGCCACCGTTCAGCTCTACGTGCGCGGCTGTGGTGTCGAAATGGTAGTTGGAGATGAACACGTGCTTGTCTGCATCACGCACTTCCTTGGCGCGACGGATCAGTGCCGGGAACAGGATCTGCTCTGCACCACGCCCCTGGTGGGTTGGCACCATATATTCATAACGGAAGAAGTGATGGACAGCTTCTTTGAGGTTGTAGAAGTTGCGGGATCCGGCATAGGCTTCATCGCCCATCATCATGCCCGCCCACTGGTAGTCAGACATGGCGCCCGTGCCGGAGTCTGTCAGCAGATCGATGTAAACGTCATCACTTGCGAGCAGGAATGGGTTGTAACCTGCTTCAGCCAATGCCTTTTCGCGGTCTGCGAAAGTGGTCATCTTGATTGGCTCAACCATTTTGATGCGGAACGGCTCAGGGATACGTTTCATTGTTCTAGTCCTTACGTCATGTTTTTACTGCGCATTCTGTATCCAAATACTGGCTCCCACCTTTGGGAACACGCAGCGGCGCACGAGTTGGGTCGCTCTCCAACCATTGGGCGCGAAAGTTTTCAAGCACCTGAAATTACAGGCGGTTATCTTGGAATTTGTGTTTTGCGGCAGCAGTCACCAGGTTTGAAAGTAAGACGCAGCTCACCCGTTCACTGTCAGAGACGGTGTGAGTAGTTTTGCCCGATAAAGCGCAAGGGTAGATGTAGTTTTCCCGTTGCTCCAAGTAGATTAGGCGTCAAACATTCAAATTTTTAAAGGGACTGATGGGCCTGTAGGCTTATACGCACGCATTTGGGAAGTCATAGGCAAGACGAACATCTTGCGTAAACCATGCCAAACTCTTTTTATTGCGATACTGAAGAACCAGTACTGACCGGCTCATGGCCTATTCCTCATCTTTACTGCATATCATGTGATAGCAAAGGCATATGAAACCACATTTACCCATGTGTCAAGCAGCTATTCTACGTCTTTCCTACGGGGTTGCCCCTAGAACAAGTATAAAGGTCAGTATAGACTTCATGAGGCATTAACAGGCGCTGTAATATTCGACGTCACACAGTAAATAATTTTGTAAATTCTTATATTCCCCTTCAAAGCAAGATTTTTTGCGGGGCTTAAAGGCAAAACCGCCTGAAGACGCCCAAGAGTGAAGCGCATAAATCAATAGCAGATACACGGGCACCGCCACGAACTCTTGATATCTCAGAGATTTCTTTCCTGTTAAATTTCACAGAGAGCAATTATACCAAGTTATTTGCAGTGGAACCTCTCTTTGCGACACTTTTTGGCGGACACCACGTTATCCCCGTAAGAAAATTGCGCACTCTCGCACTTATCCTCCCAACCGCGTTTTTCTGCCCTGCACAGAGGCAGTTGATAACTTTTCCGCGCACCGGGCATAAATCTCTTCCGACGCCTAAAACCAGAACTCATCATCCATGAAGCCCGCTCAGCAATTAGCCTCACATAGCAACGCGTTCGTTTGCGTTCTTTCGTGTTTTCTTGCGTTTTTTAAGGATTTCATTGTGCGGTGCGGGATGAAACTGCAAACTCAAAAGTCCTGCGTGAACAGCAACCTGAAATTCATGCGATCAACCTCACGTAAACCGTCAAGCCCTAGAGCCAATCTACATTCAGAGAGCCGAGATAAACTTGTCACTAAAGACAAACATAGCAAGCACTACTCCCACACACTCAAACGATCTGTCTTTTTCTGAAAGGCTGAAGCAAAGGACTGCGTTCGTGCTTGCAAGAGCGATAAGCGTCCTTCAGGGCTACGTGTGTAGATAAGTTGTGAGGGCCCGATATATCGCTCCCAGCGCTTAGCAAAGAACTCGGCATTCTTCTTTTTTTGACCAATAGAATTTGGAACTGGGTGATAATCCACGCGAGATATGCCGCCAAGCCTGGAAGAGCGCACAAGCAAATATCGCGGATTTTCAGAGGGGCCTAAAACTTCTCCCATTGCCTCCAGAAAGAGACGCCTCTCCGCAGGTGTCGCCCCATCCAACCGACAATAAACGACGCCCATTTTGTTTTGCGTGGACTGAATGCGGAGGTTTTGAGTGCTTGTTTTTATATGCTCCATGAATTGAAGGGTTTCTAAAACGCTCCGCCCTACTTGCGTGATAGATTTCTCTAAAGAACTGTTTCGAAGATATAGTCGAAAAATCTTGAAAGCCTTTGGTGCGATCATCACCGCAGCCACACCTGCACCGACCAGAATCCAAACCGCCAATGTCTCAACATCACGAACACCAGACAATACCTGCGCAATGGCAAGAGCGGCAGTTATAAGACCTGTCATAATTAAGTATTGGATGGTTTCAAAAAATACGAAACCTTGGGGCGCGTAGTTTGAACCAATGTTTTCACGCGTTTCCGGTTTCGGGCTGGAGCCATGCAATCCCTTGCTCCATGTGTGAAGCAGGGCCTCCCTCATTTCAGCCCGCGCCAACATGCTTTGATTAAGGCTTTCTACGCCAGCACCCGTCCATTTAGTGCCAGCAAGAGCAAGCCGCTTGGAGCCGTTTTCTATTGTGAAGGGCACATCATAAGAAACACCTTCAAACGCAAGAAACCGCCTTTGCAGCATCCTCACATCATCTCCAACATCCTGTTGAATGTCATCGAACGGATCAAAAATCTCTCGCCTCGATGTCTCTTTCGTAAAAACTGATTTCAGTTTTTCATCTAATCGCTCAATATCAACTGATGCAAGATGCCAGATATTGGCTGTTTTATTGGGTTTACTCGGATCAATACGAATAGCCCTGCCACGCATCTGATTGGAAAGCATGTAAGAGCCAACATAACTGGCTAGAATGAGGGTGTTTACTGAAGGCGCATCCCAACCTTCTCCAAGCAATGCCTGCGTTCCAACCAAGGCAGTAATTCCGCCAGCATTGAACACCTCAGTTATCAAGTGAACGATGCTTTGCTTTTGCTCTCCCTTGATATGAACGCGGACGAAATTCTTATCATGAGCTAGGTCAGAAAGCCGAATATGGCTATTATCAATGTGATTATCTCTCACCACCTGGTCAAAGATGCCTAGAGCATCTTTGGGAAGAATAATCAGAGATCCGGTCAGCACACCAAGTTTGACACCAGCAATGCTTTCACGGCGGAGATGCTCAAAAATTGGGGCCACACCGATTTTATTAAGCGGGCCTATTTCATCCGCACAAGAAGGCAATTCCGTCTCTCGAATATAGTCTGCAAGAACCACCATGCGCAGATCATCACCAAGTTGCTTGGCTTCCATTCGAGTGATCGTAGCAATGCTCTTCAACTTACCAGTGCTACTGGCTAGTATTTTTTTAATTTCCTTGGTGTCTTCGAGGTTTATTCTGCGCCGCTCAATAGCTCCTATTCGCTTAAGTTCGCGGCGAACAGCAACCAGAGTGTCATCAAACTCGGAAAAGTCATCAACGTGGGAGTAGAGAACCCCACTCAGCAATACTTCAAGCCACTTGGGATCAACACCTGGAACTTCAGCCGACCTGACACCTAAAATGGTTAGAGCATAGTCAGGCGGAGCGAAGCCAAGCGAGTTGAGAAAAATAATTATCGAGGAAAAGAACTGCGGATCATCAAGAATGTCTTTAACGTGTCGCTGCGTGTCACAAACCCAAGGATGAGCAGAAAGGGCATCCAAAAAGCGCTTATTCTCCGAAAGCTCCTTAAGAAATTCTGAGACGTTCTTTTTGAATTCCCAAAGTTTCTGGTGTTCATTTTTTGTCGGAAGAGAAAAGTGAATATAATCTTGGTGCGGACATAAATCACCGCGTTGCACCAACTCAGGCACCGAAATCTCAGCATCTATTGGGCCGCACAACTCCTCGTACTTCTGCCACTCTTTAAAGTCGACATCATACGGAGGAGAAGCGGTCAATGCGACGGTTTTGGGCTTCACTAAGCCAGCTTTCAGCTTGATGAGCGCCTTCCACCATTCATTCCGTAGATGATGCGCTTCATCCAGCACGAGCACATTCACATTTTGCTCAGCAAGCAGTGCAATTACATCAACCGACTTAGACTGGGTTACCCTTGGCTGATCTTCTGCTTCATCTTCTGCGTCTTGAAGCTCTTCGTCGACGTCCTCATTCGAGAATGCAGCATGAAGAGCCTGATAGGTGATCACAGTCAGAAATTTTGGTTTTCTGATGTCTTTTGATATCCAATCAGGCCGCTCTTCATCCTCTGGCAAAAACAAGGATGTGAGGCGTTCTATCCATTGATTGCGGATCGTAATCGTCGGGGCAAGAATTAACGCAGGCTGGCCTACTCGCCTCATGACCTCCAATCCAAGGATAGTCTTCCCTGATCCTGGAGCTGCAACAATATGCAAGTGGTCATCATCCAGATGGGTATCTAACTCAGCGAGAACGCGCTCTTGATACTCTCTCCAAGAGGCTTGGAAACTTAAATTATTAAATGACATCTACAACTCTGGATTTAAGGCCCGCTACAAGTAACATGAAATGCTTGTAGTGCCTACACGCTCAGCTGCTCCCTTCGTGTACTAAACGAGTTGAAGATAAACACAGATTAGCACGCACAATGCGAAACGCATCAAGCAATTCGCACAACTCACCGCGAGAACGAACGAAACACTTCATAAAGCTGGAAGAGTTGTTTTTGGGAGTTGATGTTCATTTTGTAAAGGGCGCTTCTGAGTTGTTTGCGGACGGTGTCGAGCCGGACGGAGCGGCTTTTTGAGTAGGCTTGCAGGGACTGGTTGGAGAGGACGGCGCAGATCACATTTGTCTCAGCTTTTGAGAGCCGGAAGGCATCTGCCATGTTCTCCAGCACAGCACGATCTGCCTGCTCCGTGGTACCCGTCATCATGATCTTCACCGCCAGATACTGCGCGGCCTCTACAGCTCCGCCTGCCGCCTGTGGTTTTGGGTTAAACATCTGGATCAGATAGGTTATGCCGGATCGCTCATCCGTCAGCTTCAACAGGGGCAGGCCCCCGTGAAGGGCGCTGACATGCGCCTCTGCCAGTTTTCTGTTGTGCTTACGCTCAGCACAGGCAAGGCCTGCTTTCTTCAGCTTCAAAAACCCGTGCTCCAGAATCTCAAGAGCCTCTGGATTGATGGAACTGATGGTATGCTGTGAAAAGACGATGAGGCCAAATGGCAGCTCTGCGGCAACGCGGTCTTGCAACGACAGCTTCATCTCAAGGCTCTTCACCCTTTGCCGATAATGCAGAGCCCGGCTGGCATGCGGTATCATGCGCTCAAACATCTTTCTTTGCAAAGGTGTGAAGCCATCTCCGACCCTGAGGGAAGACACACCAAACCAGCCGAAGTTATCGCCCTTGGTCAGGTTCGTCCCCATAAGGTCATAAACCTCATATTTGGGGAGCAACTGATGGACCGGGTTGGTTTTCAACCCATGCTCCGTTGTTATCTCCGCGTCGGTTATCACCTGTCCATAGGGAGATTTGTGAACCCGCTCTATTCGGTAGTCATGGGGGAAGTAGTCTGTGGTGTATTCAAGCTCGAATGCGGTATCAATCCGCGCCACATAGTTGAGACGCTCCTCAGGTTTTGCAGCATCATACGTGTAAAGATGAACGCCAGATGTTCCCAGCATGTCACTGGCCGTGGTGAGGGCGTCCTCAAACAGATCGGGGTGCTCTACAGACTCATATAACTGAGTGAGAAAGAGTTCAAAATTCTTTTCCATGCCTCTAAATGTGTAAACAGCAATGATTCCTTAAATATTCGACACAGTTACCGTAGCGTAGTGCCAATAAATATCAAACAGGATTTAGGTGGTAGATAGCTTTTGCGGAGTAACATAGGTGAGGCAGGCCTATTAATCGAACGGTCAGAACACGCCGGGTATCTGTCGGAGGGGTGCTCTTTTTCTTCTGCAAGCCCCCATTTGGGGAATGGTTGGAGACCCGCGTTTCTCTTAATCTTGTAGGTAAGCTGATCGCATTTCAAAACAAACACTGTGTTTTTCGTGGCCCCATGGCGAGATTATTTATCTCAGCTGATGGGTCATTGAGCAGATGGTTTGAGCAAGCCGAAATGAGATCCTGCTATGTTTTAACTGTTATGGGGGGAAGAGAATATTAGAATGGATATTGCATAACTTATTGTATTTATACTTGAAATCTATATCAAGCAGAGATGAACCTTAGACTGGACTATATTCTAAGTCATTTGCTTCAAAACAGCTCGCCAAGCCTCCAGCGCGGGCTGTTTTTTTATGTGTCTGCCGAGGTTTACGTTGGGCACACATCACAGCCAGAGCCTGGGCCGATGAGCTAAAGCCGTGTGCAAGCAGGAATTGCCAACTCAATTCAGACAATCAGATACCCCAATATTTTATCGTTTCCATTGACTTTTCATTCGCTCTGAAACCACTGCGATAGTTGGCTTACCTGCGGGATACTCCAAAATAGCGGCGTTCTCCCGGTGCGAAACGGAGCCTATGGATGCCCAAAAACAACCCTGAAACGGACAACACTTCCGGTGATCAGAAAGCAGAGGAGTGGATCCATTCTGTCTCTGAAATTCTTCGTATCAACATGGATGGTGTGCAGGGCACCACGGTTGAAGGCTCCAGCCCGCAAGGCGTTCCCAATGGGGAGCCAACAGAGCACGTTGACGGCCCGGCCGGGAACCATATGCCGCCAGAGCCCCAAATCCCGGACCTGTCGCCGGAAATCAAAAAAGTCCGTGCCAAGTTTGAGGCCTACAAGAAGCGCCGGAATATCTTCAAGGATGTCCGTGATCTTGAAATCTTCGACAATTACGTAAAGAAAACAGCGGGTCTTCTGGACAAAGCGACTGATCTGAACAAGTTGCAGAATGTCGATGCAGCAGAGGATGTGTTGGACAATGCAAACCTTACTCTGCAGGAGATCGAGGAGACTTATGCCCGCGGTGTTGATTCCGCTTGTGTGCTGTTGCATCGCAAGCAAGAGCTGGCAGATATCAAAGCCCGTTTGAAGTTCCTTGCGAGTTTTGACCTGGAGGGCTTCTCACAGGGCCGTCAGGAGGAGGCTCCTCGACTGGCCGGGCTCATCAAAACCAATGCAGATAAAGCAGAGGCACAGCTGAAAGCTGGCGAAATCAAGGACAGTCGGGATACCTTTCTAGCATTGCAAACCTATCTGGAAATGCTGGAGCTGACACTCAAGGAAGTACCGTCGAAAGAAACTCAAAAACCACGCAAAGAAACTTCCGTACGGGCTTATACCGGCGGCAACTCAGTGGCTGCGGCTCAGGAAGTACTCACTGAACTGAATAAATTATATGAAGAGCAGCACAAGATCCCATTCACGGATAGAGAAGAGTACGCACGGAGCAGGGACAAGATATCAGCACAAAGAGAGTTGCTCAAAAACCCCGATCACCGGATCAATAATGCTGACCGAGATGGCATCTTTACCCAGTTTGAGCCTCTGGGTGAGGACGGCAGGCCCGTGCTTGATAGCGGCGAATACGAGAAAGCCGGAAATAAGATTCATTTGAGTGTTCAGATGGATCAACTGGCACAAGCTGGAAACATCCTGACGCCACTTTTGCTCTCACCGGATAACCCCTTCCTTTCGTTCAAAGTCACCAATATGGACGGAGCGGAGGCAGCGATTAAAGATGATCAGGAGAAGTATTCCGCTGACACGCCTGAGGCCAAAGCAAAAATAGCAGAGCAAAACGCATATTTTGATCGTATCACCCAAGGTGCGCAGATCACGCTTTATCCTTATGCTAAGGACACCAACTATCCTGATGGTGCTGAGGACTTTGGCTTTTTCCTGAAACTGCTGGAACAGGAACTGGCAGCCGCTGGGATTCAACCGGGCAAAAACCCGGATTCCGATGCCGGCCTCGAAGGCTTAAGCTTTGCAACCTTCCGCAATGAAGAAGGCTCGCGCGGTGTTGGTGTGGACGACGAAGACCAGCTCGAAGAGAACCGAAAGATGCTGAGGAGCAAGCCGTTTTATCAAGCTCTCACCAACAAGGATTACAAACCAGAGGCCCCTGAAAAGAGCCCAGCCTCTCAGCAAGAAGAGACTGAGAGCAAGAAGAGTGCCCGATAAGGCGAGCCACCCCGGTTAATCGTAATCGGCTCATCGGGAGTGATCGTGCAGTATGACCCAGCCAGTGCTGCATGAACTCTGCGCAGTCTCTCTTCCCAGTCATCAAAGGGAAGAAGCCCCGCGACGAGCACTTTGCGCTTCGGATCATTTGTTGGCTCTGGCAACAGCCCGAAATGACGCTGATCACTGCCCAGCACTCTGACATGCGCTTGATCGCCAAGTGCGTAAGCAATCTTAGCGCCGTCAATCCAGTTCAGCGTATAAATCAGTCTGGGCTCATCCTCCTGCAAGAAACCGCGGCGGCGGAGAGCATCCTTCACATCAAACCAGTCCATTGCGCGGATGGTATCATCCCAACGGGCAGCAGACGCCAGCGGACGCGTCAGAACTCCCGTTTTAAAATGCAGTCCGCCCAGCACCACGACAGTGAGGATCACCCCTGCGGATGCCGCAAACGCGCGTTTTGCGATCGCTGCCCCAGTTGGCTTGAGGCTGGCGAACCAACTCCCCAAGAGAGGGAAGAGGAACAGATATCCAGCCATAGGCCAGTGGGGAAGTGTATTTCTGGAAAGCAAAGCCACCGCGTTGAAAACCACGATTGGAACAATCGCAAGGCACAGGAGATATCGATCAGCTCTTGTTTTCTCAGCTGATCTGAAGTGCCTCAACAGGAGCCATAGGAACACAACCAGCGTAACCGGTTGAAGATAGGCCAGTTGTCCCAACAGCATGCGTCCGGAATTGATGAGATGCACCACAGGTTCAAAATCACTGGAAGAGACTGAACGTGAGAGCTGAAATCCGAAGGACTGCCAGCCGTTCACTGCATTCCAATAGATAACCGGGCTGAAGACCAGCAGCGCGATCACCACGGCAATGTATAGGCCTGAGCTGCGAAGCAGGGGCCGTGTTGTTCTGTTCGAGAGCAGGAAAAGCAAGACACCAAGCCCACTCAAAACCGCCATGTATTTTGAAAGCAGCGCCAACCCGAATGCCAGTCCGGCAATTCCCCAACGCGTCTTGCTTATGTGCGTTGTATTCGGATCCGAGAGCGGAGCCAGAAGACTGGCCGCAACCAACAAGAAGAGCATCATCGGCCCATCCGGTACAATCCAGCTTCCAGCCGACAGTAGGAAAAACGGGGAGATGGAGAACCATGCAATCGCCCATGCCCCAGCCTTCGCACCGTAGAAGTGGGCGGTGAGCTGGTACAGCAGCAGGGTGGAGACAACCGACATGGCGATGAAGGGCGTGCGGAGCACAAAGCCTGCCTCAGAGCCTGTCAGCCAAGCCGTCACATGGACAATCCAGAAGGTCAGCGGAGGATGGTCAAAATAGCTGAGAGACAGATCTCGGGCCATGACGACCATATAGCTTTCATCAACGCCCAGACCCAACATGGCAGCCCCGTAAAATCGGGCGAGCACTGCAGAAAAAATTATAATGAAAACAACAATGGCAACACGGGCTGGTGTGACGGTTCTGTCAATCATCAGCTGCCTCATGATCAGGTTACATCGCTTATTCTTAGGATGGGGAACAGAGGGTCGGGCACATTCAGGTCAACCGGAATGCCAACAGGCAATCTCACGACAACTCAACAACACTCAGACAATCTCTCCACCTCCAATGCCCTTCTTCCTTGCGAGCCTGAAGTTAATCTGAAGAGTATGTCGTATTTTTATCAGTGCAGAGATGAAGTGTGGCGCAACGGCAGGCAACCGCACACAAAAAAGCCCGCGAAACGATGGCTTCGCGGGCTTGTTGTTTAGTCGGCTTAAGCTCAGGCAGCTGCGAGTTTTTCGCTGCGCAATTTATCAAGAGCTGCTTCGGTGACTTTAAAGCGTGGGCCATAAGCTGCTGCCAGCTCGTCAGCGCGTTTCTTGAAGGCCTCAAGGCCGATACCGTGGATGAATTGGAGAGCACCGCCAGTGTGTGCCGGGAAGCCAATGGCGAAGATGGAGCCGATGTTGGCTTCCACCTCTGTGCGCAACACGCCTTCATCCAGACAGCGCAGGGTCTCAATGGCCTGACGGTACATCATGCGATCTTCCGCATCCTGCGTGGAAACGTTCAGATCACGCTCTTTGAACTGGGAAAGACCATCCCAGAGTTTCTTGGAACCATCGCCAGCGTACTCGTAGAAGCCGCCGCCGTAGTGACGACCACCACGGCCCATGTTCACCATGGACTGGCCAACCTTTACGTTGGAACTATCATCTGCCGGGAACCCGTTTTCAACGCCGAGGCGTTTGTCCAGCGCGATGTGGGTCTCGTGGATCTTCTTGGTAAGAACCATGGAGACTTCATCATGCACGGCCAGCGGACCAACCGGCATGCCGATTTTCCACGCAGCACGCTCAATAGCGACCGGGCTCATGCCATCACGCATCAGAGCCAGACCTTCATCCAGATAAGTGCCGAACACACGGCTGGTGAAGAAGCCACGCTTGTCGTTGACCACGATTGGCAGGTAGCCGATCTGCTGCACGTAATCATAGGCTTTGCGCAGGGTATCGATGCTGGTTTTGTCGCCAACAATGATCTCGACGATCTTCATATTATCAACCGGCGAGAAGAAATGCAGGCCGATGAAACGGGTCGGATCAGGACAGCTTTCCGCGAGAATGGAGATCGGCAGGGTCGAGGTGTTCGAGCCATAGATACCGGCATCAGAAAGCTGCTTGTAAGTTTCAGGGATAACCTTCTCTTTCAAAGAGATATCCTCAAAGACCGCCTCAATGATGATGTCGGTGCCAGCAAAGGTGTCATCGCTGTCGGTCGGAGTGATACAGCCAAGAAGGGCTTCCTTCTTCGCCTCATCCATGCGGCCCCGTTTGATGGCTTTGTCTGCCAGTTTTACGGAGTAACCTTTGCCTTTTTCAGCATTCTCCAGGCTCATGTCCTTGAGTGTGGTTGGCAGGCCACGGCTTGCATGTGCCCATGCAATGCCCGAGCCCATCATACCTGCGCCAAGAATAGCAGAGCTGCCTGCTTTCCAGGCATCCCCTTGCGGGCGGACTTTGCCGGACTTGATCGCCTGCATGCCGAAGAAGAACGTGGTGATCGCTGCACGGGCTTCAGTGGAGCGCAGCAGAGCAGCAAAGCCGCGGCTTTCATTGCGCAGTGCGCTGTCAAAGCCCATGCGCATGGAGTTGACGGCAATGTCCATCACCTTTTCAGGTGCGGGCATCAGACCACGCGTTTTGTTGTAAAGCATGGTTGGTGCCATCGCGGCCACCATGCGCACATTGGCGCTTTCCGCATTGCCACCTGGATAGCGGAAGCCTTTTTGATCCCACGGCTGAACAGCAGCCTCAGGGTTGGCTTTGATCCATGCCTTTGCAGCTGGGATCAGCTTCTCCGGCATATCAACCAACTCGTCCACCAAACCGGCTTTCAGCGCTTTTTCCTGACGCAGCTGCTTGCCTTCTGCCAGCAGTGGCAGCGCTGCTTCCAGTCCCAGCTTTGCGGTGAGGCGGACAACGCCGCCAGCGCCTGGCAACAGGCCGAGTGTCGCTTCCGGCAGGCCAACAACGGCCTTTGGAGAGTTGAGCAAAATGCGGTGGTTACAGGCGAGGCAAATCTCGAAGCCCCCGCCAAGCGCGGCACCGTTGATGGCCGCAACCACTGGCACTGGCAGCTTTTCCAGTTGGCGCAGCGGGGCTTTCATCTCTTCCACGTAGGCGAAGATATCTTCCGGGTCCATACTGCCGTGGAGCATCTCTTCCAGATCACCGCCTGCAAAGAAGGTCTTTTTGGCAGAGGCGATGATGACACCGGAAAGACCCTCTTCAGCGCACAGCTTGGCCATCAGCTCTTTCATGCCTTCAAACCAGGCACGGGTCATGGTGTTTGCGGACTTGCCAGCTGAGTCAAACGTGATTGTAACAATGCCGCTGGCGTCTTTTTCGTAAGTGTATTCAGACATGGTCTTCCCCGTTATACGCGCTCAACGATGGACGCGATGCCCATGCCGCCACCAACACACATGGTGATCAAGGCACGCTTCTGGTTCCTGCGTTCCAGCTCGTCAATCATGGTGGAAACCAGCATGCCGCCGGTTGCGCCCAGTGGGTGACCCATAGCGATCGCCCCGCCAACCACGTTCAGCTTCTCGTCCGGTACATTGAGGTCCTTCTGCAGACGCATCATGACAGAGGCAAAAGCCTCATTGATCTCAACCAGATCAATATCGTCAATGGTCAGGCCAGCCTTGGCGAGTGCCTTCTTGGAAGCTGGTCCCGGTCCGGTGAGCATGATGGTTGGATCAGACGCAGTCACAGCAACCGAGAGCACGCGGGCGCGAGGTGTCAGACCCATGTCCTTACCGGCCTGCTCACTGCCGAGCAGGATCAAGGACGCTCCATCTACGATGCCGGAGGAGTTGCCCGGAGTGTGGACGTGGTTGATTTTTTCAACTTCCGGATAGCGCGCCAGAGCAACAGCATCAAAGCCCATTGCCCCGTGCTTTTCAAAGCTTGCACGCAAAGAGCCGAGGGTCTGCATGTCTGTTTTCGGTTTGATGAAGTCGTCTTTTTCTAAAACAATGATGCCGTTCTCGTCTTTGACCGGCACAACGGATTTGTCGAACCAACCGTTATCGCGTGCGTGCGCTGCCCGTTGCTGGCTGGCAACGGCTGCTGCGTCCACATCATCACGGCTCCAGCCCTCAATAGTGGCAATCAAGTCTGCACCAATGCCTTGCGGCACGAAGCCTGTGGCGAGCACGGTTTCAGGGTCTTCGCTGAACGGTCCACCATCAGTGCCCATAGGCACGCGGCTCATGCTTTCATAGCCGCCTGCGCAGATCATATCTTCCCAGCCGGATGCAATACGCGCTGCGGCGGTGTTGAAGGTATCCAGGCCAGAGGCGCAGAAACGGTTGACCTGAGCGCCAGCCACGGTCTGGTCCCAGCCCGCTTTCTGCAGAGCGATTTTTGGCAGAACAGCGCCCTGTTCGCGCACCGGGGTTACGCAGCCCATCACGACATCATCCACCCGGGAAGTGTCGAGGTCGTGTCGGCCCTGCATTTCGGAGAGCAGGGTGGTCACCAGATTGATTGGTTTGACTTCGTTGAGGGATCCATCCGGCTTTCCTTTGGAACGCGGAGTGCGGATCGCATCATAAACGTATGCTGTCGTCGCCATGTGTTTCTACCGTGTCTTGTGATCTTCAAACAGATTAAGGACCGGGGCAACCAGGTCGCCCCGATTGAACTCATGCAATTTCGCGGTTCTGATCTTCCCAGAACGGTTCGCGAAGTTTGTTCTTTAAAACTTTGTTCATGGCAGAGAGTGGCAGCTCTTCTACCAGAGACATGGAGCGCGGGCATTTATAGCCAGCAATGCGCTCTTTTGTGTGGGCGCGGATCTCTTCAAAAGTCGGGGTCTTGCCTTCCTTTGCTACAATCACCGCATGAACAGCCTCACCGTAGGTCTCGTCAGGAATGCCGATCACCGCCACCATCGACACATCCGGATGCGTGGAGATCGCACTTTCCACCTCGGCGGTGTACACGTTCTCTGCACCTGTAATGATCATGTCCTTGAGCCGGTCTTTCAGCGAGAGGATACCCATGTCATCCACCATGCCGACGTCACCTGTGCGGTAACCGCCATTGCGCAGCACGGCTGCTGTCTGGCCCGGAGCGTTGTAATAGCGCTTCATGACAGCTGGAGAATACAGCACCACCTCACCAATTGTGTTGGTTGGCAGTTCATTGCCGTCCTCATCTTCAATGCGCAGTTGGATGAGCGGCGAGGCGGCCTGCCCGGCGGCACCAAAGCGCATGAGTTCGCCTTCGTGAAATTGCCTTGCAAGGAACGTCGCCGCCCCAGCCTCTGTCATGCCGTAAACCTGCATGAGATCGGTCTTTGGAAATTTCTCCTGAATCAGCTTCAGCAGAGCCTCAGAAATAGGCGAGGCGCCGTAATAAAGCTGTGACACACGCAAGAAGTCTTCAGAGTTAAACTCCGGAGCGTACATCAGCATCTGGAACATGGCCGGTGCCATGAGGAAGGACGAGACGTCGAAGTTCTTAACCGCAGCCACCACAATATCCGGACGGAACATCGGCACTATCAAAGACGGCTTGTTCTGGATGAGGCGAGCCAGCAGCAGGCCATAACCAGAAAGATGGAACAGCGGCATGACCAGAAGCGCAGGTCGGTCATGGTAAGGAACGCCGTTGGCAGCAACAATGTTGGCACTGGCGAGCATGGAACTATGGGTGTGAACGACACCTTTCGGGAATCCGGTGGTGCCGCCGGTGTAGCTCATGAAGCACTCAGTCTCCACATCACGGCCCAGCTCCAGCGCAATCGGCTCACTCAGGCAATCTGCATAGGCTTTGGTGCCTTCAGGCTGCTCCTTCTCTCCCACATGGATGAAATGCTTCAGGCTATCCGCACGCTCTTTGATGGCCGCCACCATAGGCGAGAACGTGTCGTCATAAACGATGGCCTCCATGCTGGAGTGGCCGATCGCATAAAGCATCTCTTCTGCAGACCAGCGGATGTTGAGCGGAACGGAGATCATGCCCGCAATCATGGTGCCGATCATCGCTTCCACATACTCAGCGGAATTGAGGCTGAGAATGGCAACGCGGGCGCCCGGCTCAAGGCCAAGGTCTTGCAGACCTTTTGCAAACTGGCGAGTGCGCTTCGCAAACTGCGGATTGCTGAAGGTGCGACCGCCAAGGTCTTTAAACAACGGAATACCGGTGTCCACCTTCTGCAGATGGTTCACGAGCATATCAAAATTCATGGCACCTGCCGGCACCCCAGTATGTGTTCCAACCATAATCCCCTCCCAAGTCATAGGTTGAACAGCGCAGATGTGCGCTGTGCGTTTTAAAATGTGACGCCTGTTCTCCTCGTGGTGCGCTGATTTTGGCGCTTATTGTTTTTCAGGCAATGATGGTATCAATGAATACGCTGCCGGTTTCAGCAGAGTGATATCGAGGCTTGGATGCAGTTTTTGCTGCAGTGCTACCCCAAGCAAATAACTTCCGATGGAAACGGCCTGAATGGCTGAATCCAGATCCTGCGGGAACACGCCCTCCGCTTTGCCGCGCTCCAGATAAGAGACAAGCAGCCGCTTTACGAACTCGTGTGCGCGTTTCACCGCATCTCCTAAAAGAGCATAATCTGTAACGCTGCCCGCCATCAGTGCGAAATAAGCCTGATAGCTGGGCTTGTTCTGCAAATCCTCAAAGTGAATGTCGATATACTGCCGGATCGCCTCCCTCGCGTTTGTCTCCGGTGGAATCTGCCGGGTAACGTGTGCCTCGGTCTCGCTCACCATGCGGTCGATCAGCTTGACGAACATCTCGTCTTTTTTGCCAAGCCGTTGAATGGTGAGACCGCGGCTGTACCCCGCTTTCAGGCCGATGCTCTCGCAGGTCGCCATCTGAACACCTTCCGCGTTGATGATGCTCACCAGCGCGTCAAAAAGCTTGCGTTCAGATTCCTCCCGCCGTTCTGCCTGTGTCTTCTTCTTTTCCAAATCAGCCAACATTCACTCATTTTAATTGTTGAACGTTTAGCAAATAAACTGAAGTGAATCCATGACGCAAACGTCAGATCATCAATGAATGAGCCTAAGGAATAAGAGGAGGCGATTGCAACTGACAGGAATTGAGGGTCACTCTTGCATCTCTGCTTTGCATATGATGAGCGCGGACGATGCCCTGCACCCAGCAGCAGGAAAGAGCGAGCATTCACTCATCAAAGCGACTGTCACTCTTGCAGCCTCATTGATCCCATCAGGGAACGAGACCGGTAGGCCCGCATACTATTTACAGCACAAACACAAACTGCCTGAGGGGACACCTCAATTTTGATGTGAATAACATCAGAACTAGTACGTATAGCGGAACTACGGATCGAACTTATCCGACCACCCTGCCATGATGCCACTCTGCACATGGGCACAATATGAACGCTAAATGCCAGATATGCGTTGTTTTTCCTGGGATTTGAGATGATTCAAACGCACAATATCGTGGAAAATATATTCCATTCCTTAGAATGGCAGTCTAATTCATCCAAATATTTGCATCATAAATACATCAGATGTTGAAGCGCGTCTTCAAAACGGGTGGTAAAGCCCCGTATTCTGGTTGAATCCCATCAGGAAAATCCTTTTGCCACCTAATGAGTTTGATGCACCGTTTCAGCTCGGTTTCCATATCGTGTGTAATTACGAAATCCATCTGATCATTCTCAAGCAGCTTGCGTGAGTTTTCGTTCAACTCATGGCCGACAAAGGTGATCGGCGAACCCAGCTCACCAATTGCTTTTGCGATGCCCGTATTTCCGCCAGCAACATTGTAAATACCAAGTGGCCTTGCGCCTTCATCCAATCGCTTTTTGAACAACTGATAGACGGTCTCCGCATCATCGTTTGAATTGATAATCTCGGAAATAGTGATATTCGGGTAATCCTTGCGCAGCAATCGCCGGAAACCAGTCTCCCGCCCTTCCTGACAGTGGTAATGCGCACTGGTTGCAAGGAAGACTTCGCCTGTTTTGCCGCCAGAGAGTTTCCCCAGCAATTGGGCCGCACACAGGCCTGCTGCGATCTGATCCATCCCAACGTAACCAAGGTGTTTAGGGCTTTGCTGGTCTGTTGTCAGGCAGATCACCGGCGTTCCGGTTTCGCTAATTTCTTCAATAGCGCGGGTGATAGCGGGATGTTCACGCACAGCGATAATAATGCCGTCATATTTGCTTACCCAGGAGATCATCCGCTCTGAAAACACACTCGGTTCAAAGTCTTTGGTGTGCGAAGAAAAGCGCTTGAACCGCACATTGGGATCGTCCCCGTAGCGCTGATCCACCAGTCCCATAAGCTCTTCAATGAAACTTGTTCCAGAATCCACCAGCAACCCAACGGTTATTGGAGAAACTTTTTCCAAGGCAACCTCTTCGGGCTCTTTCAGCTCCACCAGTGCCTTGTGAACCAGCCCCACTTTGACCTTGGAAACACCACCCCGTTTATTGAGGACACGGTCAACTGTAGCGGTCGAAACACCTGCCTTGTTTGCAATGTCCAACACACTCGGATTCTGCCAGCTGCCACGCCTCATATATATCACCTTTGATTGTTAAGCCATCAAAACGATCAATCCTGACACCGAAATTCACATTTTGACTTCACGGGAGCAAACCTTCCAAAATATTGAAATGATGGAATATTCGTTCTCTCACCCCGATTTTACATGTAATTTCAGACTCTAAATTGACAGGTACCAGTACTTACATATGATCTTTAGCAGATCAAATTGATGTTTATACATCGGACATTGGGAGAAGTCGTTTGTCGGGAAACATCAACTTCGCGTTGAACCATATGCTTGCACCTCAAATGACGCTGGACGCGTTTTTTGGCATGGCTGCCTCCATGGGGATCAATGCCGTAGAAATCCGCAATGACATTGCTGGCAATCCGTTTGAGCAGAAAACACCAGCAGAAGACGTCAAAGCACTCGCTGAAAAGCATAGCGTCGAAATCATCAGCATCAATGCCCTTCAGCGTTTTAACGAGTGGTCAGATATTCGTCTTGCTGAGGCAAACGAACTCATCGGCTTTGCTGAGCGGTGTGGTTCCAAAGCTCTCGTCATGTGCCCGGTCAACGACCATGATTATGGCAAGAGCGATGATGAGCTGGCGGCAAACCTGCGCCAATCTCTGACAGAACTTAAACCACTGCTGGAGACCGCTGGGATCACCGGCCTCGTGGAGCCTCTGGGCTTTCCGCAGTGCTCTTTGCGCCGCAAGGCGGATGCTGTTGCAGCAATCCGCGATGTGAACGGGGAGGGTGTGTTCAAGCTGGTGCATGACACATTCCACCATCACCTTGCAGAAGAAACAGAGTTCTTCGCGGACCAGACAGGCCTCATGCACATTTCCGGTGTGGAAGATCCAGACCTTTCCATTGCGCAAATGTTGGATGATCACCGTCTGTTGGTGGGGGAAGCTGACCGTTTGGGCAACGCCGCACAAATCAAAACCATGCTTGCCAACGGGTACACAGGTCACGTGTCTCTGGAGCCATTTTCTCCAGTTGTGCATGCCCTTGAAAACGTGGTGGACGCCACGCAGGCAAGCTTTGATTTCCTGAAAAAAGAACTGCAGGCGGCAACCGCTGCCTGATCATCCAGGCGACTGATTTCGCTAAATAAATTGGCGTAGATGGGGATCCGCGCCAACCTAATCTTGGGAGAAGTGCCAGTTTTCGGCACGGAGGAGGAAGTAATGAAACGTACTCTATTGGCTCTAGCTGCATCGGCAATGATGACAACCAGCGTCATGGCTGAGAACATCGGCGTTTCAATGGCCTATTTTGATGATAACTTCTTGACCATCCTGCGCAACGCGATGGGTGACGAAGCAGCCAAAGCTGACGGCGTTGAAATTCAGTTTGAAGACGCACGCGGCGACATCGGTAAGCAGATCGACCAGGTACAGAACTTTGTTGCACAGGGCGTTGATGCGATCATCGTGAACCCGGCTGATACATCCGCAACACCGCGCATCACCAAACTGGCCAACAGTGCCGGCATTCCACTTGTTTACGTAAACCGTAAGCCAGAAGACAAAGAACTGCCTGAAAAGGTTGTGTTCGTGGGCTCTGACGAAGTTGTTGCTGGTCGTTTGCAGATGGAAGAACTGGCCAAGCAGATGGGTGGCAAAGGCAACGTTGCTATCATGCTCGGCGAACTGGCGTCCAACGGCACACGTGGCCGTACACAGGGCGTTAAAGAAGTTCTTGGCAGCTACCCGGACATCAAGGTTGTTGAAGAGCAGACTGCTGACTTCCAGCGTTCTGAAGCAATCGACCTGATGAACAACTGGATCGTGTCTGGCACCAAAATCGACGCTGTTGCTGCAAACAACGACGAAATGGCTCTGGGCGCTCTGATCGCCATGAAGCAGGCTGGCATTGCGTCCAGCGACATCGCAGTTGCTGGTGTTGATGCTACTCCAGATGCACTCGTTTCCATGGACCGTGGCGAAATGTTCGCAACTGTATTCCAGGACGCTAAAGGCCAGGGCGCAGGCTCTGTGAAAGCTGCTTTGAAGCTGGCTCGCGGCGAAAAAGTGGACACCATCGTTTGGATCCCATTCAAGCTGGTAAACAAAGCAAACCTTGGCGAGTTCCTCAACAAGTAAGCAGCTGAGCGGAAGGCTTTAGAGCCTTCCGCCTTGCTCTGGCGCGCGTTCCATTCCCTTGGCTTTATCCAGTGACAGGAATGCGCCCAGCCTCCAAGTGATCAAGCTTCCGGGCCAGGCACCCGGAAGCCCCTCACACTGCCAGCAGAAAAATGGAGTTCACGGACTGTGAGTTTAAGCACACAAGAGGCGGTACGTGAGAATAAGGGTGCCGCAGCCCCACAAAAATACCTGCTAGAAGTCGATAGTGTGCGCAAGGAGTTCCCCGGTGTTGTTGCACTGGATGATGTGAACCTGCGCATCCGACCCGGCACAGTTCATGCCCTCATGGGAGAAAACGGGGCGGGCAAATCCACCCTGATGAAGATTATTGCAGGCATCTATCAACCAGACCGCGGAGAAGTTCGTCTGGGTGGCAAACAGGTCCACATGACCACGCCGCTGGATGCGCTGGAACAGGGCGTTGCCATGATCCATCAGGAACTCAACCTGATGCCGTTCATGACAATTGCCGAAAACATCTGGATCCGCAGAGAGCCGCTGACGAAGCTCGGGTTTGTTGATCATAAAGCGCTGCGTGACAATACAAAAAAGCTGTTCGACCAGCTGAACATCAATCTGGATCCGGAAACTGAAGTTCGTGACCTGTCCATCGCCAACCGTCAGATGGTCGAGATTGCAAAAGCGATTTCCTATGAATCTGATGTGCTGATCATGGACGAGCCAACGTCCGCTCTGACAGACCGCGAAGTTGAGCACCTGTTCCAGATCATCGCGAGCCTGAAGGCAGAGGGAAAAGGCATCGTCTACATCACTCACAAGATGGACGAAGTCTTCGAGATCGCTGATGACGTGTCCGTCTTCCGCGATGGCAAATACATCGGCACCGACCTTGCCAACAATCTGGACAGTGATCAGCTCATCCGCATGATGGTGGGCCGCGAGATCACCCAGATGTTCCCGAAAGAGGAAGTGCCAATCGGTGATGTGGTCCTTTCTGTGAAGGATCTGTGTCTGGACGGCGTGTTCGAGAACGTGAACTTCGATCTGCGTGCAGGTGAAATTCTCGGCGTTGCAGGTCTGGTGGGCTCAGGTCGCACCAACGTGGCAGAGACCATCTACGGCGTGACCCCGGCAACGGGGGGCAGCATCAGCGTGTTCGGCGAGACGGTTAAGATCAAAACGCCAGCAGAGGCCATGGGTCATGGTATGGCGTTGCTGACCGAGGACCGCAAGGACACCGGTCTGTTCATGATGCTCGACATTCAGGAGAACATGCAGATCGCGCTTCTCAGTCAGGATCATGTGAAGGCCGGTTTTGTGGCCGAAAGCGCAGTCTCCAAGCTGTGCACGGAAATGAGCGAAGCCCTTCGCGTTAAAACACCGGGCATGAACGAGCGCATCGAGAACTTGTCTGGGGGCAACCAGCAGAAGGTTCTGATTGGTCGCTGGCTGCTGACCAAACCTCGCATCCTCATCCTGGATGAGCCAACCCGCGGCATTGACGTGGGCGCCAAGGCTGAAATCCATAAGCTCATTACCAAACTGGCAGGTGAGGGCGTTGCTGTTCTCATGATCTCCTCCGAGATGCCGGAGGTGCTGGGCATGAGTGACCGCGTGATGGTGATGCATGAAGGACATGTCACCGGAATTCTGGATCGAGCTGAAGCAGATCAGGTCAGCGTTATGCGCCTTGCTTCCAACTAAGAGTTTTCATGCGCGGCAGCTTTAAGCGCCCGACGCAGAGATTGAAAGGACTTGCCAGATGGCAAATGCAACTGATGTAGCTGAGACAAATGCTCCAGCTCGAAAACTGCCGGTAGAAGCTAACATCTTCCTCGTACTGATCGGCATTGCAGTCTTTTTTGAAATTCTGGGCTGGATTGTGAAGGGTGACACCTTCCTGTTCAACCCACAGCGCCTGCTGATTATGGTTCTGCAGGTTTCCATCATCGGCCTTCTGGCCATTGGCGTGACGCAGGTGATCATCACCGGCGGTATTGACCTGTCCTCAGGCTCAGTGCTTGCGCTTTCGGCCATGGTTGCCGCCAGTTTTGCGCAAACCTCTGACTATACCCGTGCCGTCTTTCCAATGTTCACGGACATGCCGTTCCTCGTACCAGTATTGGCTGGTATCGCCGTCGGGGCCTTAGCCGGGTTCATAAACGGGTCGTTGATAGCCTACACGGCCATCCCTCCGTTTATCGCAACTCTGGGCATGATGGTAACAGCGCGCGGTTTAGCACGTTACTACACCAAAGGTCAGCCGATCAGCCTGCTTTCTGAAGAATACATGTGGCTCGGTTCCGGCACCATTCCGGTGATCATCTTTCTGATGGCCGCGTTTATCTTCCACATAGCCCTGCGCTTCACCCGCTACGGCAAATTCACCTATGCAACTGGTGCAAATGTTCAGGCGGCAAAAGTCTCCGGCATCAACGTTGGCCGTCACCTGATCAAAGTGTACACCCTTGCTGGTTTGCTGGCTGGTCTTGGCGGTGTGGTTGCCGCAGCACGAGCTGGCAGTGGACAGGCGGGTATGGGCCTTGCATATGAGCTTGACGCCATCGCTGCAGCTGTTATTGGCGGAACAAGTCTTGCAGGCGGCGTTGGTCGCATCACAGGCACCGTCATCGGAACCATTATTCTGGGTACAATGATGAGTGGTTTCACGTTCCTTGGTATTGATGCTTACATCCAGGACATCGTGAAAGGTGGTATCATTGTAGCTGCAGTGGTTGCGGATCAATATCGCCAGCGCAAGCGGGCCAAGGTCTGATCAAACCGCGAAAGAATTTAGGCTAAAACCTCCCACGGATGATGCCTAATACCCGAGCAGGAGAGCCCTCGTCCGGCCTCCTGCTCATTTTTTATCTGCAAAGTTTTGGGCAGCGAACCACCTGTCAGATGTAGGCCTTCGACAGTTCCGCCTCGCGCACATCAACCTTTGATCCGGTGCGTGAAGAGCTCTCAATCGCCTCAATGAGCGCATGCACCATCAACGCATCATGGCCAGTTACTTTCGGGTCGCGGTGCTCAATGATGCTGAGGGCGAAATCGTCAATAAGATCCCGGTGCCAGTCGCATGGAAACGCCATTGGGTTAGCCCCGCCACCCGTTCCATCCTTCGTCCCACTGCGTTCACCAAACACATCGATAGACCCGTCGCGATACGTCACCGTCAGCTTGCTGCCTTCCAGATGGGCAGAGGCCTTTGAACCATCCAGCACAAGCGTTTCTTTTACATCGGGAAAGGTAGCCGTGGTCGCCATGATGGACCCGACAGCTCCGCTGTGAAACTCAATACCAGCCGTGGCGAAATCCTCTGCTTCCATCTTATGTGCCGTGGTCGTTGCACACATGGCCTGCAAGGACTTTGCCGGGCCGGTCAGGCTCAGCATCAGGTCCAGCACATGAATGGCCTGCGTGATCAGCACACCGCCGCCATCGCGTGCATAGGTGCCCCGGCCTGACTGATCATAATAGGCCTGATCCCGCCACCACGGGATGTTCGCCCGTACCAGATGGATATCGCCCAAAGCCCCATCTGAAAGCAACGTCCTCAGTTGCTTTGCACCTTCGCGGAAACGGTGCTGAAACACGACACCGTATTTGATGCCTGCATAATCGCAGAGTTCCACTAGCTCAGCCGCCGCGTCATAGGTCCGTTCCAGCGGTTTTTCTGTCAGGATGTGTTTGCCTGCACCGGAGAACAGCTCAACCAGTTCGTGGCGTTGATCGGGTGGGGTCAGCAGAAGGACCGCGTCAATCTCCGGATCGCTGGCAATCTGCTCAGGGCTGTCAAAGCATGGCCAGCCATATTGCTCAGAGACAGCCTCTGCCCTGGCCTTTGTTCGGGTATAGAAACCTGCGACTTCAATGTGATTTCTCAGCAGGTCAAGCGCTTCCAGATGTGGTTTTGCGGCCATTCCCAAACCAACGACGGCCAGACTGATCGAGGGCATTCAGAGGAATTCCTTCTGCGGTACATATATCAGGCAGTATTTATACCAGTTTAGGTTGCCCCAGAAGAACGTGGAAACCCTGAGCCCAGAAAAACGGTTCGTTGCCGCAGCAACGAACCAGTTCAGGGGAACTTATACAGGAGACTCCAGCCGCATTTCCGTCCGAGCATCAAACATATGCAGCTTTTCTTTAATGTAAGACACGTGAACCTGCGTGCCTTCAGCGATATCAGGCCGGTCGAGTGTGAAGATTTTAAGGCTGTCTTGTCCAACACGCACATGAACCAGCGTGGAAAGACCCATGGGCTCAATCAGATCCACAGTTGCCGGGAGGCTTGCCGGGCCTTCCTCTACAATCATCAAATGCTCTGGTCTCACGCCCAGAATAACGTCCATCCGATCCCTCAGGCCCGCGCTTTCCGGCAGGATAATCTGGTGTCCCTGATCTGTCTGAAGGTGATATCCGTCACCAGATGCCGAGGCTGTGCCCTTAATAAAGTTCATGGCTGGAGACCCGATGAATGAAGCCACAAAAACATTGGCTGGCTTGTCGTAGATTTCCAGCGGCGTGCCAACCTGCTGAATATATCCATCATGCATGGCGACGATTCTGTCGGCCATGGTCATGGCTTCAATCTGATCGTGTGTCACATAAATAGACGTGGCATTGAGCTTGCGATGCAACTTCCGGATTTCCGAGCGCATTTGCTCGCGAAGGCGCGCATCCAGATTGGAAAGCGGCTCATCGAACAAAAACGCTTGCGGGTCACGCACAATCGCCCGCCCCATAGCAACGCGCTGACGTTGACCGCCGGAGAGCGCTTTGGGGCGCCGTTCCAGAAGACCGTTCAGACCAAGAATACTGGAGACACCATTGACGGCGCTGGCGATCTTTTCCTTCGGTGATTTGCGAAGGGTCATCGCATAGCTGATGTTCTCCTCCACACTCATATGCGGATAGAGCGCATAAGACTGGAACACCATGGCAATGTCCCGATCCCGCGGCGGTAGATCATTAATGATCCGCTCGTTAATGGAGATTGAGCCGGATGTCACTTCCTCCAGCCCCGCAATCATACGCAGCAAGGTGGATTTGCCACAGCCAGACGGGCCAACCAGCACAATGAACTCACCATCCTGAATGTTCAGATCGATCCCATGCAAAACAGCGGTGTTTCCGTAGGATTTGGTTGCCTCGGTGATTTGAATAGAAGCCATAGGGTACCTCGTTATCCTTTGACCGCACCGGCGGTAAGACCCTGCACCAGATAACGCTGGATGAGGAAGAAGAAGATTGCCGCTGGAATGAGCGCCAGGAAGCCCGCTGCCATCATCTGCCCGAAATCGACAGAGAACTTGGAGACGAACGTGAGCAACCCAACCGGGAAGGTGACTGCATCCGGACTGCTGACCAGCATGAGCGCAAAGAGCAGCTCGCTCCACGCTGCGGTGAACACAAAGCCAAGCGTGGCTGCAATGCCCGGCAGGGTAAGCGGGAAGATGATCTTCACCAGCGCCCCAAAGCGGGTATTGCCGTCAATCATGGCTGCTTCTTCAAGGTCTTTGGGAATGCCATCAAAAAACGACTGCATCAGAAAGGTCGCAAACGGAACGTTGAAGGCCGTGTAGACCACCACAAGTCCAAGCAGACTGTCCGTCAGCCCCAGCGGCGTGAGAATGCGGAAGATCGGTGCAATCAGCATGACCAGCGGGAACATCTGTGTGACCAGCATCAGCACGATGATGACTGCCTTACCGCGATAATGAAACCGTGAGAATGAATAGCCTGCCGCCGCTGCAATCAGCGTGGAAATGAAAGCGGTTGAGCCTGACACGATAGCCGAGTTGATAAAGAACTGCGGAAAGTCCGTATCTGTCATCACCTGCGTGAAGTTGGTCCACGTCATTTCTGAGGGCCACATGCGGATGCCCTCTGAGTAAAGCAGTTTAGTCGGTGTCACCGCGACCTTGAACAGCCAAAAAAGCGGAAACAGCGCAAAGAACAGATAGCAGGCGAGCAGGCCGTAATGAACACTCCAGTCCACCACCCGTTGGCCCTTTGATTTTGCATAGTATGCCATAACAGAGCCTCAGGTTTCGCGCAGCAGACTGCGTCTGATGAAGATGATGGAGACGGCATAGGCCATCAACAGAACCAGCAGCACTGCCGCAATTGCGGAGGCATAGCCAAAGTCCAGACGGCGGAAAGCCTGCGTGAAGATGTAACTGGAGACGATCTGCGTTGAATCTGCCGGACCACCATTCGTCATGACGATGATGAGATCCGCAAAGTTGGCGATCCAGATGGTGCGCAGCATCAGCGTAATCGCGATGGTTGGCGCTAGAAACGGCAGCGTGATGCTGACAAACTGCTGCTTGCGGCTCGCGCCATCGATGGATGCGGCCTCGTAAATCTCACCTGGAATGGATTGAAGCGCAGCCAGCAAAGTGATCGCAAAAAATGGGATACCGAACCAAATGTTGGCAACGATGGGTCCCCACATGGCGAGGTCAGGATCTGAGAGAATATTGGTTGGTTCGTTCAGGATGCCGAGCGCAAACAGCCATTGGGGCAGGGGGCTGATGACTGGATTGAACATCCATGCCCAGTTGAGGCCAGACAGGAATGCAGGCACCGCCCATGGCAGAAAAACAAGCGACTGGATGATGCGCCGTCCCGGAAAAGTGCGGTTGAGCAGCAGAGCGAGCGTTAACCCCAGAAAGAACTGAAAGAACAGTGAGCTGACTGTCCACCAGAAGGTATTGTAAAGGGCGTTATGGAAGTTCTGGTCGTGCCAGACCGCCTCAAAATGCGCAAAGCCCACATAACCGCCACTGAACGGATTGAGGATGCGGATATCTCTGACTGTGTAGGTCAGGCCAACCACCAGCGGCACCATCATCACAGTCACCAACAGCACAATGGCAGGGGCTGCGTAAAAGTAGGGCTCAAATCGGGATAGGAATCTGCGGGAAGTCACACCCTGCCGACTGGCAGGGTGTGTTCCAAGGTCTGTGGCAGCTGTCATCACTGTTTAGCCAGCCACTTTTTCTGTGCTGTTGTGAGGTACTCCCCCCACTCCTTGCCAAGCTCTTCCGCAGACTTGCGACCCAGCAGAGCCTCCTGACTGGTGCGGATGGAGATGGAATCTTTGAAGAACGCAAATTCTTCAAGATGTGTTGGCATTGTCAGCGGGTGGACGTCCGGATCGGACAGCTCTTCAAACCAACCAGCAAACTGCGGCGTGTTGTAGTGCGGATCACTTTCTGCATCTTTGTAGATCGGCAGAGTTCCCACACGCTTGGACCACTCAAGGTTCGCATCACGGCTTTGAAGCTTCGCAATCAGCTTCCAGGAGGCGTCTTTGTCTTCGCTGTCAGCAAACATGGACCAGCCCGCATACCCGATGGTTGGGTAGGCCTTGCCATTTGGACCTTTTGGCATAGTGGTCACACCGAAATCATTCGGGTCCATGCGCTGCGAAATGCCAATCAGTGCATCCGGGTCCTGATCAAGCATGGCACATGTGCCGGAGTAGAAGCCTGCCACGATCTCGTTGAAGCCCCAGTTCAGGCTGTCTTTTGGTGCAAGACCATCCTGATAGAGGTCCACCATGAACTGTGCACCCTTGATCCACGCATCCGTGGACATGATGCTGTTGCCTTCCTCATCAAAGAACTGATCTGTGCCAGCTGCCGTTGCCCCAAAAACGGCCCAGCCATTCAAACCGCCGGAACCACCGCGCAGACAGAAGCCGTACTTGCCGGGAAGAGCCGATACTTTTTCAGCTGCATCACGGAAGTCATCCAATGTCACAGGTGGTTTTTCAACACCCGCTTCCTTGAAGAGCTTCTTGTTGTAGAACATGGCGCGCAGATAGAAACCGTAGGGCAGCATGTAAGCTGTACCGGAACCACTGCGTGCCATCTCAATGGTGCGGGCATTCAGCTTGTCGGTGCCATCCCAGCTCTTCAGGTAGGGCTCAAGGCTTTCCAAAGCGCCGTTATTGGCATAAAGCGCAGCCCATGTGTCTGGCATTTCAACCACATCCGGTGTCTGACCAGCAGAAACCATGGTCGCGAACTTCTCGAAAGCCTGCCCCCAGGGCAACGAGATGATTTCGACATTGGTGCCCGGATTTTCCGCTTCAAACTCCGAAACAATACTCTGCAAAACCTTGGTACGTTCCGGGCTTGTGATCACTTCCACCAGTCGAAGATTGGTTTCAGCAGCTGCCGGACCTGCAATAGCTGTTGCCACAAGACTTGCGGCCAATAATTTCTTCAAACTCATAATTGCCTCTCCTCTAGCAATGTTATTCTGATGCTGCCCCTAACGCTTCTTCGAGGTCCCCCCAGAGATCCTCAGGGTCTTCAAGGCCAACATTCAGGCGAACGACGTGCGGTGACACGCCAAAGAATGCGGTTGAATTTGGTCCTCCCGATTGAATGAGAGAGGCCTGCGCAGGGCAAATCAGGCTTTCATGCCCGCCCCAACTCACACCCATTTTGAAAATTTTCAGGTGATTACACAGTGCTTCGACGCTGACATTGTCTGCCAGTTCAATTGAAAAGAGACCGGAAGTTCCACGCAGACCCGGATGGGCCTTATTCTGGAACGCCGGATGAAAAACAGTTTTCACGAGAGGATGTTCAGCCAGTCGCTTGGCAATCTCCATCCCAGCCTGCTCATGGGCTTTCATGCGGATTGGCAGTGTCCGCAGGCCGCGCAACAACAACCACGCCTCAAACGGTGCAATCTTGCCGCCCAGATACTGGGTCACTTCCCCGCGGATTTGCGCCACACGCGCAGCAGACGTTGCGATCACCCCCGCAACCACATCACTGTGGCCGCTGATGTACTTGGATGCTGAATGGACCACAATATCGCAGCCCAGCTTGATCGGGTTCTGGAAGATGGGTGAAGCCCAACTGTTGTCGATGATCGTTGTGACACCAGCTTCCCTGGCTCGGGCGCACAACGCTTTCACATCATGGGCCTCCATGATCCAGCTGGTCGGACTTTCCAGATAAAACAGAGTATGCCCGGGCAAGGCAGCTTCAACCGTCGCCAAATTGCCGCCATCGATGTAATCAACGCTCACACCAAACTTGCGCAGGAAGATTTCAAAGAAACGGAAAGTGTCCGGATAAACATGTTTGACGGACAGGATCCGGTCACCGGGCTTCACCACAGACAGGATTGCGGATGAAATAGCGGCCATACCACTGGAAAGCGCCAGTGCATCTTCAGCGCCCTCCAGCTTGGCAATCTTCTCCTCAAAAGCACGGACGGTTGGGTTGATCCCGCGCGTATAAACCGGGCGGTTGATCTTACCCGCGAAGGTTTCACACATCTCCTGATAGGAAGAGAACGTGAAAAGCGAGTTTTGAAAAATCGGTGGCACGACTGCATCCGCAAAGGATGTTTCATCATGCGCCACGATTGTTGCTGTGTCCTCCCCCCACAGGTCGATCATACTGCGTCCGTTTCCTGTGCCATTTGCACAATATCTTCTTCAACCACGCTCAAAATTTCCAAGGTATGTTTGCGGGCCATCTCCGTGTCTCCAGCGGCAATGGCGTCAAATAATTGTCGGTGAAAAGGAAAAGACCGTCCGGCAAAATCTTTGCGGTCGAACGGCATATCAAAAAAGCTCTCAAAAGATTCCCGCATCTGCTGCAACAATTGCTCAAACAGCGGATTGCCTGCAGCGCGGTAAATAGACAGGTGAAACTCAAGGTCTTCCGGGCCAGCCGTGCCGTTGAGATGATGGACCGACTCCATATGCTCTAACTTGGTGCGCATCTCGTCAATCTCTTCCGGCGTCGCCCGCTTGGCTGCCAGTATAGAGGCCTCAACTTCAAGTGCCCGGCGCACTTCCAGCGTTTGCAACAGGCCATCGCGCTTGGTTGCAATGGACAGTGGCAGGTAAACGGTTTTCTCCGAGAGCGGGCGCTTCAAGTATGTCCCTGACCCACGGCGGATCTCCACGATCCCCAATGCTTGCAAATGGCGGATCACCTCACGAATGGACGAGCGGCCAACCTTCAGGCCGTTCATCAGCTCTCGTTCCGTGGGCAATCTGTCACCGGGCTGCAAGCCTTCCTCCACGATGAAATCTGTCAGCGACTGCAGAATTGCGTCGCTTCTGTCCTCGGTCTTGATTGGCCGAATTTTATTGTTGGATGGGCTTGGCACATTAGGCTCCGCACAGATGTCTATTTGATTTCGTCTGCCATCAGACGTCAGACCAATTTTAGAAACAGGAATCTGTGCTTGTAAATACCTACTGTGCACAACCACTGATTTATCGCAGTGCACCCAGAGGGAAACCTGTGAGATATCAGAGAGCTGCGGCGGATATATTAATGTGGTAGGAGGCGGATGGTTTGGAGGGAATTATAGAAGAGATTGGCCTGCACGGACGCAGACTCGTCCATTGCAATTGGTAATGAAATCAATTTGAAGGCTTCAGCTCACAAACACGAGCCGCACAATATTTTAAGAAGCGCTTTCTATTTCAAGCCTAATGCATGCTTCCGCCTGAGCTCTTTTTCAGAATATCAGTCAGCACATGACACGGTACAGGCAGCATGACTTGACCGAGGGATTTGAGGGTCTCGGCGAAGTTCGCAGCAGCTTGCTCTACTTCTTCGCATCTTTGCGGACAGGTAATGTGCTGTAGGCACAGCTCAACGGTGTCGACATCATGTTGCAAGCCAGCAATCAGGCCCATGGTCAGGCATTCTTCAACACAAAGATGCTGAGAATCATAAGGGTAGGAGCGTAGTGGGCAGGCTGCGCAGCGCTTGAGTGTGCGCACGTATTGAGACAGGCTGGCGAGCGCTACTCCTGCATTTTGATGCCCAAGAACTTCGCTATAAAGGTCCCATGCCATTTCCCAGGGTGTGATGGAACCTGTCTCGAAGCCGGATGACCAGCGGCGATAGCCTTCCAGAACCAGTCGTTCCGGTTGGCGTTCCAGGTAAACATCATTTGCCCCAACATCCATGGCCAGCGCCTCTTTCGTGCATCTGGCGATTGTATCACACCGCCAGCAATTTAAATATGAGTATCACAGTATAGTTTAATTGAGCACGGATATTCAAGCAACAGTTTCACCTCACCAAGCATTTTGCGGTTGAGATCGCATTGATGCACAGGGTGGTTGTGTCCACTGGGAAACCGGGAGGCGTCACGTCTCCCGGTTCTTTTGCGAGGTAAGATTAGAGCCCTGTTAGAACCATGTGCGGTTCGCCATCAGAGGTCTTTTCGCTCGTCATGCCATCCGCATTTACGGTGCAGGTCACTCGTTGACGATACGCAGAAAAGCTCTTGAAACTCACCACATCAACCGGCTCATCAAAGTGCAATGTCAGCCGCACCCGGTGGGCTGCGACGGAGCTTTGAACGCCTAGAACCTCGGCAGCAAACCGACGTCCAAGATACTTGCCGGCAACCCTGTCACCGGGCCGCAGAAACGACACAGGTGGACGGTTGCCAACGGCAGCATAAAGGGTGTTCCAGTCCTTATAGCCTTGTTGGCGAGCAATAAGCTCCAGTGTCTGGGAGTGCGAAATTGTTTCGCCGCGTTTTTCCAGCGCAGCACGCAATTGCTTCGCTTGCGTTTTTAACGCGGAAAGGGAAGGAAGAGATCCGTTCATTTCATAGCCTCAAACTATGCGGGATCAACTTGATGGAGCTCGCATTGCCACCAACCCGCTTGTCTGGGCTGAAGTCGCATCTTTTGTTTCAGGCTTCACCATGAGCATTGCTCTGCGAGCGGCAGGGGCCTGATCCCTTGCCGCGCAACCTACAGAGGATGGATGTTGCTGTCAAACCAAGGTTCTGCACGCCTAGTAAAACTTACCACGGGCTGTCACCTGCCAAAGCGTTTCCACGACACCGTCACGTACACCCACATACCAGTCATGCAGGTTACAGGTCGGGTCGCAATGCCCAGGAACGAGCTTGATCTTATCGTTGATCTTCAACGAGTTTTGCGGATCCTTCAGGACGCCATGCTCATCTGAATAATCAAGACTTTGCAGGTCAGGTCTCTCAAACACAGTCGGCAGCCCGGAATCGATGCTGTGTGCCTTCAGCCCTGCATCGCAAACGGCTTGCCCATCGATGTCAGTGGACATGATCGAAGTCAGCAGGAACAGGGCATGCTCAAAAGCAGGTAAGTGCTTGCCATCTTTGTCTTTCACTTTGCGGTAGTCCGCATCCATGAAGAGATAGGACCCGCATTGCAACTCGTTGAACACACCGGAGGCTGCTTCAAACGGGTATGAGCCAGTCCCTGCGCCGCCAACGATATCACAGTGGATCTCTTTGCTTTCCAGCAGGTCTACAGCATCCTTGGTGATCGTGATTGCCGTATCCAGCAGCGCTTTTCGATCAGCATAATCATAGGCATGTTGTGCAGCGCCCTGATAAGACTGAATGCCCGCAAACCGTAAGTTGGCTGCTGCGATGATTGCAGTTGCCAGCTCCAACACAGCAGCGCTATCTGCCACGCCGCACCGGGCACCACCACAATCCAGTTCCACCAGAACTTCCAGCTGTGTTGCGTGTTTGACTGCGGCTTGAGAGAGATCTGCAATATTAGCCAGATTGTCCGTGCAGACTAGGATACGTGCACCAAGCTTGGGAAGCTGTGCCAAACGATCAATCTTGTAGGGATCACAAACCTCGTTGGACACCATAATGTCAGCGAGGCCTGCTCTCGCCAGAGCCTCTGCTTCGCTCGCCTTTTGGCAGCACACGCCGCAAGCATTGCCTCGCTCTATCTGTAGTTTTGCAACTTCAGCAGACTTATGCATTTTGCAGTGAGCGCGATGGCGAACACCATACTTGGCAATCTCATCACGCATTTTCAGCAGGTTATGATCAAAGGCATCAAGATCAACAATCAAAGCAGGCGTTTGCACATCATCCAGCTTCATTCCCGGTAGGGCAGGGATGTCATAGCCAAGCGTGTACTGGGAAAGATCAGAGGTCACAGCGAAGTCCTTGCAGCAGGCATGAGTTCAATAAGAACGAAATTGAACAGTAAAACGGCAGAAGCAATGCACCACACACCGCTTCCGCCTGCAAGTCTAGCCCGCCTTGATGTAGCGAATCTTGCCACCTGTCGAAATCGTTTCAGCCGCCCGCAAAATGGATTGGGTGTCGATGCCGTAATGAGCATAAAGATCGGCAATGGTGCCAGTCTGACCAAAGTGCTCCACACCAAGTGTGCGGATCGTGTTGCCTTTCACCGCACCAAGCCATGCAAGGGTGGCAGGGTGCCCATCCAGCACTGTAATGAGCGAGCAGTTGTCCGGCACATCATCAAACAAGCGCTCAATGTGGCTGCGCGCATGCATTGCCCCACGGTCCCGAGCGCGCTGCGCAGCTGTCCAACCAGCATTGAGGCGGTCAGCAGACGTGATTGCCAGCAGACCAACATCACGGCGGTCTTCCGCCATCATCCCAACAGCGTTGATTGCCTCTGGTGCGACGGCACCGGTGTACGCGATCACAACTTCTGCATTCGGTCCCGGCTTGCGCAGCCAATAAGCGCCATCGACAATGTCCTGTTCGTCTTCAGG